>CAZTWS010000052.1:0-32123 GCA_964618225.1 uncultured Planctomycetaceae bacterium
TTGGTGCTGATCCGAGTGCGAATTCTTCGAGACTGGTGAGGGTCTACCAGGGCACCGTTTCCTCGCTGCCCGCGAGTTGCCGACGCTCTGCTTCGAACTCGGCAAGCTCGACTTGGCAACGCTGGGAGTCCGAGACATCACGCGTTGAAACTCCGATTGGCGCCGAGTGTTGCCCACCAACACCGACCAGCCGTATCACTTCCGAGTTGTTACGAGTGGTCCCATTTGCCCGACCACCAGGCGCACCGCCCGGGGCCCTATAAGGGCCCCCGGGACGACTGCTGCTGGTGGCATGAGTCGCAACGCTGAAACGACTGCATGAAACGGGTGATACTGGTGGTTGAGTTTGGGACATTTACACAATCTCCGTAGTCAGTTTGTAACCGGTCACCGGAAGCTTTTTGTTGCCGATTTGGACCTCGCATTCGACCAGTTCATCGGCCTCATACATGGCCGCGAATGTGGCTGGCCACCGTCGGCTAGACACACCGCAATGGTCGCGGATGAAGGTCTTCGATTTACCCTCCGGATGCTTCGCCAAGAGCCGACAAACACGCTCACGATCCTCATTGAGTTGCTTCTGTTGCAACTCGGTCTTGGCATCCTCTTTGCGACGTTCTGCGTTCTCAATTGCCTCGGAAGCCTTCTGCACATTCACGTGCCAGTAACGACCGCCGATCGTTTCGTAGGTGCCTTCGTCGATGTCGACGGCGAACAGGTTGCCATGCCCCGCAGAACCGCCTACAGAGAGCCACAGACGATGAAAACCGCTACCTGGCCGGTATGGCTCGCGACGACCAAGCAACCACCACTGACGGGCGTATTCCTGGAAACCCGCCCAGGCGATGTTCTCAAGCTCAGGATGGCCGTATGGATCGGCCACCAACTTCTTCGTGTGGTGGACGAGAATGAGCGTGGCACGCTGCTCGGCGATCACGTCGTTCAAGCCGCGAAGTAACTCACCTTGCGCGAACACGTTGCCAGCGTCGGCAGCCGGAAAACAAAGATAAGCGGGGTCGACGATGACCACCTCGGCACCTTCGTCGGCGATGAACGTGCGAAAGTCTTCGAGGTTGTCACCGTGGCCGCACTTCGGCAGGTCGGTCGAAATCGACAAATTGAGCGAGGCGAGGTTGTAGCCTGCAGCAGCGCATTGACGCAGGGCGGTTTCCTTGAGGGTGGCGAGCCCAGATTCCCCCGAGCAAAACAACACGCGCCGCGATTCGGCAACAGGGAAGAAACCAAGGAAATGGCCGGCGGCTGCCTGGGCGATCGTGTAATCCATGAGGACGCTGGTTTTCATCCCCTTTTTGGAAGCCGCAGCGATCGTCGGTTGGCCCTCAACCAATAAGCCGGGAACGAGATAATTCAGTTCGTACGATGTGCTGGCAAATTCGGCGGCGCTGATCGCGGTGAATGGTCGCTTGGTCGAACTGATTTCGCGTCGAATGTCTTCCAGGTCGGCCGTCAGCAGTTTTACGACGTCTTCGGGGCTGTGACCATTTCTGGCAGCATCCTGAGCGGATTCGGCGATCTCGATGAGTTGTCGCTTGCGTCGACGCGACAGGATTTCCTCAATGCGGCCGTCGAGAAACGCTAGTGATTCAAAGTCGTTTTCACCGTCCAAACCGTGGTGCTCGGCGTAGCTCAGTAGAACGCTTACAGATGGCTCACCTTCAAGCTCTTTGTTGCCGTCCAGCAGCTTGACGACCTGCAATGGATCGGCCGCGCCCGTGTCGCGATAGACTTGGCCAAATGCTTCGATGATCTCGCGTTCGAGCGGCGATGTAATATCCGTGCGAGGTGCAATCTTCGAGAAGATGCGTGGGGCAGCCTCGGAAGGGCACCGCATCAGCATGCGTACCAAAGCTCGCTCGCAATCAGGTGCTCGGGGAATCGCCTCTACGCTCGTCATCGCTGCCCTTTCCGTGTTGAGCGAATGATGAGTTTACCGGCGGCTTCTGCCGCGAGTTGCCGACGCCGCATGAGCATCGTTGCAATTTCTGCCGCAGTCGGATTGGTTCTCCCTAGTTCGATCGCGGCATCGAGCAGGGTATTTGCTTTCAATGGTGGCGGCGTGGTATGCTTCATCTGTTCGTTTATCTAACCCGGTCGCGTGTGTCGTAGCGCGTGGCCGGGTTTTTTCATGGGTGTTAAAAGCGTGGTGCCAGCACACTGTTCAAACCGGCACCACGCTGGGAACTCGCGCCGAAAACCGTTACCCACTACGAAGCTGGAACCAGAGGAAATAAAAGAGCCTCGTAGATCGACGGGCACATGGCGCGAACAGAAGATCAGCCAAATGCCACCTCGTTGACTGGTGCCAGCGGGTTCAGAATCGGGAATCGCTCATCGAGCTTTTGCAGGCCACGTGCCAATGCCGGGCTGTACGCTTCCAGCGTGTCACAACCAAACTCAATGCCAGCGATCTTGCCTTCATCGATCAGCGTCGTCAGCACATAACTCGATAGTGGCAAACGCAAGCTACGCGCGTTTGCCACATATTCGCCGATTGCGACCATCACCTCTTCGATGGCTTCGCTCTCATCGAGCGTCAGGCCCCGTTCAAAGGCGACTTGCTCGCGGGATTTGTTTGTTGAGGCGGTGCGTTGCCTGCTCAACCGTGCATCGGTCATGTGATCGAATTTGGCCTCGATTTGCCCCTGAATCCTTCCCAGCATTTGGGCCAGGTCAATCTTCGTCGCTGGTCTGGTACCCGTGGTCATCGTTTCTGTTCCGTTGGTCAGTGGTTTTGGCGGAGCTGCTTTCGCGTTGACAGTCATAAAAGTTCCTTTCGGGTTGAACCGGCGATGTGCCGGAATGTGGTTTACTTGTCACCGCCGCGGCACCGTCGGCCACCTGCACGCGAGCGTTCGCGTTGACGGCGAAGTGTGTCGCGAAGTAAGGCCGCGGTTAGTTGGTGGAGTCGGCGAACGGAATCGGGTTGCCTACTCATGGCTAGGTAATTGTGCTAGTTTTTCGATGTACTCAATCGCGTCATGGCCGCGGACGAATTTGCGGCGTCCGACTTCTATCGTCAGCAATACGATGCCTCGCTGACTCGCTTCGCGTCGGCGAGTAGCGCTGACCCCGGAAGCCGCAATGAAGCCCTTCAGGGCGTAGAGCCTCTCGGGTGCAATAAAGGTGGGAACCCTCGTAGAGACGGTCGACATTGAAGATGCTCCAAAGTTCTGTGTTCCGTCGCCGTTAGCGACATCAGTAACTTCGTGCGTTTTTAGCCGATGAAAGTGCGATGCAGAAAAGAAAAAAACCGCTTGCGGGATAGATGCGGGCAAGCGGCACTAATGCGGGATAGATGCGGTATCATTGCGGGCTTCTTTCAGTAATCCTTCAGCAGCTTCAACGAATTTCTGATGCGTAGGATTCGAGATAATAAACTCACAAACGGCTGCAACTTGAAGAGCATCGTATGGCTTCCGACTCTCGTGTTTTACACCCGCCGCAATCACGATTCTGCCCAGTGTGTCCTCACTCATATTGAGACGGCGATATAGTTTTTTTGCGAGCATCGGAAACGCCGGGGCTTTAGGTGAGCTTGGGTATGCCACGCTGCCATCTTTAATAGCGCCTAGCACCTCGCGTAATGCTGAGTCAGTACCATTGTCGAATTCGATATCTGCATAATCTTCGAGCGCGAACTGTGGTGACAACTTCCCAGTGTCGGGCGTATCTCCGACGAGGTCTGACAATTCGGAAGCAAGGTTCTCCCACTGCCTCGCTGAACCGTGCCGCTCAATTAGCCGGATAGCACGGCTTATTATCCTACAATCCAGTTCGAGTTGGTTAGCTGCCACCATCCCGCCGCATCCGTGGTTAGCATTCGGCAGGCCGCCTAACATCGTTGTTACTTCGGAGGTATACACCTCGTCGAGCTTGTTTCGACAGTGAGTTAGCAACGCATAATACTTGTCGAACTCAGACTCTTTAGCCCCTTTCGCGCACAACTGAACCAGTTTTACGGCAAAGACGCCAGCGCGTGAATAAATAACCGATGACGCTGCATCGCGAATTTCCGAATACGGTGAATCGCCCATCAGAATGTCTCCACCCAACCTGCCCGCCCGTGCCGTCCGCGAAGATGAAACGACCACGGTGCAGGCAACACCGAGGAGTAGTCGGCTGAGTTGGCTTGTGTTACCTATATTGTTACCTAACGTCGAATGCGTGCCACTAAATGCAGGATGATGTACGCATGGAAACAAGTGCTTGAAATCTAACGGTTACCTATCCGCGTGTACACCCACGACTTAAAATCCGTTGGGGGGTAACCCCCGTGCGGGTTCGACTCCCGCCTCGGCCACTGTACATCCAGTCAGTAGTCGTAACACGTCGTAAGTATCGGTAATTGCACTAATGGGCACTTTTACAACGTCGCCTTGGGTGCTCCTTACGACGTATGACTGCACCGGATTTTGCACCGCTTTATCAAAATCGGCGTCCGTCACCTGCCAGTAATGGCGCTTGGCGACGTCAACGCTATGCCCCAGCCAGGCGGCTGCAACATGGCCGGGATACTCGGTAGCAAGCTCCGTCGCCCGACTGGCTCGAAGATTCTGGAATAGCTTTGGCCACGGAGCTAAGCCCGCGTTGGCGATTATCCGTAGCAGTTGAGTGCGCAGATTCGCATTTACGTCTCGATAGCGCGTGATAACGGGGGTGCTTAGCGGAACCTCGATGCCAGGGTTTACTTCGTCGCGTACCGCTTCCAGGTGCGTACGCAATTCTGGGAATAGGGGCAGCACGCGATGCTCTTTCCCTTCGTGATGCTCGGTCTTGGGCGAGCGTACAACTACCCTGCCCCGCTCCCAGTCGATGTCTGACCATCGCAAGGCAAGATGCTCGGAGGGACAGCGCAAGCCACCGTAGCGGCTTAGGGCGAATAACAGCTTCCATTGATTGTCCGGACAGGCCTCGATGACCTTATCCGCTTCATCACGGGTAACGAAATAATCGCGGCTCTTGTTCGCCAGTACGCTCACGCCTTTTAGCTCGGCAAACGGGTTTCGGCCAATCAGCCGATGGCGCACCGCAGCTTGGAATAGCTGCCGGGCCCGACCGCAGCGACGGCGAATTGTGTTCTCTTGCAATCGCTTCGGCTCCTGCTTGGTTTTGTTGCGATCGCGGTGGGATGTCTTGCTCGCTCGTGCGGTTAGCGATTTCTTGCGCCCGGGATGGGATACGCGCTTTTGCCGCAGCCAGCTCCGCCAGTCTTCGGCGTCACCCTCAGTTATGTCGGCCAGCGGCTTATCTGCGCCGAAATAGTCCACGAGGTCATTGCGGCACTGTCGAAGGCAAACGAGCGTAGTTCGCTTCTTATCCGGTTGCCTACCAAGATAGCTATCTAAAAACGCTGCCAGTGTTGCCCGCTTGCCACGTTTTGTGGTTGCTCTTGGTTCGACCAATCCACCCGCGGCGAGCTTGTCGTAAATCGTGTTATCGATGCGACCAAGCCAAGCAGCGGTATCACGGTCGGGCGCACGATCATGCTTGGCATAAGTCTCAAGCAACGAGACCTTGTCGCGGATATCCAGAACGTCGCCCTCGGGGAGCGTTTGGCCCGTGTAGTATGTGGCAACACTGGCGTGCCGCATTAGTTTCCACAACTGGTTGGGCACGAGCCTTGGTAGACCAACGCACGGCAAATGCCTTCCGCAGCTAGTAGGCTGGCAAGCTCATGTTGCTCGGCTCATTTTGATGTCTGTACAATGATCCGTTATGGTTGTGGCCATGCAAACTACAAACAACGTCGACAAAGCGGGGCCGCTGTGGCTCGCTATCGAGAACCTATTCGAATCACTGCCAGCATGGGTCTGGCTCGCAGTCGGCGGATGCATTGCCTTAGCCGTATTTGTTGCGATCTTGCTTGCCCTCCGCAAACGGACTTAGAAGGTGGGGGGGTACGGGGGAGGCTTTATTGCAAAGTGCAAAGTGAAAAATTCAAATTGCAAATTGCTTGTTGGGGTGCTTGTTCTCCTGTTGGTTGGCGTTGGGCTTTAGACTTTGGGCGTGGATTGGGTTATGTACTGGGGGCGCTAAGCCGCGAGCGGCGGGGGAAGGTGCGTATTTTTCGGAAGGGGACAAGTTTCTTCGAAGGGGACAGGTTTTTTGAGGGGTGGGGTTTAAAGTGTAAGTCGTTGGGAGTTGGGGGGCGTGTTGGAGGCGCTAAGCCGCGAGCGTTGTGCGGGGGCTGGGGGCTGAGGTATTGGGGTTGTTGATTGTTTATTGGACGGCGTGTTGTGGTTGGACGGCGTGGCCGCCGCCGCTAACAGGGGAGCAAACTAGTATGTGTACGAATATACATATTCGGTGGGCGTTTTCAAGTAGGAATTTGCGGCCACGGGGAATTATTTAACCACAGAGACACGGAGGGCACGGAGAAGAATTCGGAAGAGGTTTTGGGACCACGAAGACGCGAAGAAGAATTATTGGTTGAGGATGCAGGATGGTAGATGCAGTGCGCAGGGTATCTGCTGAATGCCTTATCCCTGCTCCCCACATCCACCATCCTGCATCCTACAAATGCTTTGTGCCTTGGTGGTTCAAAAAACTCGGTGTCTCTGTGGTGAATTCCCGAGCGCAATTCGTGGGGGCTACTGGTCGCTGAAGCGGGCCAGTCCGTCGCGGTGTGGGGGCGGGGCGAAATATTAGTGCGTTACACCGCGAGCGGGGGCGATTGTATTGTCACAATGGATCCGGGTTTGCTGAGCTATTTCTTTTTACTATTGCTGCGCATCTTTTTTTTAGCGGCGTGGTATTGTTGGCGAATCATTGGTAGGTCAACCGTCGGTTTTGGGGATTCCATTTTTAACTTCTCGAGCGTCTCTGCGATGATTTGCGAAATCGCCAGGTTGCGGAACCATTTTTTATTGGAAGGAATGACAAACCATGGCGCGTGGTTCTTGCTGGTCTTTTTAAAAATGTCTTCGTAGGCCGACAGGTAGTCGTCCCAATGCTCGCGTTCGGTGTAGTCCGACTCGCTGATTTTCCAATTTCTCGCCGGATCTTCGAGTCGATCCCGGAAACGATCGAGTTGCTCTTCTTTGGAAATATACAAGTAGAATTTAAGGATGGTTGTATTGTTCTGTTCGACCAACAATTTTTCAAAGTCGTTAATCCGGTCGTATCGAGTCGACCACATCGATTTCGGCACTAAGTCGTGAACACGCACGATTAACACATCTTCGTAGTGCGAGCGGTTGAACACGGCCACTTCGCCCTTGCCGGGCACTTGAGAGTGGATCCGCCATAAGAAGTCGTGTGCCAACTCTGTGGCCGTGGGCTGTTTGAAACTTACCACACGAACGCCAGCCGGGTTCATGCCTGTAATCACATGGCGCACGACGCCGTCTTTGCCGCCGGCATCTGGCCCCTGCAACACGATGAGCAACGAATGTTTTCGTTGCGAGTACAACAAATACTGCAAATCTTCGAGCTTTTTCAGGTTTTTCTGATATTCGTCGGCGGCCGCCTCGCTGTTCTCGTAGTGGCCATGGTAACTCGGATCGATCTCGCGAAGTCGAACTCGCGAATCGGCCGGAACCACGAACTTTTCCCAATAAGTTGCCATAGCGTTGTAACCTGAAGAATGGCTCAATAATAACATCCCGATTTTCGGGATAACCACGGAGGCGCGGAGGGCACGGAGAAGAGAAAGTGTTGGGAGCTAAACCGCAAGCGGTAGGGTGGGGGATAGTGGATGCTGGGGGCAGGGATATCCAACTGGATGGCTTAGTCCTGCTTCCTGCATCCACCATCCTGCAATCCTGAATCAGTAATTCTTCTTGGTGTCTTCGTGGTTCCGATAAACTCTTCTAGTGCGTTTTTAGGGGGTTGTTGGTTTGTAATTATGCGTGTTGTGGTTGGACGGCGTGGCCGCCGCCGCTAAGGGGTTCGCGCGGAGGAGCCCTGTTGGTTGCTCTTGAGGATCGGCACTTGATCGGCAAAGAAGTCGATGACGCGAATCTTCTCCATTTTCGGCACCAAATCTTTAGCAACTGCTACATGAGTTGGGTGATCCGAATATGTTTGCAGATCTTTTTCGGAATCAAACGTCAGCATGAAGCAATGAGTGAATCCTTGGTCATGCGTCTCCGGACTGTTATTCGTGCCCCACTCGAAGGCTTTAATCTCCTCGATCTCGGCAGGCAGCGACGACAGCCCTTCTTCCACCTGTTTCTTTGCTTCTGCCGAAGTTCCCTCCTTGAACTTAAAAAACACGGCATGCTTCAACGACCGCTTGGGTGGTTCCGCAACGGGTTTGCCCCAGTAATCAATGACGAAAACCTTATCCAAATGCGGCCGTAACACGCTTCCGAATTCTTTGTGAGCCGGATGCGGTAAATAGGTCGCCCTGCCGGCCTCGTCTGCGAATGTCAGAAAGAAACCGTGCGTCAGGCCGTCGTTCCTTCCCGACTCCGGCAACACCTCGCCCAGCTCGAAACCACGAATCTCTTCGATCTTTTCCGGCAACGACCGAAACGCGTCGACGACCTTCCGCACATCTTCTTTCGGGGTACCGTCCTTAAACTTGAAAAACACGGCATGACGTAACACTTTTTCTTGCTCCTTGCTCTCCGCCGCAACGCAACTATTTGCCGCACTTAAACACGCAAGTCCCAGCACAACCACGATCGAGCACCGTACCTGAATAGCAGAACAGGAAAAAAAGCTCACGTCAGCACCCTCATGCGTTGAGAAGTTGAAATACCCGACCCTGGCGATCGTAGTCCACCGCCTTCGGAGCCGCAACCAACCCTGTTTTATGCGGGAAGACAAATTGTTTCATCCGACTCGATATTCATTTAGGAACTCTAACAAAACCGTCTGAGAGAGGGAGACAGTCCCATTTTGCTGCGAAGACTCCGCAAAATCGGGACAGTCCCCGCCGGTTTTGTTAGAGTGCCTTAGACTGAATTCTATTCGGTGGTCCTTTAGCATAATCCTAAGCAGGCGGTTTCAACATGCATCGACGCAACTTCCTTAAAGCGGGTGTTAGTGCAATCTCGTTCGCAGCGCTCAACTCACGAGTATTTGCTGGCGCGGCAGATGAACCGCTTCGTGTCGCGCTCATCGGTAGCGGCTGGTACGGCAAAACCGACCTGTTTCACCTCAATCAAGTGGCTCCCATCGAAGTTGTGGGCATGTGCGATGTCGATGCAAACATGCTCTCGGCAGCCGCCGACATGGTAGCCACGCGTCAACCGTCGAAAAAACGTCCCCCCACATTCGGCGACTACCGCGAGTTACTCAGCAAAGAAAAACCTGAGATTGCTCTCATCGCCACGCCCGACCACTGGCACTGCTTGCCGATGGTCGAAGCCTGCAAGCACGGTGCCGATGTGTACGTGCAAAAGCCGATCAGCTACGACGTGGTGGAAGGCCAGGCGATGGTGGCCGCGGCTCGCAAATACAATCGCACAGCCCAGGTGGGCTTACAACGCCGCAGCACGCCGCACCTTCTCGAAGCGCGCGATCGCATTATCCGCGAAGGCAAGCTCGGCAAAATCGCGCACATCGAAATCCACTCCTACTTCGGCTCCCCTGGCGATTTCCCGCCGCCCACCGCGCCGCCCGAAACACTCGATTGGGACATGTACGTTGGTCCCGCATCGTGGCGCGACTATCAAGCCGGCATTCACCCGCGGTCGTGGCGTAACTGTCGCGAGTTCAGCAACGGCCAAACCGGCGATTTGTGTGTCCACTTCTTCGATACAATCCGTTACTTCCTTGACCTCGGTTGGCCGCGCGAAATCAGCGCCAACGGCGGCATCCTCATGCGCGATAAAAAATCGAGCATCAACGTTCACGACACCCAAACGGCCATTTTCGACTACGGCGATCTTCAAGTGGTGTGGAACCAGCGCAATTGGGGCGTCAATCCTGAACCCGATTACCCCTGGGGTGCCACGTTGCACGGCGACAAGGGTCAACTAAAAATGAGCGTTCAAAAGTACGACTTTACACCACACGGCAGCGGCTCGCCTCTGCACGCCGATTTCCTCGACGAACAAGATCAATACCCCGAAGACGTGGCCCACAAGGAAACCGAACCTTATGCCGCTCCGGCCACGCGACGACACATGCAAGACTTCCTCGCCGCCCGTCGCGAAAAGCGGCTGCCGGTTGCCGACATCGAGCAAGGCCATATCTCCTCAGCCTGCTGCATCCTGGCCAATCTTTCCATGGAGCTCGGCCGCAGCATCAAGCTCGATCCCGCGACAGGCAAACTACTCAACGATGATGAAGCCACGAAGCGCCTGGCCAGAACCTACCGCGGCGACTGGGTGCATCCTACGCCAGAGAATGTTTAAGGTGCGGGCACGGGCGTTTTTAGGTTTGTGTGCTGATAGGCCGTACTCTGGTCGTAGCGGCGTTGCCGCCGCCGCTAAAGGGGTAAAAGTTGCCATTTCGCAACATGTGGTGTTGCCATGTTGAAGCGTTTCAACGTGCTGGCCGCTTCGTCGCTTGATTCCCCTCTGCCCCGCCACGAAAAACGGTGCGGTATTTCCCGGCGAAATCCAAAGGGTACTGCCTTTTCTTCTAACCCTTTCAGTCTCAGGCATGGCCTTTGCCTAACCGTTGCCGCGGATGGCGAATACCGCCGACGCAAACTGCACAACCCGAACTACTGGCCATGTCTACATTATTTCCTATCACTTCGGTTGAAGCTCTTTACGGCAACTCCGCTAAGAAACGCCTTCGCAAAGCTACGATTCTCGGCACGGGCTCGTGCGTGCCCGAGCGGGTTATCGACAACTCTTACTTCGCTCGTGAGTTGAAAATCGACACCACTCCCGAGTGGATCGAAAGTCGTATCGGCATTCTCGAACGTCGTTGGTCGGTCGACGAATCCACCACCGATCTGGCCGTCGGCGCTGCTCGCTCTGCCCTACTCCACGCTGGTGTCGATGCCAGCGAGATTGATCTCGTCGTCGTTGCCACGAGCACGCCCGATTTCACGATGCCTTCTACAGCTTGCCTCGTGCAAGGGAAAATTGGTGCTACGCACGCCATGGCATTCGATGTGGCCAACGCCTGTGCAGGTTTTGTCTATGCTTTCGACGCCGCCACGCGCTATCTGAATGGCGACGACATTCGCAACGCACTCGTCATTGGTGTCGACCGTGGCAGTCAACTTGTCAATCCGCTCGATCGCACGACAACCGTTTTCTTCGGCGATGGAGCCGGTGCCGCGGTGATTAGCAGCACCGGACGCGGCCGCGTGCTTGCCTCCAGCCTCCACTCGAACGGCACGAGTGAACCACTTTCGGTACCGGTCGGCGGCGCGATGAGCATGGATGGTCGAGCCGTGTGGAACTTCGCCACCGAAGTACTGCCTCGCACCGTGCGAACCATGTGCGACACGGCCAACGTAGACGTGGACGAAATCCGGCTCCTCATACCCCACCAAGCCAACCGAAATATCATCGCCACGGCAGCCGCGGAACTTGGCCTAAGCCCCGACCGCGTAGCTGTTAATATCGATCGTTTCGGCAACACCCTGGCTGCCAGTATCCCGATTGCTCTGGATGAGGCGTTTTCCACCGGCCGCGTCTCCACGGGCGATAAGGTAGCTTTGGTAGGGTTCGGTGCCGGCCTCGCCTGGGGCGGCGTGCTGTTGCAGTTGTAATCTTTTGTTGAAGTGCACGAGGAATCCGTTCGCGGTTCTTTAATCTCATGGCCATTCCAACCACTGCTTCATCGCAGCCCACGTTATTGGAACGCATACGCGCTTTTCGCGAGCGGTTTGGTATCGTTGGCGCACTTCGTAAATCGCGCGACGTCATCCTGCACAAAATACTTCATATTTCCGTGTTCACCGTTGTGTGGCTCGACGTTGAAGAGCTTGCCGGCATCCAACCTGCCGAGCCCCAGTATCAGTTTCGATTTCTCTCCACAGATGAGGTGGCTCGCTACGCGCAAGATTCGGAGTACTATATCGAACCCGTTCTGGCAGACCGTGTTCGAGACGGCCGCGAAGTGTGCTATGCCGCGCTCTGTGGCAACCGGCTCGCCGCGTTCGGCTTCTTCGCCTTGAACTACATCGAGCCGCAACATGCAAGCGGCGTCGCCATGTCGTTCCCTTCCGACGTTGCGTTCATGACGTTCGGGTTTACGCACCCCGACTTCCGCGGAGCGCGGTTGCACGGCATCATCATGGCCGATGCCCTTAAAGCACTTGGCGACCGTGGCATCACGAAGCTCGCTTCGCTCGTAGCCCGATCTAATTTGGCTTCACTGAAGAGTTGCTACCGGCTCGGCTGGAAAAACCTCGGCAACATGAAAATCGTCGGCGGGAAACGCCGCTCGATCGGCATCTATCCCACTGCCGCAAAACAACTCGGCATCCGCTTCGGACGCAAAGCTACTCAAAGTGCTTAGCGTTCAAGAGCTCTCAAGTCGAAGTGTGTGAGGCCTCTTCAAAGCAACTCTTCCACCGCCGCATCGATATCGGCTGTCGTAAACTGCTTGGCCGCTCGCGGGTCAACGCCGAACTGTCGCTTCAACTCGCCATCGCGACCGTAGAGACGATAGCACGGGACAGGCCCCGGCAGTTCAAATGCCTCGGTGGCCGCCACCGCGCTGGTGTAATTGCCGATCAAATTCGTAAAGCGTGCTTGTTGCTTTTCTAGAAACGCTTTTACCTGAGGCTCCGAACTTGGGTTGTCCATGGACACGGAGATTACAACCAGCCCACGTTCGCCCAACGTGCGAGCCAACTCGACCGTGTGCGGAAACTGTTCCATACACGGTAAACACCATGTAGCCCAAAAGTCGACGAGCACCACGCTTCCGTGGTGCTCGTCGAGAACTTGCTTCAACCCGGTCGCATCGGTTGCACGAAGCGTCACCGGCATTTCCACTGCGGCACTGCTTCGTGCCACAGGTTTACCAGAATCCGTTGACGAGGCCGTTCTATCACCACAACCTGCAATCCCTAGCACGCAGGTTGCCAAATAGAAAAGCGCTCTCAACTTTTGCCTGTGCGCGAAGCTATCCATCTTTAGAAATCCGACCGGCTATTCGTACTGAATGCCGCATCCAATGGGTTTTACAGAACTGGTTTCAGGCGCTTTGCCGGCCAACACGGCATCGGTTGCTTCGCGCAGGTAGTTCTTGGTCTCCTGCCCTTCGGTAGCTTCTGGATTGCTATCGACCGGGCCTTCGTACACCAACTTGCGTTCTGAATCCAGCAAGAACACGTGTGGAGTTACATCTGCGCCATAATTTCTGGCCGACTTTTGCGATTCATCGTAGAGGTACGGAAAGTTGAACGACTTTTCTTCAGCGCGGGTTTTCATCGCTGGCAGCTTATCGGCCTCGGCGTTGTTCACGTTGATCGCCACGAGCTGTACACCTTGATCGGCATAATCTTTTTGATACTCGATCAAGCGATCTTCATAGGCTACCGCGACCGGGCACTTGTTGCAGGTGAATACGACTGCCACGGCCTTCTTGTCTTTGAATTCATCCAGCGAATGCTTTTGGTCGTCCGTTCCGATCAGCTCGGCAAACACGGGTGCCACATCACCGACCTTCAACTCGGCTGGCGGGGTAGCTTCTTCTTGCACCACGCCTTCTTCGACTGTTTCCGATTCGAGCTTCGGAATCTTCAAATCGGTGTAGTCCGGGTTCTGCTCCGATTTCGTACAGCCCACGACAAAACTCATCACCATCAAACCGCAAACGAATGACCGCATTTCAAAGACTCCTATAAGTTTCCAACAGGGGTGTTAGGGGCGTCTCCAACGCCAATGTGGCTACAAAAACCATGGATACAACCGGTTCTTTTATTGTACGGGCCATTCCTGGCTGACAAAACTCCCCCGAAAACACCTAGCTTCCGCCTTCTACGCTCTCTTCCAATCGGGCAAAAAGTGTTGACTTTTTGCTTCGGGTTGGTTCTAACATTTGCGTGGTGCGTAATCGCCACAGACCTCGGCAGGCGGATCCCGTGGACCGCTGCCCACCAATGACCCCGAGGTTTCCCGCCACCCAGGATGCTCACCCCTATGAGAGCGCCTGCTAAATTCGCCGGGCATGCGATCGCAATTGTTCTGCTTTGCTGCAGTTTTGCGTTTGCCGATGGCGATCCCCTCCATACACTCATCGACGCCTACACGGCACCCACCGGGGGACTTGCACCGCCGCCGTGCTCCGATGCCGAATTCCTGCGTCGCGTTTCGCTCGATCTCGTCGGCCGGCCACCGCGAGCCAAGGAAGCACGCCAGTTCATTGCCGATGCCGACCCCGACAAAAGACAAAAACTCGTCGATCGTCTGCTGGCCTCTCCCCACTACCCTCGCCACATGGCAAGCACGCTCGACCTGATGCTTATGGAGCGACGTGCGAACACACACGTTGCTGCCGACGTTTGGCAAGCTTGGCTCGTGCAATCGGTTCGCGAAAACAAACCTTGGAACGTCCTGGTTCGCGAAATCCTCACCACCGATGGTGCCGATCCCGCCACGCGCCCCGCTGCACGATTCGCACTCGATCGTGGCTCCGATCCCCATATGCTCACGCGCGACGTTGGTCGTATCTTCTTCGGGCGCGACATGCAGTGCGCTCAGTGCCACGACCATCCGATTGTGAGAGATTATTTGCAGTCCGACTACCAAGGCCTGCTCGCGCTACTATCTCCAAGCTACGCACTGGCGAGCACCGTGAATGGTGCCGCTGCAACGGTGCAAGCCGAGCGTCCCGGCACCGACATCAACTTCCAATCGGTCTTCGTCGGAACACCACGACGCACCGGCCCACGCACGCCCGATTGTGTCATGCTCGAAGAACCGTTTTATCTGCCGGGCGACGATTATGTCGAAGGTGCGGCAGGTGCAGCGGGCCCCGTGCCTAAGTTCAGTCGGCGCACGAAACTGGCCGAGCAAGCCACCAACGGCTCTAACGAAGCCTTCAATCGCAACATTGCCAATCGGCTATGGGCCCACATGTTTGGTCGCGGGCTCGTGCATCCAGTCGACATGCACCACCACGACAACCCGGCCAGCGATCCGGAATTACTGCGCTTGCTGGCCGACCAGATCGCGGCCATGAACTACGATGTCCGCGCCTTCCTGCGCGAAATCGCGTTGAGCAGCACTTACCAACGTTCGTTCGATATCCCAGTCGGCATCGTCTCGATGTCTACTCAAGCGAATGCGGAAATCGCCAAATTCCAGGCTCTACAAGAAGCACTGAAGACAGAGTGCTCGACCTCCGAAGAAGCTTACACCACGGCAGCAACCGCTTGGGAAGAAGCGGAAGCCGCAATCCTTCCCGTTGCCGCCGAGTTCGATGCCGCACGGCAAAAGGCAACCGAGGCGAAAACAAACCACGACGCGGCTCTCCAAGCCATTGCCGACGCCACGGCCGCCCTCAACGCCAAGCAAGCGCTGGCCGCCCCGGTAAAATCTGCTGCCGAAGCTGCTCAAGCGGCGGCACGTACCGTTCCCGAAGACACCGCATTGGCCGAAGCGGCCAAGCAAATCACGGCCAAAGCCGATGCCTTGGCCGCTGAGATCGCCACGCTCACCAACGCAGTCGAAGAAAAAATGGCCGCTTCCAAGCCGACAGCCGAGGCGCTCGCCGCAGCTCGTTCTGCCGCCGAAGCAGCTAACGCAAAAGTCGCCCCGCTCGTTGCCGCCATGCGAAAAGCCGAAGAGCCAATGCTCCAAGCACGGCACCAAGCGGCCTCGAAACAAGAATCGCTCGCGGCGATCGACCGTCGTATCGAAACGGCCCGTCAAATTGCCAAGCTGCCCGATGTCAACAATCTTGTAATCGTTGCCAGCAAAGAGGCCGACGCCCGCCACGCCGAGTTCGCGGCCGCTGAAAAACTGGTCGCTGAAATCGCACCTGTCGTTGCGGAACACGAAAAACAAACCAAGACAGCGTCCGACGCCAGCGCCGCGGCAATCGCCGTGCGCGATGCCGCCCGTGCGGAACTCGATAAGCACACGCAAGCGGTAGACGCTCTGCTCGCCGCTTCCAATTCGGCAGTCGCCGCTTGGCAGAAAACGTCGCAAGATCCTGTCGTAGCCGACGCCGCCGAAAAACTTAAGCAACGGGCCGAAGTAGCACGTACTCAGTCGGATGAGTCTCAGAAAAAACTTGAAGCGGCCGAAGCGGCCTGCAAAACGGCCGATGCCGCTTTGATCGCTATTCAAGAGAAACTCGCCGCGGCACTCGCCGACAGTGCCCGACGCCAGCAAGCTCTCGAAATCGCCAAGAAAAATTGGGAAACCGCTCAAGCCAATGCAGCGGCCAAACAAACCGAGTTCGACAAATTCGTGGCGCAACTTACCGAGCTATGGACCACTGAATTCGCCCTCGCTTCACTCAAACCGCTTACGCCGGAGCAACTTTGCTGGTCTGTTTTCGAAGTGACCGGCGTTTACGATCGCCATTGGCAAACCAGTGTTGCCGAACTCGATAAAGCCAGACCTCTCACCGAGGAACAGAAGCAAGATCCTGCTGTCCTTGCTGCCCGCGAAGTCGAACTCGAGCAAATCACGTTCGACAAACTCAAAACGAATTTAGGCACGTTCGTAAGCTTCTATGGTGCGGCGGCTGGCCAACCGCAAAGCGACTTTTTCTCCACAGCCGATCAAGCCCTGTTCGCTGCCAACGGCGGAGCAATCAATAGCTGGGTTGCTCCCGCGACGGGTAATGTGACTGAGAAAATCATCAAAGAACAAGATCCCAAAGTTGCCGCGGAAGAGCTGTACCTCACGGTTCTCACCCGGCTGCCCGACGAAACGGAAACGGCCGAAGTTGCCACCCACCTCGCCAACCAGCAAGACAATAAAACCGCAGCCGCCCAAGAACTTGTTTGGGCTCTGCTCAACTCCGCCGAGTTCCGCTTCAATCATTAAGCGAGCCCCTCGGTCACAACTCTCCACTGCAAGCTTAGGAGCTTCGCCATGAGAATCCATTACGCCTGCCAAAGCCCGGAGCACAAAATCGCACGGCGACAATTCCTCGGCACTATGGCCGCCGCCGGTGCAAGCACGGTGGTTGGCGGCCTGGGCGTATTCTCTAAGCCAGCCATCGCTAACCAATTGAAGTCCGATCAAAAACGAATCGTCGTCATCAACATGCACGGCGGCCTCAGCCAGCTCGAAAGCTGGGATCCCAAACCAGGCACCACCACTGGTGGCCCCTTCCGCGCCATTCCCACCTCGGTCCCAGGAATCCACATCAGCGAGCTACTGCCCGAAACGGCAAAGCAAATGCACCATCTTTGCCTCGTTCGCGGCGTCAGCACGGCCGAAGACGATCACGCCAAAGGTGCCTACCTCATGGCCACCGGCCGACGCCAAACACCCGCTGCCGATTACCCTCAAATCGGTCCTGTCGCCGCTAAAACACTCGCTCCCGAAGATAGCTCGCTCCCGGGCTACATCCTCATCACGCCCGGCGGTGGCGGTGGCCGCGGAGTCGAGTCTGCCTACCTCGGCCCCAAGTATTCGAGCGTCCAGCTCGGCAACGGGAACCCACCCCGAAATACCACTCTCCCCGAGGCTCTGGCCGAAAACTCTGATCTCGCACGGCAAGACCTGCGCCGCCACATCAACGAACGCTTCCTCAACCGGCGTCGCACGGCCGTTACCGAAGCATTCACCTACTCCTACGAACAAGCGCAGCAACTCATGCGGCAACGCGACGTGTTCGATGTCTCTAAAGAGCCCACCGTCGATGTCGATCGCTACGGCTCACACGACTTTGGCCGCCATTGCCTGCTCGCTCGCCGCTTACTCGAAAAAGGTATTACCTTCGTTCAGCTTTCGCACTCCAACTACGACACCCATAACGAGAATTTCAACTTTCACATCGAGCAGCTTGCCGAGTTCGACCGTTCGTTCGCCTGCTTTGTAAACGATATTGCCGAACGCGGCATGTTGGATAGCACGCTCATTGTGGTGATGTCTGAATTCGGCCGCACGCCCGGCATCAACCATTTCTACGGCCGCGACCATTGGTCGGCCGCGTGGTCGATCTGCATGGGCGGCGCGCGTACTCCACGCGGGCACGCTTACGGTAAAACAAATGCCGATGGTACCGCCGTCGAAGATGGCAAATGCGACCACGGCGAGCTGTTCCACACCTATCTCGAAGCGGTCGGCGTCGACTCGACCGGCAATTTCGACATCGCCGGCCGCCCCATGCCCATCGCCGATCCCGCAGTCTCCTCCATTTCCGGGCTGCTCACCTAACCAATATCCCCGCGAAGCAACTATCGTGATTCCCGAAGGTTTCGATCCCAAACAAGCACACGTCGTTTCAGCTTGGCCGCACGATCGGCCGTTGAACACGTGCCGTTTCGATCCACAGGGACGTTTCGTTTTCACCGGCTCCGAAGATGCCGTCGTCGAACGATTCGACCTAGCCGATGGCGTTCGCACGGTCTTCACGGGCGGTCACGAAACATGGGTCATCTCGCTCGCCTGCACGAAAGACGGCGCTCATGTCATCAGCGGTGGCTGCGATGGCAAGCTCACGTGGTGGAACGCCACCGGCGATGCCTCGTCTAAGCCAGTCCGTTCGATCGAAGCCCACAAAGGTTGGATCCGCGGCCTCGACCTAAGCCCCGATGGAACGCTGCTCCTCAGCGGCGGGAACGACGGACGCGTTTGCCTATGGAACGCGGCCGATGGCACACTCGTCCGAGAACTGCCGAGCCATGCTCGCAACGTGTATTCGGTGCAGTTCCACCCGGACGGCAAATCGGTATTCAGCGGCGATCTGGTTGGCGTCATCCGCCGCTGCGATGCCGCCACCGGCACCGAACTGCATACGTACGACGCCAAGCCGCTGCACACCTACGAGGGCGGCCAGAAAGTCGATTTCGGCGGCGTCCGCTCCATGGCCGTCAGCCACGATGGCAAATGGCTTGCCGCCGGAGGCCTCTACAAAGCCTCGAACCCGTTGGGTGCCGTCCACGAGCCGCTCGTCCTGCTTTTCGACGCCGAAACCCAAAAACTCGAACGGCAACTCATCTGTGACGGCATCCCCCAAGGCGTCATCTGGCGCGTCCGTTGGCTGCCCGACGGCTCGCTTTTAGGGCTCTCCGGCGGTGCCAGCGGCGGCTTTCTGTTATTTTGGAAACCCGGTGCAGATAAGGACTTCCATCGACTCGCCATCCCACAGCTAGCCCGCGATATGGACCTCCACCCCGATGGTCTTCGAGCAGCCACGGCCCATCACGATAAGCATGTCCGCATTACGCGTTTAGCAGCTAAAACCGCTTAAAATGGCTGGCTCCTGCTGGGGCTCACCGTGAAAAAACCAGGCTTTTAGCGCTTTTTAGCGTGCAAACCGGGCCTTAAAGGCTCAAAAACAGCCCTAAATTAGCCCGCGACGAAGCACCCCCAGCAGTGGTGGTGCTCCACCCCTGATGTTAGTTAAGAAATTAGTGTTCGATTAGGAAAATTCTGTGGAAAATTCTCCCAGGTTTTATTATCTTGGGTACTGGGTCAATTGAGAATTTTAAGGGCTAGCACTCACAACTCGGATTTACCAATAGGTAGGGTATAATGAAGACGATCTCATGTCTGGTTTCTTGCATTGCTCGCGCGGCATTGCCCTGCGCGGTTTCCGCCTTCTTAGCAGTTGCCTCACTGCCCGCCTCTGCGGCAATCATCGACATTGATTTCACAGGTATGGATCTTGTTTACGATGGTTCTGCCATTTACGACGCAGGTTCAACCTCCGGCGGCTCTGGTAATCCAGCCGATGCCGATCCGCTCACATCCGTGATTTTCTCTGTTGATAACATTCAGGTAGCTACGTTTACGTCCGATATTTCGTTGGACATCTACATTCCGGATGTGGTCAACATCTCAGCGGCACCAAACACTACCACTCCACAAACCACCCCAGGAACAACCGCCGGTTATTTCGACTTACTGCTGGGCACCGCTCCATCAGCAGCCGAGTACCTGCGCATCGATTTGAACCAGGTCTCGTTCACTTACCTCGACTTCCAAGGCCTAGTCCAATTCACGTTCGGTGCTACTGTTTCGTCAAGCTTCTCGCAGCTATTGCCCGATGGATTGGTGATTGGAGATCCGGTCACCGTTTCTTTCTCGGCACAAGTCGTTCCGGGCACAATAACAAGCAGCGGTGCGTTCATCACGGGCTTTGAAGCAGGAGGCACGGGCGAAATTCGCGGCCCTTTGGTTCCTGAACCAACCTCCGTCGCCCTCACCATGATCAGCGGCTTGGCTGCGCTCGCCTTCAGCCGTCGACGCTAACAAAAACCGAGCCTATCTTTCGGTTACCGCTTCAAAAAAATACGCAGCCCCGGCAAAATTGCCGGGGCTTTTTTATTGGTCCACTCCTTACCTCTTCTGCTACGATAAAACGATCGTCAACTTGGTCGGACCACATTCCCTCCCCCCAAAGCACAACGAACATCATCCATGTTGAACTCCATCCAGAATCGGTTACTGGTTGTCACCCTGCTTTTGTTCGCAGTATGCCCCGTCACAGTTCATGCGGCTCCCCCCAACGTGGTCGTCTTCCTCGTCGATGATTTGGGCCGCAACGATTGCGGATTCATGGGCGGGAAAGAAATTCGCACGCCTCACATCGATAAGCTTGCCGCCGCCGGCGCGAAATTCGACGCCTTCTACGTGCAGCCACTCTGCAGCCCCACGCGTGCCGCTTTTCTAACAGGCCGTTATCCCATGCGTTACGGCCTGCAAAGTGGCGTCGTCAGACCTTGGGCCCAGTATGGCCTCCCGCTCGAGGAAACGACCCTGGCAGACGACCTCAAAGCGGCCGGCTACGCCACAGGCATTTTCGGCAAGTGGCACTTGGGCCTATTCCAACCTGAATACCTTCCACTCCAGCGAGGTTTCACTCGCCAGTATGGCCACTACACGGGAGCGATCGACTATTTTACCCACGAACGCGATGGCGGCTTCGATTGGCACAAAGACGATCAAGTAAATCGCGATGAAGGCTACGCCACCGACCTCATTGGCAAAAACGCCGCCGAATTCGTCACCGAGAACGCGGGCAAGCGTCCCTTTTTCCTCTACGTCCCCTTCAACGGTGTTCACAGCCCTTATCAACCTCCCAAAGGTGGCACCGAGGAATACCCAAATCTTAAAGGCAGCCGACGGGCCTACGCCGCCATGCTTACTTCGGTCGATAAAGCAATCGGCGAAGTCGTGGCAGCCGTTGATAAAGCCGGCGTTCGCAATAACACAATCTTCCTGTTCAGCAGCGATAACGGTGGCCCCAGCCCAGGCCGCATTACCGATAACGGCAAATACCGTGGCGGAAAAGGCGGCCTCTACGAAGGCGGTGTCCGCGTCGTTGCGTTCGCCACTTGGGACGGCCACATCCCCGCCGGCACCACGGTCACCGAACCGATTCACGTTGTCGATCTGCGACCCACGATCGACATGATCTGCGGCGTAAAACCAACCACAAAACTACCGCTCGACGGGATGGACGTTTCTCATGTCGTGGCAGCCGGGGCCGACTCCCCGCACAAAGTCATCCTGTTAAATTCCACTCCGGCAGTCACTGCAATCCGAGCCGGCGACTGGAAGCTCATCGTTCGTCACGGTATCAACGACGATCTTAAAAAACGCAAGAGCCAAAAGATCGCGGCAAAGTCTGTGGAACTCTTTAATCTTGCCAACGATCCCTACGAAAAAACGAACCTCGCGACGGAACAACCAGAAAAATTGGAGGAGCTCCAACAACAACTCAACGAGTTAGCCAGGCAAGCCGTGCCGCCTAAAGCCAAACCTCAACCAGAAGATTACAAAGCTCCCGCCGTCTGGGGCGAAGCCGGCTAACTAACAACTTAGGGATGACTCAACAAAAACTTCGTCAGAAGGAATTCACCACAGAGGCACCGAGGGCACGGAGATAATAAGGAGCTTAATGAAACCACGAAGGCACAAAAACACGAAGAAGAATTACTGATTTAGGATGGTGGATGCTGGGGCAGGGCCAAAGGCATTCAGTAGGATACCCCTGCCCGCTGCATCCACTATCCCGCATCCTGCAAATCCTTCGTGTCTTAGTGGTTCAAAATCACTCTTCCGAACCTCAGCGTCCTCGGTGTCTCTGTGGTTATTCTGAAAATCGGAAAGTTATTATTGAGGCGCTCCTTAGGCCGGCATAACACGAACCTTCCATTTAGCCCCCGGTCAATCAGCTTTATGCAGGTGCTAGCAGGTACGACGTTCAACAAACGAGTTAAGTACGATTCGCAAGCTATCATAGCACTGCATGCTCGCACTTAAGTCCTTTCCCGAACGCCAAAGTGATAGCACCTGCATAAAGCTGCAATGGCCGGGGGTTTTTGCATTCTATTCTCCCGCTTCCCATCGCTTGCACCTTAACCCATTACTCTGCCCTGGCCGGTTCATCGCCCACTTTGCCAGGTGATCGCCGCCCTAAGCCGCCAAGCTTTCCATCTCCCAAATCGGTACGCCCCGCATCGATCAACGTTCTCAACCTTTTCACCACTTCCGGATGTTCGGCGGCAACATTCTTCGATTCGCCCACATCACTTTCCAAATCGTACAGAGCCATTCCCTTTCGCTTCTTGCCGCCGGCCGATACCGAATCATGATCCACGAGCCGCAATTTCCATTTACTGCTACGCACACCTTCCAAGTCGTAATTCGAAAAATAATAGAACGCCTGATGCGGCGACTTGGCTCCCGGTGTGCCTTCTAACAAAGGCAAAACATCCTCTCCATCCACGATTCGATCGCTCGGCACGGTTGCTCCAGCCAACGCCGCGAACGTGGGATAGAAATCGAAACCGGCCACCATCTCATCGCAAACCGTCCCCGCGGGCACATGCCCGGGCCATCGCACGATCAACGGCACGCGTACGCCGCCCTCGGCCGACGAATATTTGCCCTCGCGCAGCAAATGCTTTTGCGGCAGCAGCCGACCCGCATCGCCGTAGATTTCCTCTAACCCTTTGTGTGGAACCCATAAAGGCCCGTTGTCTGAAGCGAACACAACGAGCGTGTTATCGTCCAATCCCAGCTTCTTCAGCGTGGCCATCACCTGGCCCACGCCCCAATCCACTTCCTGCACCGCATCGCCGTAAGGGCCAAGCTCCGACTTGCCACGAAACCGCTCGGCCACATACCAGGGTGTATGCGCTCCCACAAAAGGCAAATACAAATAGAATGGTCGATCGCGGTTCTTCCCGATAAACTGCTTTGCCTCCTCGATAAAGCGATCGTTGAGCGATGGCAAATCCACTGGCTGCTCGATGATCTCCTCGCCACGATACAACGGAATCGGCGGGTTCTTGCGATTCGGCCGCTCGGGCCCATGATCATTCGGATAAGGCAGCCCGAAGAAATAATCGAACCCATGCCGCAACGGCATGAACTCGGGCAAATGCCCTAAATGCCATTTGCCGATACACGCTGTTGCATATCCCTTGTCTCGCAACAACTCGGCAATCGTAATCTCATTCTCGTTCAGGCCGATATTCGCCTGGGGATACAATACCGAAGGCAGCCCCACCCGCTGCGCATAACAACCGGTCATCAAAGCGGCTCGCGTCGGCGTACACACCGCCGAAGGCGCGTAGAACGAGGTGAACCTCCGCCCCTCCGCCGCCAGCGCATCGATATTCGGAGTTTTAATCTTCGTAGCGCCGTAACACCCCACATCGTCGTAAGCTACGTCGTCGACCAGCATGAACACAATGTTCGGCGGCCGTTTCTCCTCGGCCTGTGCCTGAGCGACAAACACCATGAGCCCAACCAATACCGCGCAGCACCAAGCAAATCGAGCAACCATCATGAAAGCCTCCAACCAGAATCAAACGGCCAACTTATGGGTAAAGAGCGATCTTCATTGTAGCTGGCCTCTCCGAGGCCGACCCTTCAGCCACGACACAGGCTGCAAACTCAGCATCAAGAGAAGCTGGCCGCACGGCACGAAAGCCCAATGACGAATGACTCAAGCCTTCCCTAGGACTTCGGAAAAATAATCCGCAGCAGCTTCTTCACCGGATCATAGAACCGATCCACCACACGCTCCTTGAGTGGAATGATCGCATTATCGGTGATGTGAATATGCTCGGGGCACACTTCGGTGCAGCACTTGGTAATGTTGCAGTAGCCCAAACCAAGTTCGTCTTTCACGAGCGGAATCCGGTCGCCCGTATCGAGCGGGTGCATTTCCAAACTCGCCACGCGAACAAAGAAACGTGGTCCGCCAAACTCGGGCTCTTTGTGATGATCGCGCAACACATGGCACACGTTCTGGCACAGGAAACACTCAATGCACTTGCGGAACTCTTGTACGCGATCCGCTTCTTCCTGCGAAAACCGCGGCACGCCCTCGGTCTTCTTCATTTGGAAAGGCGGGATCATCTTGTTCACTTTGTAGTTGAACGAAACGTCGCAAACCAAGTCGCGCGTCACCGGGAACGTCTTCATCGGACGCACCACGATCGGCTCGCCCACCGGATATTTATCCATCCGGTCCATACACATCAGTCGTGGCTTGCCGTTCACTTCCGCGCTGCACGAGCCGCACTTGCCCGCTTTGCAATTCCACCGCACCGCGAGATCTGGCGCGTGCATCGCCTGCACTGCGTGAACCGCATCGAGCACGACCATGCCCGGGGCAAGCGGCACCTTGTAGTCCACCATCTCGCCCTTCTCGTTGTCGCCGCGATAAATCCGTAGCGTTGCTTCTTCTGCCATGTTTATGTGTATGACGAATTCACGAAGGGCGAATTACAAATGCCAGAACCTACCAGCACTTGTCATTCATCATTCGTCATTCGTCATTGCTTCCTCATTGTTTCTTCAACAACTCTTGCAAACTTTCGAATGGCGTGCCCTGAGGCCTGGCCAAGGGCGTGGTCTTATTCCAGGGGAGACTTCGTTAATTCTACTTCCCCTCGCCCTGCACGATCTCGTCCAGTTCAGGCGGCACTACCGACCGCTCCTCGCGCTGCACCTGGATACCCTCGCCCGTTTGGCGCGTAATGTTATTCACCTTCTGCCATTCCGAGTCGCTGTCCGGATAGTCTTCGCGAGTGTGCCCGCCACGGCTTTCTGTTCGCAGCAATGCCGATTTCGTCACGGCCTCGCTGATATCCAACATATTCTTCAAGTCCATCGCCAGGTGCCAACCCGGGTTGTACTGAATGTTGCCGCCGACCTTGGCCTTCAGCGAAAGCTCTCGCAGCTCGGCAATTTTCACGAGCGCGGCTCGTAAATCCTCGTCGGTACGCACGATGCCCACGAGGCTCTGCATCGCCTTGCGTAATTCTTCGTGGATCGCGTAGGGATTCTCGCCCTGTGAATCCCCAAAGTACTTCAACGCATCGGCCGCCTCTCGCTCGACGTCGGCCTGGTTGATGTGCCCTTGCGACACTTCCTTGGCCTGCTTTGCCGCGAACTCGCCGGCACGCTTGCCAAACACCAGCAGATCCGAAAGCGAGTTGCCGCCCAAGCGGTTGGCTCCGTGCATGCCACCGCTTACCTCACCGGCCGCGAACAAACCGGGCACCGTCGATTCCTGCGTATCGGCATCCACCCGGATGCCGCCCATCGCGTAATGACAAGTCGGGCCCACTTCCATCGGGTCCGTCGTAATGTCCACATCCGCCAGTTCTTTGAACTGGTGGTACATGCTCGGCAACTTCTTCTTGATGTCGTCGGCCTTGCGCCGCGAAGCGATGTCCAGGAACACGCCGCCGTGCGGCGACCCGCGGCCATCGCGAATCTCACGACGAATTGCCCGTGCCACCACGTCACGCTTCAATAGCTCGGGCGGCCTGCGGGCAGTCGGGCGTTCGTGGGCAAGCGTCGAAGCAATCCACTGGTTTGCTTCTTCCTCACTCTCGGCGTACTCGCCTTTGAACATGTCCGGAATGTAATTGAACATGAACCGCTCGCGTTTGCCGTTGAGCAGCACGCCGCCCTCGCCGCGAACGCCCTCGGTAATCAACGTGCCGCGAACGCTTGGCGGCCACACCATGCCCGTTGGATGGAATTGAACAAACTCCATGTCGATCAGGTCGGCACCCGCCCACATTGCCATGGCATGCCCGTCGGCCGTGTACTCCCACGAGTTCGACGTAATCTCCCAGCAGCGGCCAATGCCGCCAGTCGCCAGAACGATCGCCTTCGTTTTGTAAACAACGAACCGGCCGCTCTCGCGTTGGTAACCAAAACAGCCCGACACACGTCCGCCGTCCTTCAAAATCGAGCGGATCGTCACTTCCATGTGGACATCGATGCCCGAGTGAATGCCTTTATCCTGCAACGTGCGGATGATTTCGAGCCCCGTACGATCCCCCACGTGAGCAAGCCGCGGATAGGTATGGCCACCGAAGTTACGCTGCAAAATCAGCCCGTCCTTCGTTCGGTCGAACACGGCCCCCCATTCTTCCAACTCGCGCACGCGTTCCGGCGATTCCAATGCATGCAGTTGGGCCATCCGCCATTGATTCAAAAAGTTGCCGCCGCGCATCGTGTCGCGAAAGTGCGTCTGCCAGCTATCGCGCGACTCCACATTCGCCAAAGCAGCCGCAACGCCCCCCTCGGCCATCACCGTATGAGCCTTGCCAAGCAGCGATTTACAAACCAATGCCGTCCGCGCACCTTGCGCAGAAGCTTCAATCGCAGCCCGTAACCCAGCGCCACCCGCGCCAACTACGACGACGTCATACTCAAATGTTTGATACTTATCCATTGATTCAAGCCAGCCAAAAAGAAGGCGAAATCCGCACGCAAAGCGCTGCGATCATGTCTCCCCCTCTCCTTGTCTCCCACTCTGCTATGCCAGCAGAAAATAGTAATTAAATGCAACAAAACAAACGACACCAAACCAGCGTCATCCGGCAACGAACAAAATCGCATCCGACCATCGTCCCGACGACACCATCCATATATAGAAGTCCGCGAATCCCACGGTGAATAAACTCAGCCAAAAAAACGTGCCGTGATAATCGTTAAGCTTTGTAACGCCACGCCACAGCTTGTAACGGCTCTCTCGAATTCCGCCCGTAAAGCAATTCAGGCTGCCACCCACCAAATGCCGCAACGAATGGCACGAGAACACGTAGAGCGAGAGGAACACTAGGTCCACCAGCAGCACCAACGTCCCCAAGCTCACGCCAAAGCGAATAGCCCCCTCCCCGGCCGGCCAGCGGGTCGCTTCAAACACGTGATACACGTGCATGAACACGAGCAGCAGCGCCAAATACAAAAAATAACGGTGCAGATTCTGGAAGCCCCAAAAACCCGTCTCGCCCTTGTAATTGTTCTTGCAATACTCAGCCACCGCACACGCCGGCGGGTCGCCAAACAACGATCGATAATAAGCCTTGCGCGCGTAGTAACAAGTTAAACGGAAACCGGCCGGCATCCACATCACAAACAATGCCGGCCCTAAGAACGCGGGCACCCAACTCGGCAATGCCAATAGCGGCGAATAGAACGGCGACAAAAAGTACGCGTGCTCGGGCAGCACATCCGTTCCGTGCCCATAAGTATAGTCCGCGTTCCAAAATCCGCGGAATGTCGCGTAAACAATGAATGCGACAAACGCCGCACCCATTAACAATGGCTGAACCCACCATGCATCCCGTCGTTGAGTCTCGCCAAAACCTTCGCGGTGCAGCGCCGTGGCGTCACTAGCCATTTGCCAATCGTCTCCTTTTAACTAATTGAGAAGCCGCATAATATCCGGCCTTATCAATATGCGTCAATTCAACATGGTCGTCGATCTGCCTGCCACACCGCCAAAAAGCGTACATGTCCAGAAGCTCAGTAAAAAAATAATTTCAAGTGATAAAAACATACACCGCATGTGGCCGTCAGGACTTTTACGTTAGATTTCCACACCCCGCGACGTATGGGTATGATGGTATATTATCCTTCCGCCACGGCGTTTTTTCAGGCAGACCGCCGATCATGCAACGTCCTACCCTCTTATTTTTTCTACTGAGCCTCGCAATTCTGCCTCCCTGCGCGCGAGCCGACCAGTCGCAGCTCGATTACAACCGCGACATTCGTCCTATTCTTTCCGAAAACTGCTTCCAGTGCCACGGGTTCGATGAAAACTCTCGCCAGGCCGACCTCCGCCTCGATGTGCCCGAGTCCGCCCTGGACGACCGCGACGAAACTCCCGCAATCGTCCCCGGCAAGCCCGATTCAAGCGAAGTCTGGCGACGCATCGTTGCAACCGACGAAGCCGAGCTGATGCCGCCCCCCGAATCCCATCGGTCCCTCACCGCACAGCAAAAAAACACCATTCGCCGCTGGATCGAACAAGGGGCCCCCTACGCTAAACACTGGTCTTTCATTCCGCCCGTCAAAGCCACACCTCCAGCGACCACCAACAAAACCTGGCCCCGCAACGCAATCGATCGTTTCGTCCTCGCCCGCCTCGAAAAAGAAAATTTGCAGCCATCGCCTGAGGCCGACCCGCGAACCCTCATTCGCCGTTTGTATTTCGACCTCACCGGCCTTCCTCCCTCCGCCGAGGAAGTGGAAGCCTTCGTGAATGATCGGTCTCCCAAGGCCTACGAAAAACTCGTGGACCGCCTCCTAGCCAGCCCCCACTTCGGCGAACGCATGGCCCTCATCTGGCTCGACGCGGCCCGCTACGCCGACACCAACGGCTACTCCATCGACGGCGGCCGCCACATGTGGATCTGGCGCGATTGGGTCATCAACGCGTTCAATTCGAACATGCCCTACGACCAATTCCTGCGCGAACAACTGGCCGGCGACCTCATACCGAACCACACCGAAGCCCAACTCATCGCCACCGGCTTCCAGCGTAACAACATGAACACGCACGAAGGCGGCACGATCCCCGAAGAGAATCTCACGAACTACAACGTCGATCGCATCAAAACGCTCGGCGAAGCCGTCCTAGGCCTCACACTCGCCTGCGCTCAATGCCACGATCACAAGTTCGACCCCATCACCCAACGCGATTACTACCAACTCTACGCTTACTTCAACTCCTTGAGCGACGTCGGCCTCGACGGCGATCGCGGCATCAACTCGCGCCCCTTCATCGAAGCCAAAACAGTTCTTAAAACTCGCGAAGAACCGCAATTAAAACAACAAATCGCCGCCCTAAAACAACAACTCGCCAACCCTCCCGCAGACGCCGTTACCAAATGGGAACAAACCCAACGCTCTCGGCTTAGCGCCCGCGCCCAAAACCTCGAACTCCACCCCGTGGAGCTCCTCAAAGTCAGCACCCCCAACACCGGAACAGGTTTCGACCTCGACCCACCCCGCTTCGTCCACATCACCGCTGGGCCCTATCTCGTCGCTTACGACGTTTCACTAAAACTCCCCAAACTAGACAAGCCCGTCACCAGCATCCGCGTCGTTTTCCATCCCGATGCCGCCGCCAACAACGGACTCGGCTTCGGCACCGTGGCCACCTCTCTCCGCGACGCAGACGGAAAGCCACAACCGCAAAACATTCCCAACACGTTTGTCCTCACCGCCTTCTCCGCCAGCGCCGAATCCGTCCCCGGCGATCAGGTGAACCTCAACCTGCTAAAAACCATCAAGCAAGTCACCGCCAACTCGTGGCTCGAAAACTACCGCCCGGAAAACGTCCTCGACACCCGCAACGAAACCGGCTGGTCCCCCGCCCCAATTTCCCCCGCCCTCACTTCCCCTGACGGACTGGTCGCTTCAGCGACCAGTAGCACTAGCGAAAACTCCTCCCCCGCCCCCACTTCCCCCTCCCCACCCCCCCACATCACCCTCACGCTCGCTTCCCCCATCAACTCCACCGCCACGCCCTACGTCACCACCCAGCTAAACTTCGGCCACGGCAACAGCCTCGTCGCCACTCGCTTCGAAATCCTGGCGATGACCGGCACCGACGATGGCAGCGACCTGCCGCCCCACATCATCGCCATCCTTAACAAGCGCATCCCCGACCGCACACAAGCCGAGCAAGACGAACTCCGCACCTACTACGCCGCACACAGCGACGACACCCAGCGCACGCGTATCGACCTCGCCAACCTCGAAGAACGCCTGCGCGTGCTCACTGAAAAATTCCCCACGATGGTCATGGACCAATCACCCACGCCGCGCGAAACGCGCATCCTCAACCGCGGCGATTACTCGCAGCCCACCGAAAAAGTCACCGCCGACACCCCCGCCGCACTCCCCAAACTCCCCTCCCCTTCTCCCGACGGACTGGTCACTTCTCCCGACGGACTGGTCGCTTCAGCGACCAGTGGAGCTACCATCTCAACCCCCTCCCGCCTCGACCTCGCCAACTGGCTAACCATGCCCGAAAACCCACTCACGTCACGCGTGGCCGTGAACCGCATCTGGCAAACACTCTTCGGCGAAGGCCTCGTCCCCACCGTCGCCGACTTCGGCGCACAAGGCGAATACCCAACGCATCCCGAACTACTCGATTGGCTGGCCGTCGACTTCCGCGACCACCGCTGGAACACCAAACGCCTCATCAAACAAATCGTCACCAGCGCCACCTACCGCCAATCCAGCGATACCACTCCCCCCTCCCCCACCCTCACCGACGGACTGGTCGCTTCAGCGACCAGTAGCCCCAACGCCACTCCCAACCTCCTCACCCTCGACCCCCAAAACCGCCTCCTCGCCCGCGGCCCACGGTTCCGCCTGCCCGCCGAGTTCATCCGCGACAACGCCCTCAAAACCTCCGGCCTGCTCGTCGATCGCCTCGGCGGCCCCAGCGTCAATCCGTACACCCCCGGTAACCTGTGGCGCGAAATCAGCCACTACGGCAGCACGCCCGCAACGGCCCAAACCTTCGAGCAAGACCACGGTGAAAAACTCTATCGCCGCTCGCTGTACACGTACTGGAAACGGACAGTCCCGCCGCCCAACATGGTCGCGTTCGACGCCCCCAATCGTGAAATCTGCACCGTCGCACGACCCACAACAACGACACCCCTCCAAGCCCTCGTACTCCTCAACGACGTGCAATTCGTCGAAGCCTCCCGCGCCTTCGCCGAGAAAATCCTCGCGAGAAATGACGATGACGAAACCACCCGCCTCCGCTGGGCCTTCGAAGAATGCGTCTCCCGCCCGCCCACCGACGAAGAACTGTCGGTCCTCACCAACGCCCTCTTCCGCGAACGCACCCGATACGCCCACAACAAGGCCGCTGCCGAAGAATACCTGGCCAACGGCGAATCCTCTCGCAACGAAAACATCCCCGCGCCCGAACACGCCGCCTGGTCCCAAATCGCCGCCCTGCTACTAAACCTCAGCGAAACGATAACGCGAAACTAAAGCAGGGGTCAGGCTGTGCCCTGACGCGGCGACTTAATACACTTCCTCATGCGTTCCCATGGTGAGCAGCAATATCGCCTCCTTGCCTTCGTAGTCAACAAATTCAAAGAGAATGCGCAGGTCATAGCCCGCGCTGCACGCCCATACGTCCTTGAGTTCGCCGGTCAGTTTATGAGTCTTGAGCTGGGTAGCAAACGCGTCGGCGGAAAGCAGTTGAAGTGCTTCGCGTACCTCCGACTCGGCCTCCCGGTGCCTCTTGAGATATCGCCGCATCGTGCGAACGAACCGCGGCGTGCGAAGTAACTCACGGCTCACGACTCGCCTCATCCATGATCTCATCGACCGTCGCGGGACCCGCCACTCCGTCCGCAAACTCCGCACGGGCCTCTTGTACCTCACGTACAAGCCCTGCTCGACGACGCTCAGCCAATCGATGGCGCAGAATCTCTAATAATTCTTCCTGCTCGTCGGCAGATAGACGATCAGCAGCAGCCACCACATCAGAAAAGCCAGCCATGATCAAGTCTCCATTGAAAGCTGCAATAGGCATGAGCCATACCAAGCATTATACCCCACAATAGTTGACGTGCGATGTGAAACAACGCCTAATAAATAGAACGCTCCGCGAAAAAATACCTGGCCAACGGCGAATCCTCTCGCAACCAAGCCATCCCCATACAAGCACACGCCGCCTGGTCCCAAATCGCCGCCCTGCTACTAAACCTCAGCGAAACCATCACCCGCAACTAGGAAATAATCTGACCATCCACTCGCGGAGATCGTACAATGGAGTTGTCCATTAAACGA
>CAZTWS010000053.1:0-31321 GCA_964618225.1 uncultured Planctomycetaceae bacterium
AAACCGGCGGGGACTGTCCCGATTTTGCGGAGTCTTCGCAGCAAAATGGGACTGCCTCCCTCTCTCAGACGGTTTTGTTAGAGTTCCTTAGACTGGATAGAGCCTCGTCCGCAAGCTGATTCATACTCCCATCGGAACCTATAACTTGACGATATTCGTTGAATGCACTGGCAAAGCCAGTGGCACACCTATTCCAAACACGTTCTTCATCGAAAAAAGATTCAGCTTTGCCCACCGACCTCTCACGAATCCGCCACATCGTGCTCGACATGGACGGCACCATCTACCTTGGCGGCACGTTGTTTCCGTTCACTAAACCTTTTCTTGCCGATCTTGCCGGTCTCGGTATTGGTCACAGCTATGTGACGAACAACTGTTCCAAGAGTCGCAAAGAGTACATCAAGAAATTGCACGCCATCGGGATCGAGGCATCTCCCGAGTCGCTCACCACCTCGGCACACGCCACGATTCACCATCTGCGCACTTCGCTTCCGAACGCGCGACGACTCTACGTACTCGGCACGCCCGGCCTCGACTCTGAATTCCGTGAGGCTGGATTCGAAGTCGTAAACGATCGTCCCGATGCCGTGATTGTCGGCTTCGATACCGATCTGCACTACAAACGCCTCTGCGAAACGGCCTATTGGATCGCGCAAGGCCTTCCTTACATCGCCACCCACCCCGATCGTGTGTGTCCGACCGATCAGCCGACCATTCTGCCCGATTGCGGTGCTATCTGCGCGTTGCTTGAATCGGCCACCGGTCGTTGTCCCGATGCCGTGCCTGGCAAGCCCGATGCGGGCATGCTCGAAGCCGTCCGGCACTCTCATCAACTCGCGGCCCATGAAATTGCGATGGTCGGCGACCGACTCTATACCGATGTTCGCATGGCCAAAGCGGCCGGTGCCGTGGGCGTGCTCACGCTTACGGGCGAAACCACGCGGGCCGATGTGGATAACGCAGAGGAGTGCGACAAGCCCGACCTTGTCATTCGCGATCTCACTGAACTTGCCACGTTGTTGAAGGAAGCCCGTCATGTCTGCTAATCCCCTCGTGGCTCTTCAGCGACTCTTTGCTCCGCCGCCGCCTGCGCCGCGACTCCCGCCTGAAGCTGTCGAGCGTATTTATCCTTCCTACCGCTGGCGCATGCTGGAAGCAACGTTCCTTGGCTACGCAACCTACTATCTGCTACGCAGCAACAACCTCGCCGTCGTCACGCTCGAAATCCAAGATTCGCTTGGCTATACGAAAGAGATGATCGGCAACCTGGGCGCTTTTGCCGCGTTTACCTACGGAATCAGCAAGTTCGTAATGGGCTCGGTTTCCGACCGTAGCGACGCGCGCAAGTTCATGGCCACAGGCCTCGTGCTCACCGCGATTTGCAGCCTGGCGTTCGGCGCTTCACGAAACTATCACGTTCATTTCTGGCTCTGGGGGCTCAACGGCTTCTTCCAAGGCATGGGCTGGCCTCCTTGCGGGCGAACGATGGGCCACTGGTTCAGCGAGTCGGAACGAGGGCTCACATTCAGCATTTGGAACACTTCGCACAACCTTGGCGGTGGCCTTGCCGGTTGGATCGCGGCCTGGGCTGTCATTCGCTATGGCGGATGGCAATACGCGTTTTACGTACCGGCATTTCTCTGCCTGGTGGGTGCTGTCTACATCTACGCCCGGCTACGCGATACGCCGCAGTCTGTCGGCCTGCCACCCATCGAAGAATATCGCAACGACTATCCGGCCGCTGCCGACCCCACCGTGGATATTGAACGCGAACTAACGTTCCGCGAGTTGTTCGTCGATAAAGTTTTGCTCAACAAGTGGGTATGGCTGTTGGCTATCGCCAACTTTTTTGCGTATATCACTCGTTACAGCATGCTCGACTGGGGTCCCGCGTACTTGCGTGAAGCAAAGGGCGGCAGCATCGACGACGGCTGGATGGGCCTGATGGCCATCGAGTTCGGCGGAATCCCCTCTACAATACTTTTTGGCTGGCTCTCCGACCGGCTCGACGGACGCCGCAGCATGGTGGCCACCGTTTGCATGGTGCCGATCATCGGCGCGTTTACCGCCATTATTTTCACGCCGCCCGGCTACCTGTGGCTCGATTTCACGATGCTGGTGATCATCGGTTTTTTCATTTACCCGGTCATTAACCTCATCGTGATCGCGGCACTCGACATCGTTTCCAAGAAAGCCATCGGCACCGCGGCCGGTTTCATCGGGCTCTTCGGCTACCTCGGCAAAATGGTGCAAGCCAAGGGCATCGGCCGCATCGTGGATGTCTATACAGAATCGCACGACGAACATGAAGCCTGGCTCATCGCCCTTTATGCGATCCTCATCTGCGCGGTCATTGCAACGCTGCTGATCGGCCTCATGTGGCGAGTACGGCCTCGTGCGTAACCAGAACAAAAACGCTTAGCGGCGGCGGCCACGCCGTTGCGATCAGAGCACGGCCTATCAGTACGTAGAAATGCTCTTAGTCGCGAAGCGACCGCTGGCACTTGCGTCCACCTACTGCGCGGGGGACTGCTTATCCAATAGTGGAGACGCTTTACTTCAACCTCGCGAAATAAATCCGCTCGCGGTCAACCTTGCCGCCCTTCACTGGCACGTCGGCAAAGTACTCGACACGATCTCCAATGCCATCGGTGGCCGTCTGCGTACTGCGATACTTCACCCCGATGGGTCGTTTTCCCTCTTTAACCCATTCGAGAAATACCACGCTGTGTCCCGACTTGTTGGTTCGCCAAATCTGCAAAAAGTCGCCCGGCCTCGCGCGTGTGGGTTCAACTTGCTTGCCGACACCTAACTTTTCCATCGCGTACGCGCACTGCGTTTCGCCGCTTTCTTTCGTGGCCCCATACCAATCTTTTTGAAACGCGCGAACCTGTTCGACCGACTTTCCTTTCAACAACCCACGCTCGGCCGCGGCACGCATCACCACAGCAAACGTGAATCCCGAGCAATAGGTGGCGTCGCCTTTCGGCAGTATCCGTTCACCCTCGAAACGAATCTCTTCGGGCACGCCCGATCCCTTCCATTCGTAACCGCCGCCATCTTGGAAAGACCGGGCGATTTTCACGACATTCTTTTCCGCACCGATCGCCACCGTGCCCACCGACCACATGGCCACACAAACACACAAGGGAACAACTATCCAGCGGAACATACTCATATCTCTCGAATGACTCATTTTCTTAGTTTGAAATACATTTACATGGCCTGTTGTGTGCCACTGGCTTTGCCAGTGCTTCTTCATGCCGGTAGCTTGCAGTCAAAACCATATTTGCTCTTATGGCCGGATAAAGCCTCGTCTGCAAGCTGATTCACATTCTCATCGGAAGGTATAACTTGGCGATATTCGTTGAATGCACTGGCAGAGCCAGTGGCACCCTTATTCCAAACGCGTTATAAGACAATCAATCACTTACCCGGAATCACATCGATCCAAACGGCCCGGTGGTCGGTTGCTCGAATTGCCTCGCTGCCGGGCTCCCCCGCGGTGGGCCAAAATACGCCACCGTCCTTCACGAGCAAGCCTTGGGACGGCAACGCATAGTCGACCCGCAAGCAGCCGTGCCCTCCTTCAGTAAAGTCCGACGTGACATGACCGGGGTTCCCACGGTGGCCCGTGTGCTGAGCCGCGTGCTTCTTCACGGTTTCCTCGCCGCCTTTGCTCGACGGCGTAAACGTCGCATCAACGCGCAGGTTCTTCAACAACTGGTCCATAGCACCAGCCACGCCCTGCCCATCGTTCGGATCACAGTTGAGATCACCCACGATCACAAACAGCGCGCCGTCGCTCAAACCGCCGTGCTGGCCGCGATCATCCGTAAGGTAATTTGCTTTGTCTCCCGAAATGTAATCGGCCACCATGCGAATCTCATCATGGTTACGCTTACCGTTTCGATCCTCCGGGCCATCGAACACGGGCGGCGTGGGATGCGAAGCCAGCAAATGAACTACGAACGGCTTACTACTGCCACGTGCCGGCACCGCGATCGGTACGTCCCAAAAACTCTTCGACGACAGCCGCTGCACCGCGAGATCGCCCTCATCATAAAACGGCTGACTCGATTGAGGATCGGTCGGCAGCATGGCCCCCGGCATGTCGCGCCATAGAAACTTTTGAAACGAGCGCACCTGGTCCTTCGCAATCGGGTAGCGCGACAACACGAGCATTCCGTACTGCCCTTCGTGTCGACCATAGCCGATCGCATCGGCCGGCCCGTCGGTGCGGCCGTCTTTATCTAAATCGCGACCGCTTGGCTTGCCTGTGTTCGCGGGGCCGAAAAAGTGATAATCGTACTCGATCGGCTTGCAACCGTTTTGGCCAACCGCCAGATATTTACGCGAGAATTGACTTGCCGCGTGGCCTTCCGCGTCGTAATCGAACTCATTGAGCAGCAGAATGTCTGGCCGCACACGCTGGATGACTTCCGCAATGCGTTTCGCCTGCTCGTTGTTGCCTGTGGCCAAATCTCGCACAAGGACGCCGGACGCGTTGCGAAAGAGGGACGAGTTGTAAGTCGCCACTCGCACCGTTTCATCGGCGGCAGAAGCGGTAACCACCAAGCTTAGGCCCGCCAACAGTGCGGTCGCCGCGGCCAGCCATCGACAAGATATACACAGGGAATTCATCACGCTGATTCAATACTCCATCAAGGGGGCCGCCCGCGGTGCCAAACATTGCCGATTAGGGCCATTGTATCGACTGCCCACGGCCGCTGCTCGCGCGGAGTCTGAGAAAACCTTCCGCCGACCTCGCCTCGATTCTTCTCACCCGTTTCGCGCACGGCTAGAATAGACGCCAACCTGGCCCTCGCGACATCGAGGGTGTCACGGGATATGGCCAGCCGATTCCTATGCTCGTGGGTGAGGGACAAACCATGGCAACTGCGACGGCAACAATGTCTCAAACGGTTCAACAACCGGCCGAGGAACTCGACTTTATGAGCGGCGTTTTTGAAGTTCAGCATCCGTTGATTGCCTGCCACCTGACACGGCTTCGCGATAAAACCACTCCCCCGCCCGAGTTTCGACAAATCGTGAACCGGCTCGCTTCGCTGCTCGCTTACGAAGCCACCAAAGATCTGCGAACTGAATCGGTAACCGTGCAAACGCCGTTGACCACCACGCAAGGCAAGAAACTTCAGCAACGCATTGGTCTTATTCCGATCCTTCGCGCGGGCCTGGCGATGGTCGACCCCGTGCTCGAGTTCATCCCCAGCGCCGAAGTTTGGCACCTCGGGCTCTACCGCGATGAGGAAACGGCCAAGCCAATCAAATACTATTCGAAGCTTCCGCCCGAGCATCCTGTGGATGTGGCCTTGGTGCTCGACCCCATGCTGGCCACCGGTGGCTCTGCCGTCGACGCGCTCACCACACTTCGAGATTGGGGCGTGCCGCAGGTGAAACTGCTCTCGCTCATCGCGGCTGAAGAAGGGGTAAAGTTCGTGGAATCGTCGTTCCCCGACTCGCAGATTTATGTCTGTAACATCGACCCTGATTTGAACGATCGCAAATTTATCGTTCCAGGACTCGGCGATGCGGGCGATCGTATTTTCAACACGGTTCATTAGCATGGGTTAAAATCGATACTGCTTCACTCTGAGCGGCATCGCTCATCCAATCTCTCACCATCAGTTCGGCGGCTGATAAAACCACGAGCAAAAGTCTATGCACCGCCTTATTAGTGTTCTCGGGATTCTCGTATTCATTCTGATTGCTTGGTTGATGAGCTCGCACAAGCGTCGAGTCAGTCCGCGCATCATCGTGGGCGGATTACTGCTTCAGTTTGTTTTTGCGACGTTTATTCTGCAAACCACCATCGGTAGTCGTGTCTTCGACGGTATCGATTTTGCCTTTACGGCTCTTCTTGGCTGCGTAAGCGCCGGTTCCGAATTCGTATTCGGCCCTGGTTATGCAGAACATTTTTTCGCTTTCAAAGTGCTGCCGACGATCATTTTCTTTTCGGCATTCATGTCGATTTTCTACTATTACGGCGTCATGCAGTTCATCGTGAGCCTGTTCGCTCGCGGCATGCAGATAACGCTTGGAACCTCTGGTGCCGAGACACTTTCCGCCGCTGCCAATGTGTTCGTAGGTCAAACGGAAGCCCCCCTTGTAATTCGCCCGTACATTTCAACCATGACCTACTCGGAACTTAATGCGATTATGATCGGTGGTTTTGCCACGATGGCGGGTGGCGTTTTGGCGGCGTTTGTGGATATGGGAATCAGCGCCAAGCATTTACTTTCGGCTTCTGTTATGGCCGCGCCAGCCGGACTCATGATTGCCAAGATCCTTCAGCCAGAGGTAGACGAACCAAAAACCCTCGGCCATGTAAAACTCGATGTGAAAGACCCCAGTGCGAACGTGCTGGAGGCAATTGCCAACGGTGCCGTGGGTGGATTACAACTCGCGTTAAACGTGGGGGCAATGCTCATCGTCTTTCTGGCTCTCATTCACCTCATCAATTTACTGCTCGGTTGGACGGGTGCTCAGTTCGGGTATGTGGACGGCACTGGGGACAACCTTGAATATGTGTGGTCACTCGAAGCTGCCCTTGGTTTTTTGTTTCAGCCCATCGCTTGGTTAATTGGTATTGAATGGAAAGATTGCGGCAAAGCCGGAGAACTCTTAGGACTCAAAATGGCGGCGAACGAGTTTATTGCCTATGCCCGGCTTTCGGAATGGAGCAAACCCGACAGTCCGGTGGAAATCAGTGAACGCACCAAGTTACTCATGACCTACGCTCTTTGCGGCTTCGCAAACTTCAGTTCGATTGGTATCCAGCTAGGCGGCATAGGTGGCATTGCTCCCGATCGTCGAGGCGATCTTGCCCGACTTGGTCTCCGCGCCATGCTCGGCGGAAGTATTGTTGCGTTTATCAACGCTTCTGTGGCGAATATCATGCTGTGATGTTTCGGTAGTACCACGATTTGTTTTCAACCTGAATGGAACGAGAATAAGGCGATGAAAACCCTGCTCAGCAAGGAAGAACTTCACGACGGCGTCGCGCGCATGGCCGACAAAGTGTCTACCTGCTATGCCGACCGGCAGCTCACGATCGTGGGCGTACTCACCGGCAGTGTGGTGCTGATGGCCGACTTGATTCGGGTCATCGACCTGCCAATGCGCGTCGGCGTGCTCCAGGCGAGCAGCTATCGCGGAGCAACCACGACTCGGGGCGAGCTGGTCATTAATTCGGAATTGATGCTTGACGTCTCGGGTCGCGATGTGCTGCTGGTCGATGACATTTTCGACACCGGCCATACGCTGGCTCAGGTGATCGAGAAAATGCGCGACTTCGGCCCCACATCGATTCGCTCGGCCGTGCTGCTTCGTAAGCATGGCCGACAGGAAGTCGATTACGAACCCGACTTCGTGGCATTCGATATTCCCGATGAATTCGTCGTTGGCTACGGCCTCGACTACGAAGACATGTACCGCAATCTGCCCTACCTTGCAGCACTCGAGCCAGACGACATCGCCAAGCACGCAGCCGACATGTCGCAGAGCAAGTGATCGAGCCGCAGAACCGCTTGCAGGAATGTAGCCATCTCGCTCCGCGAGATGAACTGTCGTTCGCAAGCCGAGCGGGCTAAACCTTCTTTCGGCGAATAGGCGTGTGTAGTTGTCCATCGCACTAAAGTGGTCCCTCGAAACGGCCGGGGAGCAAGTGAGTGAGCGTTGTTTCACCAACGGTGCCTGGCTTAAGTGAATCGAGCATCACGATCGGCAAGTCGGGATTGAATTCGGCCAAGAACTGCCGGCACGCGCCGCAGGGCGATACACCGCCGCGGCTCACAACGGCGATCTCCACAAAATCCTTCTCACCAGCAGCCACCGCGGCGGATGCGGCCACGCGCTCGGCACAAATCGTGAGCCCGAACGAAGCATTCTCGACATTCACGCCCTGAAAAATGCGACCACTCGCGGTTCGCAACGCGGCCCCCACGGGAAAGTTCGAGTAGGGGCAAAACGCGCGCTGCTGGGCATCGAGCGCGGCTTGAATCAATTCATCGCGTGAAGAATCGGGCATGGTCGTTGAATGCGAATGGGAAAGTTGGTCTCAGAGAGTTCGGTTACAGTTTTGAATTTGTCCTAGTGCGTTTTTAGGAACGCTTCAATAATAACTTCCCGGATTTTTTAGAATAACCACGGAGACACGGAGGGCACGGAGAGTTTGTAGGATGCGGGATAGAGGATGCCGGGGGCAGAGGTATCCTACTGAATGCCTTGGCCCTGCTCCCCGCATCCACCATCCTGAATCCTAATTCTCTCCGTGTCCTCCGTGCCTCTGTGGTGAATCCCATCTGCCGAAGTTGTTTTTGAGTTATCCTTAAAGTTTATGCCGTTCGCTGGTTGGACGGCGTGGCCGCCGCCGCTAAAGATTTTGTTTTGGCATCGATCATCCTCGGAACGCAAATTCGAAAAAAGCACTAGCTGATTTTCTCGACAATAAGCTGTGGTGGGGTTATCGACTCGTCATCGATGCGAATCGCTGCGAGCATGTCGCGCTTCACCTCGGCCACTGCCTCGGGCTTGGCGAAAATGCGGGCGAGGGGCTGGCCGCGCTCGACCTGGTCGCCGAGTCGCACGAGCATTTCGAAGCCGACCGAGAGGTCGAGTTTATCTTGCAACTGTTTGCGACCGCCGCCAAGGTGAATGACGACATAGCCAAGCCGCTCGGTGTCGATCGCGGTGACGTAACCAGACTCGGGGCTTACGATCTCGTGGGCTGGTGCGACGGTGCGCGGCACATCCAAGTCGCCCCCTTGAGCGGCCACCATTTCGCGGAATTTTTCCAGCCCCGCACCAGACGCAACGGCCCGCTCCAAACGCTTGCGGGCGGCCTCGGAATTGGGCTCTCGTCCTGTGAGCACGAGCAACTCCGCCCCCAGTTCGAGCGTAACTTCCATCATGTCGGCGGGGCCATTGCCTTGGAGCGACTCGACCGATTCGTTGACTTCATTCGCGTTGCCGGCCATTCGGCCCAGCGGTTGGTTCATGTCGGTCAACAGCGCCGTGGTGGGAACACCCATCCGCTTGCCGGTATCGACCATCGAACGTGCCAGGGCACGGGCGCTGTCCAGCGTTTTCATGAACGCACCGGTGCCCCATTTCACATCCAGCACGAGGGCGTCGAGCCCCTCGGCCAGTTTCTTGCTCATGATGCTGGCTGTGATGAGCGGGATACAAGGCACGGTGCCCGTTACATCGCGCAGAGCATAGAGCTTACGATCGGCGGGCACGAGATCGGCCGTAGCACCGCTGATAACGCAGCCCACTTCGCGGCAGACTTTTTGAAATTCTTCGGTGCTCAGATTCGTGCGGAAACCGGGGATGGCTTCGAGCTTGTCGAGCGTTCCGCCGGTTGCGCCGAGGCCGCGGCCCGAGATCATCGGCACTTGCAAATCGCAACAGGCCAGCAGCGGCGCGAGTGGGAGCGATACTTTGTCGCCGATGCCGCCGGTCGAGTGCTTATCGACTTTGGGCGATTCCCCCTCGGGCCATTCGAACGTGAGGCCCGAGTAGAGCATGTGTTCGGTGAGAGCGGCGATTTCGGCCACGGTCATGCCACGGATGAACACGGCCATGGCCCAAGCAGACATCTGATAATCGGCCACGTCGCCGCGCACGTAACCATTGATGAGCGAGCCGATTTCCTCGGAGGTGAGCTCGGCACCATCGCGCTTTTTGGAGATGAGGTGGACGACGTTCATTGTTGGGGGCTGGGGGTCGGGGGCTAGGGGTTGGGGGTTGGGGTCGCGGCGGCGGGTGCCTCGCGGTTAAACGGTTAAACGTGGTGGGTAAATTTTTTGGTGATGATGCCTTCGACGATGGCTTTGAGTTTGTCGCGGGCCGTTTCGGCGGTGGCGATGACCTCGTGGCCGCTGGTGGTAACTTGCTTATCGGGCGAGCAAACGTTGGTGATCGTGGACAGCCCAAGCACGGGGAGGCCGGCGTGGGCGGCAACGATTGCTTCGGGCACGGTCGACATGCCGACCGCATCGCCACCAAAGAAGCGGAGCATGCGAACTTCAGCGCGTGTTTCGTAGGTGGGACCGAGCATGGCGATGTAAACGCCGCGATGGCATACGAAATCTTTCTGCCGTGCGATGGCCAGTGCCTGGTCGCCAAGCTTGCGGTCGTATGGCGCGGCCATATCGGGGAAACGCGTGCCGAGGGCATCGTCGTTGACGCCGACGAGCGGGTTGCGGTTGAGCAAATTGATGTGGTCGTCGATGACCATGATGTCGCCGGCTTGGTAGAGCGGATTGAGACCACCGGCGGCGTTGGAAACGATCAATAGCTCGATGCCGAGCGATTTCATCACGCGGATCGGAAAGGTGGCCCGTTCGGCCGAATAGCCTTCGTAGCAATGGAAGCGTCCCTGCATGGCGACGACCGGCACGTCGGCAAGGCGGCCGCAGAGCAATCGGCCCTTGTGGCCGACTGCGGTGGAACGCTCGAAGTTCGGGATTTCGTGGTAGTCGATCGACTGCTCGAGGGCGATGGCATCTCCGACCGAGCCGAGCCCGGAACCGAGAACGATGCCAACTTTCGGCAGGCCGCACCATCGCTCACAGATGAACGCGGTGGATTTATCGATTTGATCGCGGAGATGAAGCATCGGTCAGGGGCTGGGAGTCGGGGACTGGGGGCTGGGGAACGGGGAATGAAGGGTTGTTGGCTTGGCTTAAGTTGTTAATTGTTGATTTGTTTTGGGAATGAGCTGCATGAGTATGGGTGCGTGATTCTCGGAAGGGGACAAGAGGACAAGTTTTTTAATACTACGTTTGCGCAAGGTGAATGCGCGGTTTTGCGCAGCCCGGTTTGGGGGCGGTGCTGTTCTCGTTGTGGGCGCGCAGCGGAAGCCTGGGCCGATTGGGTCGGCATTGGGCCACGCCAGGCAATGTACAAATTTTCACAAATACCATATCACAGCGGGTGGCCGAAAGCGACAATCTTGTCGGTAGAAATTTGGGGTTGTTTTTTTTAACCACAGAGGCACAGAGGACACGGAGAATTTGTAGGATGCGGGATAGTGGATGCAGGGTGGAGGGAAACTATTGGACGCCTTGGCCCTGCTCCCCGCATCCCCCATCCTGAATCCTAAATCAGTAATTCTTCTTCGTGTCTTCGTGGTTCAAAACTCTTCCGAATCTCCGTGTACTCTGTGCCTCTGTGGTTAAAAAATTCCGCGAGTAACTATTCATCAACGATTTTTGCCGGCGTCGTAACGGACGACGCCGCGGACCATGGCGCGGAGTTTGGGGGCGGCGGAGTTTGCGGTAGCGATGATTTGTTCGACGTTTACCGGCTCGAGGTGATCTGGCTGGCACATGTCGGTGATGACCGAGAGGCCGAAGGTGCGCAGGCCGGAGTGGACGGCGACGATGACTTCGGGAATGGTCGACATGCCGACGACATCGGCACCGATGGCGCGCAGGAAGCGGTACTCGGCGCGTGTTTCGAGATTCGGGCCGGTGACGGCGACCGTGACGCCGCGGTGCGCGACGAAGTTTTCTTTGCGGGCCACTTCGAGGCCGGCGTCGATCAGCTCCGGATCGTAGGGGGCCGACATATCGGGGAAACGCGGGCCGAGGCGGTCGTCGTTGACGCCGACAAGCGGGTTATCGCCCATGAGATTGATCTGGTCGTCGATCACCATGAGGTCGCCCGCCCGGTACGTTGGGTTGAGGCCGCCGACTGCTTGCGAAACCATGAGGAGCTTCGCGCCGAGCCGCTTCATGACACGCACGGGCAGCGTGATTTTTTTGAGAGGGTAACCTTCGTACTGATGGAAGCGGCCTTCCATGACCATCACGTCGATGCCATCGAGCTTGCCCATTACGAGTCGGCCGCGGTGGCTGGTGGCCGTGGAAACGGGGAAATTCGGAATGTCGGCGTAGTCGAGCGTGGCGGCGATGTCGATGTGCTCCACCAACCCGCCAAGGCCGGTGCCAAGAATGATGCCGGCATGAGGCGTTTGGGGCCAGGCTTTTTGGATGGCGGCCGCGGCGGCTTCGATTTGATCGTAGAGGTCTAGCATGTTTGGTTCTTACTGGCTCCGGTTGGTTTGTTTTTTAACCACAGAGGCACAGAGGACACGGAGAATTTGTAGGATGCGGGATAGTGGATGCAGGGTGGAGGGAAACTATTGGACGCCTTGGCCCTGCTCCCCGCATCCACCATCCTGAATCCTAAATTCTTCGTGTCTTTGTGCCTTCGTGGTTAAAATTTGTTTGTGAGTAAATCGCTGAGCAGCCAGCATCATATTGGTCAAACTACAGCAATTCTGAGATGCTTAATATTCCGATTTGCTTGTAGCTGCCGCGCCCTTTTCGCCGGCGGCGATTTCTTTGGTAGCGCTGGTGCCCAAGCGAGTCACGCCGAGGTCGACGAAGCGTTTGGCGTCGGCGTAGTTGCGGATACCGCCAGAGGCTTTTACTTGGACGGCCGGGCTACAGTTGGCACGCATGAGCTTGGCATCGTGCTCGGTGGCACCGGTTGCAGCCAGGGTGCCGTCTGGGCCTTTGACGTAGCCGAAACCGGTGGACGTTTTGACGAACGCGGCACCGGCCGCTTCGCAGATTTTGCACAGACGGATTTTGGTTTCGCCATTGGGCAACAGGCCCGTTTCGAAAATGACTTTGGTGATGCAGCCGGCGCGTTTGGCGGCATCGACCACGGCGCGGATGTCGGCTTCCACGTACGTCCAATCGCCGGATAGAACCTTGCCGACATTCGCGACCATGTCGATTTCTCGCGCGCCCTGGCGGCAGGCGAGTTCGGTTTCGGCCACTTTAGTTTCGGTGGTGGTTCCGCCGTGGGGAAAGCCGACGACGGTGCTAACAAACGTTGGCGAGCCGGCAAGGCATTCGGCGGCGAGCGGCACATGAGAAGGCTTCACACACACGCTGGCCGCACCGAGTTCGGCGCACATGGCACACGCGGCGCGTACATCGTCATCGGTTTGCGTGGGCTGCAATACGGCGTGGTCGATGAGTTGAACGATGGAATTCTGCATTCTTCCCTCTAGAAAGTATTCGGCCATATTAGACCAGAGAGGGGGTGCATATTACAGATACGCGGTAAGATAAGTTAAGTGACTCTTAACCCCTTCCAATCGGTTTGCTACCTTCAATCATCGACGTAATAACCTTTTACCAAGAACTACTCAAAGCTTCTGAGAACCAACCCATCTAGCACCCTTAACGTCCTAAGACCCATCCTTGAATATGCTTCTACGCTTAGCAAAACGTGCCTTCCCCAACTACTTCTTCACGTCAAGATGGTAATTAGTTTCCCCTGCCTTTACCTCGACACGTAATGGAGTGGATGTGATGTTCGAATATATCCGCGAAACTGCCGGTGGTGCCTGCCGTTGGCCTGGAGGAGCTATTTTTACGGTCGTGTCCGTAATGACCACGCGTTGTGGGCCAACCGTAGCGCCCACCCCCTGCTTTCCGTCGAACTCATATTCCAAAACATATTTCCCTTGCGCATCGGTTACGCCAGTAGCGTAGAAGGATGTACCAGCACCACCACTCTGTGGTTCAGGGAAAAACTGCACCATTAGCGCAGCAGTTGGTTTCCCGTTGACGTTCACGACTCCTTCCACAGGAACGATTTCAGGAAGATCTTTGCCACCACAACCGGCGAACAAGACAACGCCGAAGAGCAGCACATTAAGATGTAGCGAACGCAGCATTATGAGCAGTGGAGTGAGAAGGGAGGGGTTGCACCAGACCAACATAGACAGAGGCGAACGTTACTCTTCTGAAATATTCTCGCCTTTGTCGCGTGTGCTCAGCGCGCCTAAGGCAATGAGCGAAATGTTATCGTTAATGAATCGCGAGGATCCGTCCGCCAAAACGAAGTTGGCTCCACCAGGATGCCCGCTGCCCCAAGCGGTAACCCTCTCGTCCTGGCAGCCATAGTTCGATGCGTTACGGCAATTTTCAGGCGATCGGAAATTAATCGGTCGGGCTGCGCTTCGCATTACATGTGCGGCCCCTTTATAGCTTCCCGACCAAGCCCACATCGCCCACTCGTGAATCAGAAATCCGCTGCGCTGTGCATTGGGAATGGAATCGAAAATAGTGTCTTGGTTGTAATGCTCACCGAAAAGCAATGTCTTACTTAGTCCGTCGGTGACACTTTTTACCGTGATACCTTTCGTGTAGATGTTACAGGGGGTTTGGTTGTACGGGTAACACACGCCATTGGGGCCATAAATGACAAACATGCCATCGTCGGTAGCGGGGCCAACGGTGGGTCCGTTTTGAAAAAAGTAATTTACCGATCCGTGGTTACCAGCGTAACTAGTGATAGCGAAGTAGCCTCGGTGGGCCATGTTATATCCGCCAAGGTTGTTCGGCGCTGAACGATAAATCACCTTCTCCGCAGGGTTATCGGAGGGACAGATTAAGGTATTGATGACAGTAGCCGCGGGCGAATTTTCGCTACATGGCGAGGAGATTCCCGGTGTGCAGGAATTGTTCGCTCGGCTATTGAAGTCCCATCGATCGTACAATGCCTGCTCTTCTAAATAAGGCAGCAAATGGACGAAGAACGTATCTCCCTGCTGGCCGCCTGGCACTTTTTGTTCTTGATAGAGTCCGCCCGGAAAAACGTCTTTCTTCGTCGTCAAATAATTATGCGCGGCCAAGCCAAGCTGCTTGAGACCATTCACACATTGGGTTCGTCTGGCCGCTTCGCGGGCCGCTTGGATGGCGGGCAGCAGCAGAGCGACGAGAATACCGATGATGGCGATGACCACCAGAAGTTCGACGAGTGTAAAACCATTCCGGCGGGACAGACCGGTCGTCATAGCATGACTCCGTAATAAGGATGCGCCTCGCCTGGTGCTCCGCAATTCTAACCCAACCTGCGGCGACCGAAACAGCGCAGGACAACGTTATGATAGCGTCTGGCATTGGCAAAAGTCTATTTCTTGTGCCAATTTTTCGCCGAGTTTTCCCAGCTTCTACATGGTTTAAAGCCCCGCTTTTTGGCTAGGCAGCCTAAAGGTTCACCCAATCAACAAAAAACGCCGCAATTGCCAGAAGCAACTGCGGCGTGGTGAGATCACTGGAGCACGGAAAAGACCGGCTAATTACTGGGCTTGTTGGATGTCCGCGGCCGCGGCGGTAAACATCGAAACGAAGGCATCCCGATCGGTATCCTCGGCAAGCATGGTGACGCTGCCATCGCCCATGAGAACTTGCGAGCCGCTGGAGTGGAAGCTGTAGATGCCGGTGCCGAGATCGGTACGCGTGGTATCGCTCGTTTGCGTGTTCCTTGCCGTGTTATTGCAGTTCATAATCGTGCCTGCAGGGCACTGATCTACTGCAAGGCCCCAAACGCCATCGAAGGCTTGGTCGTCTGCCCATTGGGTTGCTTCGTGCGGAATGGAAGCGCTAGGCGCCGAGGGGTTAGAGCTGCTTCGATTGACACTGGCCATTTCTCCAACATTCGCACCTTTGATGAAATTGTTCTGGCGACCAGCCGATTCGAAGAAGATGAATGTTTTCGACATGCCATCGCTCACTTTGCGAATCGAGCTTGGCATATCGGTGATGGCACCAATCAGCTTATCGACAGCACGATTTTGTGGCTGATTGTTTACACTTGCACAGTAGTAGGCGTCGTCGATCCGAATAAGCGTGATGTAATCGGCGGCTGCTTTGTTGGGTCGCGATTCGGCCGAGGGACACAGGAAGGCTTGGAGGTCGACCGTGGTGGCGAGCAAATTCGTTGTGCCCTTGCTGTTGTTGGTGTTATCCCACCATGCCTTCTTGAAGTCGATCTTGTCGTAAACGGATTGTTCTTCGATGTAAGGCAACAGCGAGCTTACGATCGAATGAAATTGAAGGCCGTTGTACGGATTGTTGTAAGTCGTGGTCGAGCCACAAGCACCGCGTCGCAACGCGCCCGTGTTATTGGGTGAAAAGGCAACTGGAAGAAACTTCCGGCTCGACTCGTAATTGAGCACGGCGAGGCCGATTTGCTTCATGTTGTTCGTGCAACTGCTGCGACGAGCCGCTTCACGGGCAGCTTGAATTGCTGGAAGCAGCAGTGCAACCAAGATACCGATAATGGCAATCACGACCAGCAGCTCTACAAGTGTAAAGCCGCGCGCAGGGGCTCCGTCTCTCCTCATCTCTGGCTCCAAATAAAGGAAGGTGGGAATGGATAGGTGGGACTGTTCCGGTAGTTCCGAACCCTAAGTTTAGCAAGTGTGTGCAGGAAGGATAGGGGTTTGTGATGTGCTGTTTTGTAGAATTCAATTGCGAAAATCAGAGCGCACCCCTGCAGCGGGGTGCGCATTGCGCAAGGCTTGTTGGCTGCTTCGCAATGAAGACAAAAAAAACGCCGCGCCCATTTTCGTAGGCGCGGCGACAAAAACACTGTAGCTAAAAGTAATCGAAAACTACCGGTTCACGCGGCGGTACAAACCAATGGTTGCACTCATCGCCATCAGCATTAGCAACGCAGATGCTGGTTCGGGAATTGCAATCGCGTTGAATTGAACATTATCAAAACGATTATTGCCGGTTTCAGTAGTGGCACCAGTCATCGTTAAGCGGACTCGTACATCTGAACCATTGGCAATTTCTGCAAATGAACTGAAATCGACCGTTATAATGGACGCAGGCACCGCACTAGTGGTGCCAAAACTAGCTGGAATATCGGTAATGGTTTCCGCATCTACAAACGGAGCACCATCAACTGAGAAAGAAATGGCATTTGCTGTAAATCCAGTGCCTGTTCTTTGCACCGCATAGGACATAACGAGATCCTGATACCCGCTCATATCAAGACCGAATTCGAGGAAGCCACCATTATTAGCGTTATTAGCGCCGCCTTGAATTGCGAGAGCAACCCCTCGACCGGTACCATCTGGATCAGGCGATGGTAAATTTGACACCGTGCCACCAAATACCACTTGATGAGCCGAAGTCACACCATTGACTGTGAGGGTGCCACTACCCTCTGTCACATCCAGGGTGCTCGATGAAAACGATCCTGTAGTTGCATTAGAACCACTATTGAAATTCCAAAACGCGATCATCTCCGCGTTTACTGAATTGGTGATCGCAAATAGCGCGACCAGAGATGCACAAGCAACGGTTTTCTTCATTAGACTCTCCTGTGTCACCACTCAAAGTGGTAAATCTCTTGCCTGTTTAATGTTGAGCTAGCGTAATTGCTGCCTTCTTATCTTCCAACCAACCATAAAACTTACCCGTCTTATGTTACAAAGGAATTGGGGCGGTACAAGTAAAATCTGATGTGAATTATTCGTGAAGCCTGGCAAAGTCTCTTTATATCAAGCCTCCGCCCCCGCAGTCCTAATACTGAAAATGCTTAATCGTTTCCCCTTTTTCGCCGATTTCGGTGAGCGAATCGATGCCGATCGCCAGGTGCATATCCGACCAGTCGCGGTTCACCTTGGCGTCGCTCTCGCTGGTCTTAACTCCTTCTGGCGTCAGGGGTTTATCGGAAACTAGCAGCAGCGCGCCGCGGGCGATTTGGTTCTTGTGGCCCACCACGAAAATCGTGGCGGTTTCCATATCGATGCCGATGGGCGTGTACTCCGCCAACTGCTCGCGAAACTTCTCATCGTGCTCCCAAACGCGGCGATTTGTCGTGTAGATCACGCCCGTCCGGTAATCGAACCCCCGTTCCACAAGCTTTTGCGATACGAATTTATGGAGCTTGAATGAGGGCAAAGCCGGCACGAGGGGGGGTAGGTAGTCGTCACTGGTGCCTTCACCGCGAATCGCCCCGATCGGCAGAATGAAATGGCCGATATCGGTGGCATGCTTGAGGCCGCCGCACTTGCCCAGTAGAAGCACGGCTTGAGGATGGCAGGCCGTGAGCAGGTCCATAATCGTGGCCGCGTTCGGCGAACCGATGCCGAAGTTGATAATCGTGAGGCCGGCATCATTCGTGGCGGCCTGCATGGGGCGGTTATCGCCGTAGATATCGCACGCGAACCGTGCGGCAAAGCGCTGCACGTAATCACGGAAGTTGGTCAACAGCACATATTGGCCAAACCGGTCGAGCGGCATCCCCGTGTAACGGGTCAACCAATCGGCAGCGATTTCAATTTTGGTAACCATTGGGCGGGGGCTGGGGGCCAGGGGTCGGGGACTGGGGGCTAGGGATTGGGGAACAGCGTGGCTCGATGACTACCTATTTTTGCCTTTACTATCGATTTTTGCGCGGAATGATTTGATGAGGCTGTTGAGTTGCTTGTCTAGTTGGGATGATTTTTCGAAGAGGTCGCGAGTGGTTTCAGTATCCGCGTAGTTTAACGCTTTTGATAGGTGTAGTTGGGTCTCTAACTCTGCGAGTGAGCCGAGTGCAATAGAGACATGATGCACATATTCTCGTGTTGATAGTCGGGCATGCCCCTCTGCGATATTAGATGGAATAGAGACAGCGCACCTTCGCATTTGGCTCACTAACCCGAACCGTTCATGGTCTGGGAACTCCGCTGTTATCTTATAGATTTGTAGCGCTAAGCGCATCCCTTCTTTCCAAACATTCAAATCCTGATAGCTATTAACTTGCTGCATTACCCCAGCCCCCAGCCCCTGATCCCCAGCCCCCGCTAATAAGGTACGCGATTTGGGTTATCCTTCCACTCACGGAATAGGGCTATGCACTCCTCGGGCAACAGTTGCGGAATCAGTTTCAACTTGCTTCCGCCGATGCGGAGCAGTTCGGCGGCCGGGAGTTGCAATTCGTTGAAGCCGGCGTCGTCGGCATCGGCGATTGTAGCGCCGTAGTACACGGTATCCACCCGGGCCCAGTGGAGCGCCGCCATGCACATGGGGCACGGCTCGCAAGTGGTGGCCACGATCGCGCCATCGAGGAAAATGTTCCCAACATGCCGGCAAGCCTCGCGGATGGCGTTCACCTCGGCATGGGCCGTGATATCGGTCGTCAGTACCACCGTGTTATGCGAGCACGAAATCACCTCGTCGCCTTGGGCAATCGCACAGCCAAAAGGGCTTTGACCGGCAGCGATGCCTTCGCGGCATTTTTCGATGGCGAGGCGCATGAGTTCAGACGGGTCCATGGTGGTAGATGCCTCCAAAAGCGGTTGGCGAGACGAGGGCGACGACAGGTGCCGGACGACTACATAGCTGCCTGCCGAATGTCTGAAAGTGCTGGCTCTCAGTCGCCTGCCATTCGCTGGCTGAACGTAAACCCGGTTCGCATATTACCTTACGCAGTATTCTGCCCACTAGCAAGACAAGTTCTCCACCGGTCAGCGATTGGCGCGAGGCTAAGAATGGAATCTCATGGAGGATGCCTGAGCGACTCGATGCAAAGTGCAAACCCTCTTCGAGCCCCGCTACAGGCCAACTACAGGAATATGGCGAAACTTTTTACCGGGTCTAGGGTTAAGACAATATAGCGGCGGCTCAGAGCGTGATGCTCGGCCGGTTAACGACTCCTCTTAAGGAAGGAAATTATGACTCGTTCATCACTGCTGCGAATTGTAGGTGCGCTGATGGTCGTGGCTTTCGTCAGTCCTTGCTTCGTTTGGGCTCAGCCGCCGGGTGGGTTTGGCGGCGGTCCCGGAGGCCCTGGTCCTGGTGGCGGCGGCCTATTGGGCATCATCACGCGCGAAGACGTGCAACAAGAAATCCAACTCGTCGACGAACAACGAAACAAAGTGATGGACGTCGTCGACGAGGCACGCGATGAAATGCGGAACGAAATGCGGTCGATGTTCGAAGAAATGCGCGATCTTAGCGAAGAAGAACGACGCGAGCGATTCGGCGAAATCCGCGAGAAGATGGAAAAGATGAACTCCGACGTCGAATCGAAGCTCAAGAAGGCCTTGCTGCCGCATCAGCTCGAACGACTCAAACAGATCGAATTGCAGACACGCATGCAGCAACGCGGCGAAGGGGGCCTCTCCAGCCGGGCAATTGCCGATGCACTCGACCTTACCGAGGAGCAACGTGAAAAGCTCGAAAAACGAGCCGAGGAGGTTCGGGCCGAACTGCAGGATCAAATCCGCGAAGCCCAGGCCAAAGCGCGCGAGAAACTGCTTGACGTGCTGACCCCCGCACAAAAAGCGAAGTTCGAAGAACTGATGGGCGACACGTTCCAAATGAGCGATGAAAACCGCTTCGGTCGCGGCAGCTTCCGAGGTCGCGATGGCGGCTCTGGTGGCCGCGAGGGTGGCCGTCGCGATGGCGGCCGAAGTGAGCGTGGGCGTGAACGCCGCGGCTTCAATTAAGAAGCCCCTGAGAAGTATCGAAGCGAGTCGGGCGGTCCTCCGCCCCGTCGGAGGCGAGGACGCCCCGGCTCGCCCTTTACTTCTTACGCTTGATTATTATGCATCCTCCGATTTGCTGCGCGTCCTAGCGACCCGCATAATGAAATTTTCGCCGATGCGGCGACGTCTTATATAGTTAGTGGAACATTTATGGAAGCAGGCTCCATCCTAGTAAAGCGGGGATTGATCTCAACCGAGCAGCTATCGCAACTGCGTGTCGATCGTCCCGAGGCCAAACGGCTCGACGTGGCGGCCGTCGACCTGGGGCTGGTGAGCGAAGAAGAGGCCCTCAAAGCGCTCGGCGAAGAATGCGGCATCCCGTTCGTCGACCTCGAGCAATTAGACATCGACCTGTCGCTGCTTCGCGGTTTCCCGCTTAAGCTGATTCACCGCCACATGCTGTTTCCGCTGCATCGCGAGAACGGCACGCTGCGTGTCGCCACGAGCGACCCGTTCGATCTGTACCCGCTCGACGAGCTCAGCGCCACCACCGGCCTTTCGATCGAACCGGTGCTCGCGCAGCGCGAACAAATCGCCCGGCGTATCAAAGATCACCTCGGCGTAGGCAGCGAAACGATCGACGACTTGCTCGCACTGCAGGACGAGGAAGACATCCAACTGCTGGATGAAATCGACGTCGATTCCGAACTCTCCGAAGAAGCGCAGGAAGCCTCGGTCATTCGGCTCGTGAACGAAATCCTCATCGAGGCGATCGAATCGCGAGCGAGCGACGTCCATATCGAATCGCAAGCTACGGGCATGAAAGTGCGTTACCGCATCGACGGCATGTTGCACCCGCAGCCCACGCCGCCCGAAATCAACCGATTTCAGAACGCCATCGTAAGCCGCCTGAAAATCATGGCTCGGCTCAACATTGCCGAAAAGCGATTGCCGCAAGATGGCCGCATCAAGCTGCGTGTCTCGGGCCGCGAAATCGACGTGCGTATCTCGGTCATCCCCATGCTGAATGGTGAAGGCATCGTGATGCGTCTCTTGGATAAGGGGAATATGAAGTTCTCCCTCCTGGCGCTCGGCATGGAAGGCGACCTGCACGAACGCTACAACTCGCTGATTCGCATGCCGCACGGCATCGTGCTGGTCACCGGGCCGACCGGTTCGGGTAAAACGACCACGCTCTACAGTTCGCTCGTCGAAATCAAAGACGAATCCACGAAAATCATTACGACCGAGGACCCGGTCGAATACCAACTCGAAGGCATCAACCAGATCCAGGTACACCCCAAGATCGGGCTCACGTTTGCCGCATCGCTTCGCTCGATTTTGCGTCACGACCCCGACATCGTGCTGGTCGGTGAAATTCGCGATATGGAAACGGCCGAGAATGCGATCCAGGCATCTCTCACGGGCCACATGGTGTTCAGCACGCTGCACACGAACGATGCCCCCAGCGCGTACACGCGTCTAGTCGATATGGGAGTTGAGCCATTCCTCGTGGCGAGCACCGTGGAAGCCGTGATGGCCCAACGGCTCGTGCGCAAACTGTGCATAAGCTGCCGCGAAGCGTTCGAGCCACACGAGGAAGATTTGCCGAAAGACTTCCCTTGGGATGTTTACAAAGAGCGTGGCACGCCGTTGTACAAGCCGAAGGGCTGCCGTTTGTGTCGCCAACTGGGCTTCACCGGCCGGCAAGGCATTTTCGAGCTTTGTGTAACGACCGACAAAGTACGCCAACTGGCCCACGACCGCTCGAGCAGTTGGGAAATCCGCAAAGCGGCGCGCGAAGACGGCATGCGCACCCTCCGCGAAGACGCCTGGCTCAAAGTAATTTCCGGCATTACGACGATCGACGAAGTGGCCCGCGTCACCAAGGGAGACCGCTTGTAGGAGCCGGGGATACAGGATTCAGGAGAGGGGATGCGGAGTGACTATCATAAACGCTAGCGTCTCGCTTAACCTTCCCTGCCCCCAGCATCCCGCATCCTCCATCCATTTCCAATATGCCTGACTTTGCCTACATCGCGCGCGACATGACCGGTAACCGCGTGGAAGGTACGCTCGCGGCAGGCACCGAGCGCGAAGCCATCGCGGCACTCTCGGGGCGCAACTTGTTTCCCCTCAAAGTGGCATCGTCAGATGGCCGCGCACCGGGAACCAGGAAATCGCCCAGGATCAGCGCACGAGTTATGGCGAGCACCTATGGCCAGCTCGCCGCACTCTTAGGCAGTGGCGTGCCGTTGCTGCGCTCGCTCGAAGTGCTTCGCCAACAAACGGCCAACAAGAATCTGGCAATCGTCCTGCAAGACGTCCATTCGCGTGTGTCCGAAGGTTCCACGCTAGCCGATGCCATGGCCAAGCACCCTCGCGCGTTCGGCGAGCTAGGCACGAGCATCATCCGCGCCGGCGGCGAAGGCGGCTTCATGGAAGAAGCACTAGATCGGCTGGCCAAGTTCACCGAGCAACAAGACGAGCTGAGAAGCCGCGTCATCGGTGCCCTGGCCTATCCCGCCATCTTGTTCACGCTCGGAACGCTCGTAGTCAACGTACTTATTATTTTCTTCGTGCCCAAGTTTGAACCGTTGTTCAATAAGCTCCGCGAGCGCGGCGAATTACCAGCGGTTACCGACTGGCTCTTGTGGCTCAGTGCCACCATGCAGTCGTACGGCATATTCATCCTCATCGGCCTCGTGCTCCTCGGTTTTCTTATCAAAAAGAAAATCGACACGCCCGAAGGGCGGCTGGCACTCGACCGCTGGCGGCTCAAGGTGCCCATCGTCAGCGGCATTTACCTGAGCCTGGCCGTATCGCGATTTTGCCGCGTGCTGGGGACGCTCCTCACGGGCGGCGTGCCGATCGTTCGCTCGCTGGAAATCAGCGCTGATTCAGCCGGCAATCGAGTGCTCAGCGGCGCGGTGCGCGAAGCGGCCGAGAACATTTCTGCCGGCGAATCGCTGGCAGCGCCGCTAGCCGCCAGCAAAAAATTCCCGGCCGACGTCGTGGAAATGATCGCGGTTGGCGAACAGTCGAACAACCTCGAAACCGTGCTACCCCACATTGCCGACTCACTAGAACGCGACACTTGGCGCAAGCTCGATTTATTTGTCCGCCTGCTCGAACCGGTCATGCTGCTCGCTCTGGCCGGCATCGTGCTCCTCGTGGTGATTGCCCTGTTGGTCCCCGTATTGAAAATGAGCGCCTCGGGGTAGCAGGCTTATCGGTTACAATAAATACTTGCCCCGCTTAGGAACGCCTCAATAATAACTTCTCGATTTTCAGAATAACCACAGAGACACAGAGGGCACAGAGGATTTGGATGAATGATTTTGAACCACTAAGGAACTCTAACAAAACCGGCGGGGACTGTCCCGATTTTGCGGAGTCTTCGCAGCAAAATGGGACTGTCTCCCTCTCTCAGACGGTTTTGTTAGAGTTCCTAAGGCACAAAGGATAGTTGCGAAAGTTTTTTCGGAACGCTGATCTACGCTAATCATCGCTGATATCAATCGGAATCCAGAGATTTATATCTGAGACGTTGCCGCGCTCGATTAGTGATTATTAGTGTGGATCAGTGTTCAAAACTTCTTCCAAAATCTCCGTGCCCTCAGTGCCTCTGTGGTGAATTCCATCTTCCGAAGTTATTTCTGAGTCACCCCCTATAAACCTCTGCTGAATTATTCAGTGATAAAATAAGACAAAGGAGTTTCAGAATGTCCCGTGCGTACAAGTTTACGAAACAAAATCGCGTCGCCAGCGCAACCCGCGGCTTCACGTTGATGGAAGTGCTGCTGGTGCTCGTGATCCTCGTCGTGCTGGCCTCGCTGGTGGTCACCACCTATCGCGGCACGCAAGACCGCGCCTTAAAGGACGCCGCCGCCGTGAAAATCGGTATCCTCAAGGGTCCCATCAACACCTACCAAACCCACACCCGCCGGTGGCCCGGCAGTTTGAAGGATCTCGTCAATAAACCGAGCGACGCAAAAGTGGCCGAACGCTGGTCTGGTCCGTATCTTGAAGATGAGAGCGCGCTGCTCGACCCCTGGGACAACGAATACCGTTTCGCCGCTCCCGGTAAGCACAACACCGAATCGTTCGACGTTTGGTCGACCGGTCCCGACGGCCAGGACGGCACCGCCGACGACATCGGCAACTGGAAAGGCAAATAACGCCTTAATCCCATGCGTTCGCCATCGCGAGATACCTGCCGACAAGCATTCACCCTGCTCGAAGTTTGCCTCGTACTCGCGATATTGATCGTCGTGGCGGCGATCACGGTGCCGGCCTTGCAAGGCACGCTGGCTCGAGCATCGCTCGAAAACAGCGGCGACTTGCTGCGCGCCGCTTGGTCGAAAGCCCGCCTGAACGCCATGGAGTCAGGCAATATTCATGTGTTCCGCTTCGAGCCGAACGGGCGACGGTTTCAAATCGTTGCGCTCGATGCACTCGCGGCTGGCATGGCAAACGACCTGCCGCCGGCGGTTGAAGATGATGAGCCAATTACGTCGCAAACCATAAGTCTGGCCGACAGCAGCTTGCCACGTGGCGCGATATTCAGCAGTGGCGACATATCGAATTCCAGCCAACTTTTAGCCACCATGCCCGGCGCGTCGGACGGTCCGTGGTCGCAGCCCGTGCTGTTCTACCCAGACGGCACCGCCACCGATGCCAGTCTAGTGCTCACGAACGACCAGCAAATTAGCATTCGAGTCACCTTGCGTGGCCTTACTGGCACCGCCAACGTGGCCGATGCGGAAACGATGGTCGAGGTGTCGCCATGACACGACCGGCACCCTACATAACTCCGAATGCCGCCTCCCCGAAACGGCCCGCAGTAGCTTGCACTCCCCCGAGTGCCACTGGCTCCGCCAGTGCTTTAGTACGTTTCCAAAACTGCTTCGTCTCGTGGGTAGCAGCGACTTTCGGCCGACTGTGCTTTCATTTCGTGTCAAACTCCCACGGCCGAATGTCGCTGCGGCGTAGCCGTAGGAGGTTAACCGCGTGTGCCTCAAGCGCCTGCGGCGCACCGACAATCGGCCGGTTGATGCTTACACGCTCCCAATGCACAACCGGCCGACAGTCGATGCTACTCAACTCATTGAAAAATGCTAACGGCATAAAGTGGCACCCAAGGCAAACACAAGCCGCCTTTTCACTTCTCGAAGTGATCCTCGCGCTCGCAATTCTGGCCGTATCGTTTGCCGCACTCGGCGAAGTAATCCGCCTCGCCGATCGAAACGCCGCCCTCAGCCGCGACGAAACCCACGCACAAATCATTGCCGAATCGATCATGGATGAAATGGCATGCGGTTACCGCTCGCTCGTGGCGGTCGATCGCGCAGTTTACGACCCGAATATCGATCCGCCCTGGCTATTTTCAATCGCGATCGAGAACACCGCGTTCCAGGGCTTGCTCAGCGTTCGTATTCTCGTTGAACAGCAGCTTTTGCCAGAACTACAGCCGGCCCGATTCGAACTCGCCCGCTGGATCTCCGACCCCAACTACATGGCGGCCGAAACCGATGCGGAAACAGCAGCCAGCAGTTCTAGTAGTTCGTCGTCGTCCTCGTCATCGAGCGGTTCCTCCAGCAGCGGCTCGGGAGGTGGCCCATGATGCGTCGCTCCCGCCCCGGTTTTACGTTGTTCGAATTGATCATCTCCATCGCGCTCTCGGGCACATTGCTCGCCCTCATCGGCACCGCGATTAACCTTTATCTCACACGCGTTGATATGAGCCGCGATCGCGTGGAAGAAGCCCAGCTTGCGCGCAGCGTCCTCTCGATGATCGCCAGCGACCTACGGGCGACCGCCATCTATCAACCGCAAGATGTTTCCAGCGTTTCAGAGCTGATGGCGAACGCCGCATCCTTCGATGTCGATTCGATCGACGAAGCGTCCAGTGGCTCGAGCCTGGGAGGTGCTTCATCTCCCGGCGGTACTTCAACGCCTGGCGGCTTGGCAACCGTCGGCTCGAGTGGCAGCCTGGGGGGCGCGAGTTCCACCAGCGGCAGCAGTTCTGCGGGAACGTCGCCCAGCACCTCCACAGCCACTCAAGACAGCGAAATGCCGCTCGGCATCACGGGCTCCATCGGCGATGTTTATGTCGATACCCATCGGCTACCCCAGGGCAACGAATTGTTCAGCTCGGCCACCGGCTACACGAACGCCCCCATGGCCGTAACCAATGGTAACGCCATGTCGGCCATCGCCGGTACTTCGTGGGGTTCCACTCCACCACCGAACGACCTCCGAACGATTCGCTATTTCGTGCGGCAGGGCGACCGAACGGAAAAAAGTGGCCGGGCCGCCACCTCGCTCGCTCCCAACCTGCAAATGAACGCCGGCGGGCTCGTGCGTCAGGAAATCCCTCGCGCGGCCCGCCTGTTTGCCGAACAGAACGGCAACTCGGGGCTGATGGAATCGGGCCAGCGGCTTATCGCACCCGAAGTAATTCGCATGGAGCTTCGATACTTCGACGGGCAACAAGTCGTCAACATCTGGGATATGAACGAAGAACAACGACTGCCGCTCGCGGTCGAAGTAAGCATTTGGCTCGTATCTGCCGACGAAGCAGCGAAGGCAGGCAGTTCGATCTACAACCAACAATCGTTATTGAGCAACGCACGCCAGTATCGCCAAACCGTTTACTTGCCAATGGCCATGCTCAGTCAATCGGGCGCTTCAACCGGCGCTTCAAGTGGTTCCTCCTCCACTAGCTCGACGACCACCGGTAGCTCGACGACCAGCGGCAATTCACAGACTGGCTTCGGCTCGGAGCTCGGCACCGGCCAACAATAACAGGGATTGCGTTCGATGTCGCGCAAAGCGAAAACAGCGAAACGAATTCCGCCTCGATCGAGCGGCCAGGCACGATCGCGCGCAGCCAGCGTACTGATTCTTACGCTCATCGTCATTGCACTGCTCACGCTCGGTGCCATGTCGTTTTTCGAGCGCATGTATGCCGAACACAGTGCCGTTCGCGCGCATGGCCGGCAACTGCAAGCTCGCCAGTTTGCCGAGTCTGGCATCGACTACATCCGCACGATCCTTACGCAAGACCCGATCACGATCGACGATTCGGGCGGCTTGTTTCTCAACCCTGGCCTATTCCAGGGAGTGCGCGTCGTGGACGACCCGCTCGGTGCGTTTCGTGGCCAATTTACCGTCGTTTCGCCCAATATATCGTCCGACGGACTCTACGGAGGAATCCGCTACGGACTGGAAAACGAATCTTCGCGATTGAATCTGAATACCGTCCTGCTGGCCGACAAAACCATGGAAAATGGTGCCCGTACGCTACTTCTCCGGCTGCCCGGCATGACAGAATCAATCGCCGATGCGATTCTCGATTGGATCGATGAAGATGATGAACCTCGCATGCTGGGGGCCGAGCGAGATTACTATTCGGCGCTGCCCATCCCGTACGCGCCACGCAACGGTTCGCTGGCTTCGATCGAAGAACTGTTGCTCGTGCGCGATGTAACCCCGGCCCTGCTCTTTGGCCCCGATTTGAATCGCAACTCGGCCATCGACGCCACCGAGCAATCGCTCACCTCGATCGATAACGCCGACAACTCCGTGGGGCTATTAAACCGCGGCTGGTCAGCCTATCTCACGCTCGATAGTGCCGAACTAAACCTGCGTCCCGATAGCCGCCCAAAGATCGATGTCAACAAAGACGATCTCGAAGAGCTTCACAAAGAGCTCAGCGAAGTACTGGGCGGCGAGATGGCGAACTTCATCGTGGCCTATCGCCAAGGTGGCAGATACGACGGCGACGAATCGGGCCAGGCGGCCAGCAGCGTCACGATCGACTTCAAACAACCGGGCCGCGAAAGGTTAAACACCGTGCTCGACCTCATCGGGGTAAAAACTCGCATCTCGCGAACGAATGAAACCGACGGTGGCAATTCCGACGGCGGGGAAGGTAGCGGAGGCGGCAGAGGGCAAGGCGGCGGCGGTGGTGGTGGTAGTGGTAATCGAAATAGCCGAATCGTCATCAATGCGGCCTTCGCCGATGACCCCGGCTCGATGAAGGGCTACCTCGCCAAACTCATGGAGAACGTCGCCGTAAACTCCGAGCGAACGATTCCCGGACGACTCAACATCAACCAGGCATCGCGGCAAATCATGCTTGGCATTCCCGGCCTCGATTCCACGATCGTCGATCAAATTATTTCCCAACGCGACTTCACGCTCGGCCAACAACAACCCGACCAGACCCATGAAACTTGGCTGCTGACACAAGGGATTGTCGACCTGCCAAAAATGAAACAACTGATGCCACTGCTTACCAGCGGTGGCAACGTTTACCGGGCCCAAATCGTCGGCGGTTATTTCACCAGCGGCCCCACGGAACGTGTGGAAGTCGTCATCGATGCCACCAAGGCCGAGCCCTTTGTTCGCCGCCGGATCGAGCTTCGCAGCCAGGGCCCCGGCTACACGCCCGAAGCCCTGGGAGCTCAGTTCGACGACATTCCCTAAGTCGGCTGTGTACAATGGAGTTGTGCCGCCCGACTCGGCTCGCCCCGCTTTCGTCCACATCATTTTCCACCTGACTCAGCATGCCGCGCATACTTGCCATCGATTGGGATCGCCGCGAAGCTCGCGCGCTGCTGATTTCCTCCGGCGCTACCGGTACCTCAGTCACCGGCGCGTGGACGGCTTCGCTCGCAACGGCCGACGGCTCGGCGCTAAACGGCAAACAAGTGGGCACTCGCTTGGCCGCCGCGATCTCTGAACAAATAAGCGGCAAGATCACGACGATCGTCGCCGTCGGTCGCGACAACGTGCAGATGCAACTTCTGTCGCTCCCGCCCGCGCCGGCCGGTGAACTGCCAGACATGGTGCGATTTCAGGCCGAGCGCGACTTCACAACGCTCGGAGCCGACGCGGCACTCGATTACGTGCCCATCTCGGGGGATGCCACCACGCCAAATCAAGTGCTCGCGATGGCGCTCAGCACCGCCGGTGTCACCGAAGTCCGCGAATTGTGCCAGGCACTCAACGTTGAGCCGACACGCATCACGCTGCGGGCCTGTGCTTCGGCTTCGCTCGTGCATCGTGCCGGGCTCATCGACGCCGAACATATCGCGCTGATCGTCAATCCGCTGATCGATGAAGCCGACCTCACCGTGCAAGCCGGCGAAAAAACCGTGCTCATGCGTACCGTGCGCCTGCCCGATGCGACTCAACGCGAATCGCGCCAGCGCGCCCTGCTCGGTGAAATCCGCCGCACGATGACCGCGGTCCGCCAACAATTGGCCGATCGCAAAGTCGAGCAAGTCATCATCTGCGGCAGCGAAGATTCTGATGCCGCTCAACAGTTTTCTAGCGACCTCGACGTGCCTGTCACGCCGTTCCCCGTGCAGCCCCAAGCACCGGCAGGCTTCGCAACGCAAGACATGCCGCCCGACGCTCGCGACCGCTTTGCCGCCCCCCTGGGCATGTCTCTCAACGAAGCCGATCGTCGCCCGCCCATCATCGACTTCGCCAACGTCCGCAAAAAGGCCGAGCGACGCCCGTTCACTCGCACGCATGCGCTCGCCGCCGCGGCCGTGGCTTCGGTGCTTTTATTTTTCGGCGCACAACTATGGCAGCAGATCGCCGGAGCCTCCGGCACACTGCAAATGCTCAATGCGGAAATCGCCGACACCGAATCAGAAGCCGAAGGCTTCGACGATGAAGTCAAAAAAGCGGCCGCCATCGATCGCTGGCTAGCGACCGACGTAAATTGGCTCGATGAACTCGAGCAATTTGCACGCCGCGTGCGTCCCAAGCCACTCACCGACAAAGAATTCCCGGTCGATAACGACATCGTCGTCACGCAAATCACCGTCACTCGCCCGGCCGGCAGCGATGCCGAAGGCGGCCAACTCGTGCTGCAAGCAAAAGCTAAAAGCGATGCCGCGGTGCGCGACCTCGAGCAACGGCTGCGCGATGAATACCACCGCGTGATGCCCGGCAGCCTGCAGAGAGACGCCTCGGTGCCCGGCTATCCGCGATCGCTCGATCTCGTGCTACGAGTCTTGCCCCAAGACGAGGAAGCCCCTCCAGCCACGGAGGACACACCATGAATCCTCGCGAGAAAATGCTCGCCGCCGTGGTTGGTGTCGTCGTGCTCGGCTGGGGCGGCAAAATCATGGTCGACAAATACTTCGCCGCGCTCGACGCTCGCTCGCGCGACTTGTCCCAGGCGCAGGAACGGCTCGAAACGGCGAGCAAGCGCCTTACCGCTGGCCGCGAGGCCGCGCACAAGCTAAGCGAGTGGGAAAAACGCTCGCTGCCCGAAGACCGCGAAAGGGCGCTTACGCTTTACAAAGCATGGCTGCTCGAAAAAGCAAAAACCGCCGGCCTCGAAGTGAACGACATCAACCCGGCCGCACGCTCGAGTGCCTCCGACGCCTACACCGCGATCGGCTATTCGATAAAAGCCAGCGGTTCGCTCACCTCGATCGCCAACATGTTGTATGAATTCTACCGCAGCCCTCAGTTGCAACAGGTCACCAAATTGCAGCTAGGCCGGCCGATGGGCTCCTCGAAAGTCGACGTGGTGCTCGAAGTCGAAGCCCTGAGCCTGCCCGGTGCCGAAGCCACCGACAAACTCCCCGAGGGCGAATCCAAACGGCTCAAACTGGCCAGCTTCGACGACTACAAAAAAACGCTCACCGAGCGCGATATCATCACTGTTTACACACCGCCTCGCCCACCGCGCCCCCCCGTTGCGGAACGAACAGAACCACCCAAGCCGCCGAAATTCGATGACGCGGAACAGGCTCATTTTACAGGTAGCACCACGGGCACCAACGGCCAGCTTGAAGCCTGGATCAATGTTCGCACAACTGGCGAAACACAGCATCTCGCCGCAGGCGACGATCTCAAGGTAGGCGCGCTCGAAGGAAAAATCGTAACCGTCGAAACACGGCAACTCGTGTACGAAGCCGAAGGCAAGAAATTCCGCGTTGCGCTCGGTGAGTCGCTCCGTAAAGGCAAGGAAATTAAAGCCGAAGGATCCGCAGACGAAAAACGCGAAGAAGCCCC
>CAZTWS010000054.1:0-19512 GCA_964618225.1 uncultured Planctomycetaceae bacterium
GCCGACAGCGCCGGTGAAGGCGCTGTCGGCGAAAAGATGGGCAAATTCCTCCAGGCCGACGGCGGCACGATCTTCCTCGACGAAATCGGCACGGCCAGCCCCGCGATGCAAGTGAAGCTGCTCCGCGTCCTGCAAGAACTGAAGTTCGAGCAAGTCGGCGGCACCAAGACTTTCGAAGTCGACGTCCGCGTCGTGCTGGCCACGAACGAAGACCTGACGCGAGCCGTCGCCGAAGGCCGCTTCCGACAAGACCTTTACTACCGCATTAATGTGATCAACATCGAGCTGCCCGCGCTTCGCTCGCGCGTCAGCGACATCTCGACACTGGCCTATAGCTTCCTGCAGCAAGTCCGCGAGGATTCGCGTCGCGAAGTCTCCGGCTTTGCCGACGACGCAATGCTCGCCATGGAACGCTACAATTGGCCCGGCAACGTTCGTGAATTGCAAAATGTGGTCGAACGGGCTGTACTGCTCGGCAAGGGCCCGACCATCACCGTTGCTGATCTGCCGCCCGAGGTTCGTGGGGCCAACAACGTCGTATTCACTTCGGCTGCTGGCTCGGCCCACAAGACGCTCAAGGAAGCGCTCGAGGGTCCCGAACGCCAGATCATTCGCGACGTGCTCGAATCAAACGGCTGGAACCGCAACCTGACAGCCGACCAACTCGGCATCAACCGCACGACGCTCTACAAGAAGATGAAGCGCCTGGGCCTCGAAGACGGCCGCGTCGGCGTGATGTAGCTAGGCGAATGGCTACTGCGGCAAAGTCTTGTCGGGAGACTCCGACTCGGAAGTGCCGGCAGATTCTGTCGATTCTTTTGCCGGAGCTGCGGTAGACTCGGCCGCCTTTGAATCGGCAGGCGCAGCTTTTTCCGCGGCAGTTTCCGCTGGCTTGGCAACATCGGATTTTGGCTCCGCTGAAGGGGCCGTGGAAGCTACCGGCTTTTCCGTTGCCTTATCCCCAATCGGCACATCCGACAACGCTTTGTTAATCTCCGGCAAGGCTTCCTTTGCAAACCGCATGCAGGCGCTCTGCTCGGTAGTTTCCTTGGGATCGCGCATCGAGCTGGTGAAGTACAATTTGTACAGCGCACGCGTATTGCCGAAATGCCAGCGAGAGTTGCTTGGCGCTTCCCAAACCACCTTGCCTTCGTTTTCTTTATTCATCGGGTTGTACCAGCTCCAAAACACCCGCTCGATCTGTTGCCCCGTGCTGTTCTGGCGAAAAAACGTATTGGTCAGAAAATCGGCTTTCGGTACATCTGGAAACACCATGGGGTATACCGAGTTCTCCGACGCCCGTGCTTGGAAGCCTTGGCTCGGATAGCAAATATCGGGCGTATGAGCCGAGATTTCTCGCGCATGCCCCACAATCAACCACACGCGCACCTTTTCCCCCGTGCGGACATTGTGGTACTCGCGCTGCACCGCTCCCACGGCGCCGGCCGTCTTGCGCACGCCCGCGTCGATAGCCATATCCTCGCCATGCCAATCGCCAATAGCGGAAGGTACTTTTTCAAGTAACAAGGCACGTTGCTCGGCATTTACGTTGGTGCCAGACAGGCGGTCGGTCATGTTGATTTGAACAATCGTCAAACCAACGATCAGCAGCACGGCAAGAATAACAGGCGAATAACGCACCATGAAACGAAATGCCTTGGTAAAAGAAGCGGACAACAGTCGCCAAGAGGGCGACTTCGACTCATTTCACGGTAGGCTCGTCACACGAAAGTGTCAAGGAAACAGTCCCTCCACGCATTACCCGATCAACACAACCCTTACAGCCAGTGCCGTCTAAAAAGTCGTGCTAAGCTGCAAGCGATTGCATAATGGTTGTTTTCCAGTTGCCGATCGGGCAAAGCGCTGCCAGTGCGACACTAATATTGCTCGAAACTCGCCAAGGCGATAGGTGGCGCGGGGGGTGGATCGTTTGATGGCGGTGCCGCAGGTTTCACGCTCCGCGGTGGCGCCGTCGCCCGCATGGGTTGCTGACTTAGTTCGCGTAGCGGCTGCTCCGGCGACACCAAGGTCGGCCCAAACGGCAACGACGGCGGTGGATCGGCGTCGCCCATGGGACTGGTGCCACTACGATTGAGCGGCGAGTCTGGCGAGACGTTTTTATACTGAGGCCCAGAACTGGGCTGGGTTGATGGCCCGGCCGGCGAGCTTGGAGCCTGAGGTGGTAGTGGGAAACCGCCAGCAGGAGGCTGTTGCTGGGGCATTCCTTGCTGACCTGTCGGCCCACCAGGTCCGCCAGGACCGCGCTGGGGACCGCCCGCTCCTGGAGGAAACGGCTGCTCACCGGCGGGCACGCTCGGCGGCGGCGCCTTGCGGTCTTCCAAATGGGCCGGCGGCGTTTCATAGGGATTGACATCCTGCTGCGATGGAGTCGGCGCAGTATCTTTCCCGGTCACGGCTTGTGCCATGACCTCCTGCGGCCAGCGGCGCCAGCGCGTATCGTAGTAACCAAAAGTCGTTGGGCTCGCCAGGCACTGCCCGTCAGCACAGCAGGGAGGCGGCGTAGGCCGTTGAATTCCCGGCGGCTGCGCTGCTAGCGCGCTCTGGCTCATCCACCCCAGCAAGACTCCGGTTGCAATCTTCCGTGTAACTTTCACCGAAACTCCCCTTCTCCCAAGGAATGCCGAAAGGTTGAGCGCCCATTCAAGCGTCTAACATTCCCAGATCCTCAACTCCCCGGCATTTAGAAATTGTTGTTGGCACCCAAGCCGAACCGTTTGACCTGGTTGGCCATCGCAGTTCCCACCGAGACAAAGCCAAACATCTTTTCGAATGGCTGCGTGTACTTGAACACCATCGAAGTAAACCTCTGGTACGGATCTTCGGAGATATATAAGCGATCGCGCGGCATCAGTTGATAGTTTGTTGCCGTCGATGCGCCGCGGCTGATCTCCGCCCAATTCACAGGCAGGATCTGCTCGCAACCAACGCCGTTCGGCGCCGGCCGGGCGATGAATATCTTGTGCGACGACAGTTGCGAAATTCCGCCCAAGTGAGCAATGGCGTCGAGCACCGTCTCGTTGCCCGTGATTGGGAATTGAGCGACATCGTCACCCTGCCCTGCTCCTTGGGTAATCACGTAATACGTTTTGCTGTTATAAGCGAACACATCAACAGCAACTTTCGGATCCTCTAGGTAGTTCGACAGGTGTTTTTGAATTGCATCCTGAGCCTGCTCAAGCGTGAGACCGGCAACATATACCTGGCCGTAGGTAGAGAGGTTGATGCGGCCATCGGGACCGACAAGGTGTTCGCCGCTAATCTGCTGCGCACCCGAAGCCGACGCCAGCGAGACCGACACGATCGGATTATCAATGTATTGCGATAGCCGACGACGAATCTCGGCCTGGGCTTCATCTGTCGTCAAGCCGACGACCTTCACGCGGCCGTACGATGGCCCCAGATCAACATCACCTTCCGGCGTAATGAAAAACGCGTCGGCAATCGGCTGATCCTGAAACGCATTGGCAACGCGAATCAAAATCGCATCGAACGGCTCCAGCCGATGGGGCGGCTTCGGCACGATCTTCACCGCTTGCAAGAACAAAATATCCGGCGGCTCGATCACGTAGGCCGGCAGCGACACCATCTCCAACTCGCGCGGCACCGGGCTCTGGGCCGATGGCTCGGGCGGCGTGATCGGATAGGGATCACGCGGCGCGAGAAACGCCGAACACCCGCCGCTGGCGGCCAATATCACCACAGCCAGGCAACTCGCCACGTTGGCCGTAAATCGATTGGAGTGTGTCATGACGTTTTCGATCCCGCGTTAGAGGAGCGTGCCTCGCGTACCTGCCATCGATCGGCGGCACCCAGACCGCGACCTTTCGCGACCGGAATATTCGGCACGATCTCTCTAATCGGAATAGTTTCCCAGTAACTTTGGCCCAGCGTCAGAAAACATCCGCCAGGGGACCCAAATTACGCTTGCAGTTGAGAACTTGGGAGACATGCACGAGATGCGTTCGTGCTGTCTACGCTTGCGCTGCCATCAAATAGCCTGCATGCCGTCTCAAGAGAGCTTGCGGGACCTCGGAGTGAGAGACTTGCCAGAGGGCCGTGCAAGGTGCGCAAAACTCTCCCCCGGGATTTTGCGCACCGTGCTAGCGCCGGGCCGATGCCTCACTCAGCGCGCAGCGGGAGCGAGGCCTGGCTGATCGTTCGCCGACAGCATTTATTTGTTCAATTTTCAAAGAGCGGGTGAATCGCCTGGCTCGCGCGAGGCGTGAGCCAGACGGATTGGTGGTTTTGCGTTCATAGGTTAGCAGAAAGTGGACAGGTGTTCAAATACCCAGTTTTGGCCAGTTGGGATTTTTTGTGGTGAGGGAGAAGGCCTCACGCAGAGCGCGGAGGGACACGGAGGGGATTGCAATTCGTGGGTGCGAGCACGCGCATAATAGCGGCTTCGAGCGTTCGCTGGTGGGATGTCCGACCCGAGACGGGTCGGCTATATAGCCCGGCCGTTCCGGCCGCGAGTGCAATGACAAAATATCAGGAGTCATCCATCCGTGGTTACGTGACTTCATGATTCGGCATGCCAACCTGTCCGTGTGTTGCTAGCATGGGGGGCGATGCGAATCGGGCGGTCTCCAGGCTTTGTAGACCGCCCAGCTTCTTGCAGGAATCTTGGCCTTCTTCGGAAATCTTTACGCAAACCATAAGGGGGGGTGTAGGATAAATCCGCAGCAGGATACATTGGCTATGGTGCTTTACTGGAAAGCGCATCATCGGACTGGATTTTTTGGAGAAGAGCAATGCGGCGATATCGAGAGAGTAATCGGACTAATCGTTGTCGGTCGCTTTCATGGCGGCTCGTGCTGTGCTTGGTCGCTGTTGGCGGTTGTCTTGTGACGAGTAAGGCAACACAGGCCGCTCCCATCACGTTGCGGTTCAATGCCACGATTGGGAACATCTACAATGCGATCCCATTCGATGCCGGCTTCGATTTCGCTCTAGGTGACGTAATCGTGGGACAGTTTACGTTCGAGCCGCAGCCAGGCGATGGCAATATGGTGTTCGAATCCCTGCAGCCTTATCAATTCGAATTCAACATCAATGGCTCGAAGTTTGCGTCGCCAGATTACGAAACGGAGTCCGTGAACAATTCGTTGATTATGGATTTTTCACTGGCGAGCCGTATCGATTCGATTCGGTTAGGGGCGGACAACCTGCAGGCGATGAATCCAGCGGAGTTCCCTAACATCGATCCATCCCACTCATACTTCCAAATAACTTTGTATGCCCCGGATGATGCATTTGCACAAGCCAGTGTCCCAACAGACGTCACTACTTGGAATAAATTCAATCTGTGGCGTTCCATTGAGATGTCTTTCGGGAATGGAAGCGGACACACAGGTTTTCAGGCGTTTATCGGGGCGTTTACCGAAGTTCCCGAACCCTCGACGATCACTATGACGCTAATCGCGCTGATTGCCGTGATTTGTGAAATACCGATTAGTTCCCGGCAGCGATCGAATAGCTCCCTCTGTTTATCCTTGAGAGGTTGAGCCATGCAATCCATAGCCCGTCGCTGGAAGATGACAGAATGTGTTCCGTCAGGAAGATTCCAATTGCAAATGGCTCTTTTAACGGCAATTCTCTGCAACTCGTTGCAGGGGTGGTTATTGGCCGCGCCTTTGACATTTGCGTTTGACGCGACGATTGACAATACGTTCGCCGGGGTGCCATTTGAATCAGGACTATCATTCGCACAGGGAGACACCGTATCTGGGAAGTTTACATTTGATCCCAATCCAGGCGGTGGCTCCACAATTACCACGATTCAGCCACACTCTTTTTCGCTGTTAATAGGGAACGTCGAATTATCCTGTCCGAGCTATCAGATCACCGCCAATGACAATGCCTTCGTAGTCGATTCGGGTTTTGAGCCGTTCATCGACCAGCTTGAGTTACGGGGCGCTGGGCTTTTTCCTGCTGAAGATACTGGCATCAGCATCGATCCACTCCAATCGAACTTCAATTTGGATCTCTGGGCTGCAGCAGCTTCGTTCCTGGGCGAGCCACCCGTTCTTGCCCCCGCCAACATTCCTGGGCAAGTAGAAATCTGGAACGCCTTTAATTCGTGGCGAACCTTTCAAGTCATCTTTCGCGACGGGTTTGGTGGAACGACTGGTTTCTCCGCGACAGTCTCTCCGTTTACAGCCGTCCCGGAACCTTCAGCGATGTTTCTTGTGGTTCTCTGCATCGCAGCCTTTGCAATCTCGCAGGCTCATAGAACTAGATAATACTTGAACTCTAGATGAGAAAGCTAAAAACAATGCATTCTTCCCACTTGGCGACAATCCACAACTTCAAGAAGCGGTTTTAAAAGAGCTCTTAGAATGGAGGCGCTTGAGGATAGGCGTCTACTTGCAATTACATGGGCAAACGAGTTCGGTACAGGTTCCGAAAACCCAGACTTTGGAATTTACGGTACGAACGAAATCTATGCTAGGGAAATCGTCAACCGAGCAATTAAGGACTGGTCCGCAGTAATCACGGACTTCAATTTTGACGGCGACAACAATCCAGCTACTAGTAATTCGCTGAACAATACTTACTCTCTCCATATTTTTTGCTGCGGCACTTCCAGGAACTAACCGTGGCATTACTGATCAACTCCAATTTAGTAGCGGTCGTCCGTATGAAGCACGCATTCGCATGGACGACAATGCGGCTGGCAGTGGTTGGTTTTTTGATCAAACACCGCTTGATGATGCAGAATTTACTGCGATAGCCAATTCTGGAAGCACGCAAACTGGGACGGCGTTCCAAGCAAGTTTTGTTGACGTTAGCACAGGCGGCACGAACTACAACGACTTTTACCGCACCATAGTTCACGAGATCGGCCATGCAATGGGGATCTTAGTTGGAGCAGGAAGTATATTCAACTTTCAAACAGTAATTGGGTCATTTCCCTCTGGCGAAACCCTGTATTCGTTTCAAAACCCAAATGGCCAATATGGGGTGACCGCGACATTTACCGACGACGGCACCGTGGAGCCAGCCGATTACTACGTATGGACCGGCCACTATGGCAACACGTTGACGCTATTGGGAATCCAAATCAACGGCTTGCCATAGCCCGATGAGTAGATGAGTAGGGTGGGTGCTTCTTGCACCCGCCGTTTTTGGTCTACGTGGTAGAAAGCGTCAAACGCAATTCGTGGGTGCGAGCACCCACGCTACATCTATTAGCGGCTTCGAGCGTTTGCTGGCGTGGATGTCCGACCCGAGACGGGTCGGCTATATAGCCCGGCCGTCTCGGCCGCGGGTGTAATAACTGGCACGCCCTGAGTCTTCGAAGGGCGTGGAACCGTGCAGTTCGGCGAATTACGCCCTTCCCAAAGCAGGATTATGCAAGATCCTGCCCCCAGGTGCGCTGCTGCGCGGCGACTCTGGGTTACGGTATGTAACCGCTTCGCGGTTTTTCCATGCCAACACTTGCATCATCCTGAAAGCGTCAGGGCGTGCTACCTGGAATTTCCGGACACCCCTCAAGCAAGTAATTTGCTGTCTTACGAGCCACCCATGGGGCTCCTCGCGGCAGGAAATGCCTTTTTCATTTTAAATTTAACGCGAACTCCCTGGCCACGAGTTGCGTATTGGCGCATGCCGGCTTTAATCCGCGAGATCCATTTGTTTCCTATCATTCGCGCAGCCCGTTTAATCGGGTCGCAGCCATCTTCTCGACGAGGGTTTATTCCGCTTGGGAGGGATGGTTTGTTACGGCAGAGTTTACGCCCCAACCATATGCGAGATCACGAGTTGCGTTTCGGCGCAGTTCATTGACAGTTTTTGGGAAGCCGCTTATCCTCGATTATTAGATGTCCTATGTTCTTGCCGCTGGTTGAAGCGTCAGGAACTGGGTCTCGAGCCGCGACTCTTGGAACTGAATCGCGGCTCCGCGAGATCACGAAAGGTCGAGCGTTCCTAATTGGATCTCGGCCGGTTACCTCGTCCGCCGTCGATTTCGAGCTGGCGGGCTGCTACCGAAATCAAACATTGAGAGTCCACTACCCGATTCTCGGATTTGCCGCGACAGACGAATCGTGACGCCACTCCGATGGGAGGCATCGCGATAATGGAATCAAATTCGAAATAATGCTCCTTTGAGGTTTCTCCGTCGATGAGCCAGATTCTTCCGCCTTCGAAAGGCCCGAATTCGTCTAATCCGCAGCGCGTTGCGGCGGCTGTGCGTCCGGCCGGCGTTGGTCCTCGGCCGATGGGACAACCGCCTCGTGGCCCGGCCCCGCTAGCGGCCGACGTCGGAATTTTCGACCCATCGCAACGGACGCCGCTGATCATGCTGGGCGGGCTGGTTGCTTTGCTCGTTGCCGCCTATTGGGACATGCTCACTTTAACCAGCGCCGCTTGGTCGGACGACCTGTACTCGCACGGCTGGATTGTTCCGCTTTTCGCGACCGGCTTGTTGTGGATGCGCTGGAAGCCGTTCCAGGCAAACGTTCCCACGAAGGAGCGCTGGCTTGGTTTATTGATTCTGGGGCTCGGTCTTGGCGTTCGTTTGTTCGCGGCCGAGTACACGATCATGCCGATCGATCGGTTGTCGTTTATCGTTGCGTTGTTCGGCGCTTTCATGCTTGTCGGCGGCTTTCACACCGTTCGCTGGGCTTGGCCCGCTCTGGTGTTTCTGATGTTCATGTTTCCACTGCCGACGGCTTTGGAAGTGAATGTGCTCAATCGGCTGCAGCGCATGGCCACGATCGCGAGCACGTTTGTATTGCAAACGCTGGGCATCGCCGCGTTCCGCGACGGCAGCCTGATCACGATCCCCGGAATGGACCAACCGCTGAACGTCGCCGAAGCTTGCGCCGGTCTCCGCATGGCCACGATCTTCGGCGCCTTGGCCGTGGCGATGGTCTTCATCATCGATCGCCCCTGGTGGGACAAGCTCGTTATTTTGCTCAGCGCGATCCCGATTGCACTCATCGTCAATATAGCCCGCATTACCGTTACAGCCGTACTCACCAAGTGGGTCGGCCAGGGGAATTATGCGGTCGAAAAGATTTGCCACGACTACGCCGGGTACGTCATCATGATGCCCCTTGCCCTGGTGTTGTTGTGGATAGAATTACAAATCCTTGAACGGGTTACCATTCCCGCAGATGCGGTTCAGCTTCGCCCGGTCGGGGGCATGCGTCCGACGGCTGCGCCAGTGCGGTAACCCAGGCCTCGTAGTTGTTGAGAAATGACAACGTGCGTTGAGAAAACTCCTCCTCTCGGCGGCATGATCGCTACATATTCCGCTGAGCAGGCTTTGAAATACCGCGGTTTTTCGCCCTTTTTGTCGCTGCAGCCGCCATTGGCTCGTGAGTTGCGGTTGAGCGACCAACTGCCGGTTCCGCGTGACAGCAACTTTTCGCCCCCAGTTTCTACCGGGCCCTAACCAGGAACAGACGAGAATCCTATGCATCGCGACGACACTTCTCACTCGCCAGGACCGCATCACGCACTGGTCCCAGAGTCACACCATCCCGGTGACGCCCTGATGGTCCAGTCCAACGGGGCTGTCCCATCGCCGTTGGCCATCCACACCGCCCAGTCCAACGCGCAGAACGTGCTCAAGGGCGGAATGGATGCCAATACATTTCTTCATGCCCTGCGCCGGCGCTGGGTTCTGGCCCTGGGGCTGGGATCTGTGATCGGGGCGCTGACAGGCATCGCTTTGTGGTTTACTTTCCCCGAATCATCTTCGGCGACGGCTCTCTTCGAAGTTCGACAAGAGGAAGATTCGATCGTCCATGATTCGACCCGGCGCTCGACGCAGGACTTCGACATCCTCAAGAAAACGCAGCTCGCGTTGTTGAAAAGTAAGTTTTTGTTGACCGCCGCGATTCGCAATCCAGGCATCGCCAGCTTGAGCATTCTCGCGGGTGAGCGCGACAAAGAAGAATGGCTTCAGGATCACCTTAGCGTCGACTTCCCGCAAAACGGTGAAATCTTGGCCATCAGCCTGACCGGCACGCCGCCGGAAGATTTGGTGACGCTCGTGAATGCCGTCGCCGAAGCCTACAAGAAGGAGGTTCTCGGCAAGGAGACATCTCGCAAGTTGACCATTCGCGATATGCTCGAACGCAGCCTGCAAAATCTCAACGGCGAAATCAAGCGCAAGTACGAAGACTATATCGAGATCGCCAAGGGCATGGGCCGGCCGACCGATCAGCGTGATCCGGAAACGGATTTGTTGATTCGCGACCTCGCCGACACTCAAGCCAAAATCCAGACATTGACCGCCAACCTTTTCCAGCTTCAAACCGACTACATGGTCGCCAAGGCCGAATTGAACGATCCGGCCTTATTCGAAATTCAGGCCGAAGAGTTGCTGAAACAAGACCAGAAGTACCTTTATCTGCAAGCGCAACTGGACATGGCTCTTCTGCAGAAGATGCAGACTCCGGGCAACACCCGCGGGGGCTCGCGCGGCTCCAGCGGCGACCGCCAGCTCGCTCAGATGCAACAGACGTTCGAGGCTTATAAAGCAGACTTCAAGAAACGGACCATTCGCGAATTGCAAAACAAGCCGAACGTGCCGATGCAGCAACTCACCGGAAGATTCAAAACCAATGCCGCATCGATGCAGCAGCAATTGGCGATGAACACGAAAGCGATGGAAACCAAAAAGAAAGAGCTGCAAAGGCGCAACGACAAGTCCGTCGACCTGGAAACTCGGGGCGAGGAATTGAAGCAATTGCAGCAAATCGCCAACGACATGAACGTGAAGCTCGAGAGTCTGGATATCGACAATCAGGTTCCCGCTCAGATTCGCCAGGTCAACGAAGCGATGCTCTCCAAGAACATCAACACTACCCAGCATTACGCCATCACCGCGCTTGGAATGTTGGCCGGCTTTGGCCTGACTTGCCTGGGCGTGGCATATATGGAATTCACGCGTCGCAAGCTCAACGGCCCCGCCGATATGGACGAAGGCCTGGGAATTCGCGTCGTCGGCATGTTGCCGACTCTATCGTCTCGCAAGGCGCTCGACCCCTATCACCCGATCGTCGCTCAGTTGACCGACTCGATCGACGGCGTTCGCACGATCCTGATGCACGACTCGACCTCGAAACGCCGGCAGGTAGTGCTCGTGGCGAGTGCCGCCACGCTGGAAGGGCGCACGACGGTTGCCAGCCAACTGGCGGCGAGCCTGGCCCGCGCCGGACGGCGAACGCTGCTCGTCGACGGCGACTTGCGCAGCCCGTCTCTGCATGCCCTGTTCGATGCTCCGCTCGAAGATGGGTTGTGCGAGGTGCTGCGTGCCGAGGTGGATGTGGCCGATGTGATTCGCCCGACCCACGCCGAGGGCCTGTGGCTGCTCACGGCCGGCTACTGCGACGTGGATGCCATCCATGCCCTCGCGACCGAGCAGATGCAGCCGGTCTTTGATAAGCTCCGCTCGGAATACGATTTCATCATCATCGACGGCGCGCCGATTCTGGGAATGTCCGATGCTTTGATCTTCGGCCAGTACAGCGACGGTGCGATTCTGTCGGTTCGCCGCGACTACAGCCAGATGCCCAAGGTCAACCAGGCCGTTGAGCTGCTTCGCGGCGTTGGCATCCGGATCATCGGCGCCGTGGTGAACGGCGTGCAAGCCAAGGCCGATTCCCGCATCGTCCAAATGCGGCTGGCCGCCCCGAAATCCGAACGCGAGTTGCAGCCGACGTCGTAAACAGTTGGTTAAGCGTTATCATCTCACTTAGCCCCCGGTCAGTGACCGGGGGCTAATTTCTTTTGCACGTGTCCTCACTGGTGCTTAGTTCAACCACTCACCAGAAAAAACTTTCCCCGCCAAATGCCCAGGCCTGTTTCAACTCCCGGCGCGTTCGCTATCATGATTGGGTTCTAAGCGGTCACGGCGGGCCGGCGAATCGTCAGCCGCAGCCGACGGCTCCTAAGTGAGTTGGTTGGATATGGGTGAGTCAGTGGTTAGATGAGTTGGTTGTAGCCTACTCGCACGTCTGCTCGCCGTTCCGGAATTTGGAGACATCAGATCATGGCACTGACACCCCAGGCTGTCTTGGCAATGTGTCGCGAGCGCGACATCAAAGCAATCGACATGCGGTTCATGGATTTCCCGGGCATCTGGCAACACTTCACGATCCCGGTGTCGAAGCTCGAAGAAGAAACGTTTGAAGAAGGCCTCGGCTTCGACGGCTCCAGCATTCGCGGCTGGCAAGCGATCAACGAGAGCGACATGCTCCTTCTGCCGCAAGCCGATACGGCCTTTGTCGATCCCTTCACCGCGATTCCTACGCTGTGCATCATCTGCAATGTACAAGACCCGATCACGCGTGAGGATTACACCCGCGATCCTCGCAATGTCGCCCGTAAGGCGGTCAACTATTTGAAAAGCACGGGCGTGGCCGATACCTGCTTCATCGGTCCGGAGGCCGAGTTCTTCATCTTCGACGACGTCCGCTTCGACCAAACGCCGAACAGTGGCTACTTCTTCCTCGACAGCGAAGAAGGCCAGTGGAACCGCGGCAAGGATTACTCGCCGCAAGGTAAAACGAACCTGGGCTACAAGCTGCGCCACAAGGAAGGCTACTTCCCGGTGCCGCCGGCCGATGCCTTGATGGACATCCGTAACGAGATGATGGTCACGATGATCGACTGCGGACTCGACGTCGAAGCCCAGCACCACGAAGTGGCCACCGCCGGCCAAAGCGAAATCGATCTGCGGTTCGACGAGCTCGTGCGAATGGGCGACAAGATGTGCCTTTACAAGTACATCATCAAGAACGTCGCGAAGAAGTACAACAAGACCGTCACGTTCATGCCCAAGCCGCTATTTTCCGACAATGGCTCCGGCATGCACACGCATATTTCGCTCTGGAAAGGTGGCCAGCCGCTGTTTGCCGGCAACGGCTATGCTGGCCTCAGCGAAATGGGCCTGTTCGCCATCGGCGGTTTGCTCAAGCACGCGCCGGCCATCCTGGCGTTCACCAACCCGACGACCAATAGCTACAAGCGGTTGGTACCGGGTTACGAAGCGCCGGTAAACCTGGCCTACTCGCAGCGCAACCGCTCGGCATCGTGCCGCATTCCGATGTACAGCCCGAGCCCGAAGGCCAAACGTGTCGAGTTCCGCTGCCCAGACCCGAGTGCGAATCCGTACCTGGCGTTTGCCACGGTCATGATGGCGGCATTGGACGGTATTCAAAACAAGATCCATCCGGGCGAACCGCTGGACAAGGATATCTACGACCTTGCTCCGGAAGAACTGGCCGAGGTACCGAAGACTCCAGGCTCGCTCGGCGAATCGCTGGATGCCCTGGCAAAGGACCATGAGTTCCTCCTCCGCGGCGATGTCTTCACGGAAGACGTCATCAACACCTGGATCAGCTACAAACGGAAAAACGAAGTCGACGCGATGGCCCTACGGCCTCATCCGTACGAGTTTTGCTTGTACTACGACATGTAATCGAAGCGAACATGCATCGTAGCGAGCGGCGGGGTTCATCCCCGCCGTTCTTTTTTTCGCTACAGTTCCCGTCGGGTTTCCTTCCCGAATATTTGCGATCATCACTTTTCGCGTTCCAAAAACTTGGTAATCCGTTCTTGTGTCTCATCTGGAAACTTTTTCCGCTCTATCGTCCTTCGAAACTCCCAGTTGAATTCGGACGTGTATCCTCCAGGCTTCGCGCGTTCCAAATAGTCCAGAATTGAATTCAATGACTCTGGATCACCGCGCTCGGCCGATTCGATCGCGGAATGGATTCCGGAATGTGACGCGATCATCTTTTCGATATAGCGATCACGTAACCACTCGGGTGCATCGAACTTTTTGAGTTCGTCGATAACGTGACGTGGATCAGGCTGGTCGTCGCTGTAACCTGTCCGCGGCGGCGGGTCCCATTGGGGTGGAAAATCGCTTTGCGGTGTAGCTGCGATGAACCGCAGTCCCTCGGCAATTTGCCCTGACCGCAGCAGATGCTCGGCGTGCCAGCGTCTTGCCTGCTCTGGTTGAGCCAACGGCAGAATCGACAGCCCGATTCCTAATAAGAGGATTGCAAACGCCCATAGAGACCGGCCCACGTTGGTCGTTCGTGGCTTGGGTAAGGCTCCAGAGTACCAAGGCGATTTGGCTATCAATCCAACCGCACACGTGGCAATCAACAGCACAAACCAGCTAATCGTTCCGAAAAACCAGATGAACAGCTTCGCTCCTAAAATGATCGACTCTCGCTCTGGCAAGCGGATGCCGCCCATGATGTCCCAGATCGGTGTCGGTGTGATTACGCTCGCGGCGCTGAGGACGGTGTTGGAAAAAAACAGCACCACCAATAATAGGCTGAAGAAGCCGCCGGCAAGCCAAACGGAAATCGCCCGCGTGATGAGGAGGACGCGCCACACGGAAACGATCGCGAGCAGCGTTAAATTGACTTTCGTTGCCTGCCCGGGGCTCAAGAACCGCTCCACGGGCACCGCATAGAGCCACGCCAATGGCGCCGTCATCCAATAAAATGTGAGCAGCGTGCGATAGCCGGCCCACCACCGCAACTTCGTCACGCCATGCCCACTTGCGGCCAAGTACACAAGCGCATACAGCACCAGCGAAGTAACCAGCGACGCCCCCAGCGGCAGCAACAAGTGCCACGGCTCGCGCACGAGGTACTCGCCATCGTATTCCCGCGCCAGGCCGGCCGACAGCACGAACAGCAATCCCACCCACAACGCGTTCGTTGACCTTGCGACCGAGTCGATCGCGTCTCGTCGGCCGAGCATGAAGTTCCACCACCTGCCGAACGTCAACGGTTTGGCTTTTTCGATCTCGATTGTTTGCTCGGTCATTCAGCATTCCTCATAACCGGGTTTTGCCGCCAAACGTCGCGACGAATCGCCGACCGCCGGCGTGATTCCCCCTCATCGAACAACTCGCTTAACAACTCGCGGTAGCCAATCTCCAGTTCTCTCACGCTCATGCGGTCTGGCTGAAACGTAACATCGAACAATGTGTAGCTCGACCAGCCTCGACCTTCGAGCAGTCGGCCCTCCCGTGCCAATCGCGCACGGTAAGCGGTACCGGGAAACGGCGTGCTTAGCGTGACCTGTACATCGGCTAGCTGAGTTGCTCGAACGAATTTGCTCAATTCGGCGAGCGATTCGCGGGTTTCTCCGTCGCCGCCGACGATAAAACAGCCGTTCACCGCAATGCCGGCCTCTTGAATCGCGTCGATCGCCGCCATGATTCGATTCAGCTCGGCTTCCTTCGCCCCCATTCCAGGAAAGCGGAAGACCAGCGATTCGATTCCCACGAGTACCTGCACGCAGCCCGAGGCCGCCAAATCGCGCAACAGCGCAGGCCGTTCGCCAATGCGCCAATCGACCTCCGTAAAATACCGCGCCCGCGAATCGGCCAGCGCGGTAAGTAGCGGCTCGGGATCTCGCGACCCGGCAAACGTATTGTCATCCGCCAGCTCGATCGTCGGACGCGGATCGAGTCGGACGATCTCGCTCAGCTCGTCACGCAATCGATCCATCGGCTTCTCACGAAACCGACTGATCAGGCGACTTGCACCGCAAAATTCGCACGCCAATGGACAGCCACGCTGCGACTGGATTGTCCAACGTGCCCGCGGTTGCGCGAGCAAGTCAAACCGCGGTCGCGGCCACGCCAGCTCGCGACCTGTCCGCACCGCATCGTAACGCTTCTGGAGTCGCCCCTCAGCCGCATCACGCAGCACCTCCGGCCATACCAGCTCTCCTTCTCCGGTACATACTGCATCGAAGTGTTGGGCTGACTCGTCGGGACAACCGGTCGCATGCAACCCGCCGAAGACACTACGAATGCTCTCGCTCCTCAGCCGATCACCAAACGAATATGCGTCATTTGCCGAGGGAGTCAGCGCCGAAATTGCGACGAGATCAGCGCGTTCCGTCACGACCGCTTGCAAGATTTCACCAAGGTCATCGTCGGCTTCGTGGTAACTGCAAGACCATTCATCCGGCACCATGCCGGCCAGCGTCAGCAACCCTAGCGACGGCAGTTGAGCAAGCGCGCCTGCCCGGGCCGTCAAACCGGGCAACTTCATTCCGAGAGCCGCTAATTCCGCCTCGCGCACACGCAGCCCCGAGAACGCAACGAAAGCGACATGAGGCATGCTTTACCTTTAGGAACGACTCATAAAATAGCTTCGGCAGAGGGAATTCACCACGGAGGCACGGAGGGCACAGAGAAGAAATATCCAATGACCAAATCTCAATGACCAAAAGCTAGAAGCAACTTGGTCATTGGAACTTGGTCATTTGGTTTTCTCCGTGCCCTCTGTGCCTCTGTGGTTATTCTGAAAATAGGGCAGTTATTATTGAAGGTTCCTTTAGCGGCGTGTCCTGCATCGATGACGAGAGAATGCGGATACACTGGTCAGAGCGAATCCGATGAGAACCAAGACAGAGGGCTCTGGCACGGCGAACGCTTCGAATTCGCTGCCGCTGCCGGCGGCCGCTCCGTATTTTGAGCGCCAGGCATCGTAGCCCAGGTTGCCGCCGATGGATTTTCGCCAAACGACGTAATCGGCGGTATCGATGACGCCATTCAAATTGAAATCGCCGTTGGGGAGCGCAAAGACTCCCAGGTTGGTGCCGACAGATCGCTCGGAGCCCGAGGGAATATTCACGAGCCTGGCGTTCTGCGTATCGTTGTAGTAGTTGGCAGCCATGGTCGTGGAGCCGCCGCCGTCGAGATTGATGGCGTTGGTCACGCCATACTGGCCAAGGTAGCCGGCCAGTTCGACGAGCGTGACGCCTTCGCTGACTCCCGTTCGGCGGCCGTCGATGGTCATCATGATCAGCTTCGTATTGTCAGCCGTAAGCCCGACCGCCGTGCGCGGATGCAAACCGCAAAAATCGCCGCAAGTGCTAGGCGCGTTTACCGTGCCGTTCGTGAGCAAGCGATTCTTGCCGGTCACGGTGTTGTAAAGCGCGACCGCCGGCGTCGTTCCATAGCCATTTCGGCCATTCGACGGCATCTTCACGATCGACGCCGAGTTACTAGCCGTGATGTTGAGCGCGTCGTCGAAATTATTGTCGGTATGCGTTTCGTTGAGCCACGGCGAATAAGCGTCACCGTTGGACGCCATGAGCCCCAAATTGTTCGTCCAACTCAAGCCGCCCACCGTGTGGATATTGCTGATGTCGTAGAACGAGGCGTTGATCGCCAGTTGGGCCCCTGTCGTGTTCACGAACTGCCGGGTGGTTTGGATCACGGTCTCGTCAGCCACCCCGTTGTACACCGGCTGTGGCGCAGGGCCACGCGGCGTTACCAGAAAGCTAATCCCAGGCGCGCTCAAGTCGATTTCGGCCACATTTATATTCAGCGGCCGGGGCGAGGTCTCTGTGCGATGGTAGAGCTTGATGCCAAGAAACGGATTGGTCACGGTCTGGGCAGCAGGCGCCAGATTGGTAAGCGACAAGCACCAGAGGAGAAACGTGGCGATGACATAAGGAGCTATTCGCATTACTTCTAATTTACACAGGCAAGTACATCCAGGCTAATCTCCGATGGGTGCAGCTATCGCCAATCGATCCAAGACGCTCGCCAGCCTGGCATAGCCCCCTTCCTCACGAAATCCATTGGAGTTCTGTTCTGCAAAATCCTAAATCAGTGGAATCCATCGCATTTACATTCCTTCAATTTCCCAGACCTCTGCCAATAATTCAGTGAAAATTCGTAAGTTCTGCGGTTTAAGTGTCCTATTCCACGTGGTAGATTTATATATTAGCGTGGCGGCAGGGCTCGGGAATGCCTTTCACTGAACGTCCTCGTGCAGGATATGCACTCGTCACGCGAAACGTCCCAAACGAAACATGAGCCGTGTCCAGCGTGGACTTTCAGCTTAGTTTGGAGAGTGAGGGCGTAGGCTCTGCCTACCCCGATCAGCCCTTGGCTGCAACTGCCGACGAAACCGTCGGCAATGTTCTGCAACTCCTTCGCGCGCAGCGCACTGGCGCCGTTTTGATCTGCGAAGGTTCCCAGCTTGTCGGTATTTTTACCGAACGCGATGCGCTTCAGCAGATGGCCAGCGGCGGCGATCTCTCGGCCCCGGTTCGCACGGTCATGTCGAGCCCTCTCGCGACGGTCGCCTCGACGGCCACCGTCGGGAGCGCCATCCGCATCATGGCCGAAGGCGGTTATCGCCATCTGCCCATCGTCAACGAACACCAGCAGCCGACCGGCGTGCTCGGCGTGCATGGCATTGTCCACTATTTGGTAGATCATTTTCCGGAAACTGTTTACAACCTGCCGCCCGATTCCCGGGCAGCGCGGACCCGCGAAGGAGCTTGATCGGGCTGCTAGCAACGAATTGCATCATTGCCGGCCAGCCCCGGCGTCTAACAATAAACAATAACTGTAGCTGAATTCGCCAGAATTCAGAGAACAACCCGTACAGTCTGAATTCTTGCGAATTCAACTGCATCCCATTCAAATAGCCTCAGGCGGTAACTGAGAGCGAGGATACGTCACCAGCGATGTCTACAGCAGTACTCGATCAGCAAGGCAAACAGGTTCTTACGCTCGACGAAGCCACCGTGCGGTTCTGTGGTGACTCGGGCGACGGCATGCAACTGGCCGGCACGCAGTTCACCAATACATCGGCCCTCATGGGGAACGACATCGCGACGTTCCCAGACTTCCCGGCCGAAATCCGCGCGCCGCAGGGCACGCTCGCCGGCGTCTCCGGCTTTCAAGTCCACTTTTCCAGCAAAGACATTTACACCCCCGGCGACACGGTCGACGCGCTCGTCGCGATGAACCCCGCCGCGCTCGCCACCAACCTGGGCGATCTCCGCACCGGCGGCATCCTCATCGTCAACAGCGATGCCTTCGAAGGCAAAGGCTTGGAGCAGGCCGGCTACGACGCCAATCCGCTCGAAGACGACTCGCTCAAAGCATACCGCCTGCACAAAGTGCCGATGACGAAGCTCACGCGTCTGTCGGTCGAAGGACTCGAGCTCAGCCAAAAAGAGAAGGACCGCTGCCGCAACTTCTTCGCGATGGGCCTCGTCTTTTGGCTGTACGACCGGCCGCTCGATCCGACGTTGCGTTATATCGAAGACAAATTCGGCAAAAAGCCCGAGATCGCCGGCGCGAATACGGCCGCTCTGAAGGCTGGTTACCACTATGGTGAAACGGTCGAAGCGATCAACACGCAGTTCCACGTTCCCAAGGCCAAACTCGCTCCGGGCAAGTACACCAGCATCGTCGGCAACACGGCCCTGGCCTATGGTCTGATGACCGCCGCTCGCCTGAGCGGCAAGCGATTGTTCCTCGGCGCGTACCCGATCACGCCAGCGAGCAGCATCCTCGAAGAACTGGCCCGCCACAAAAACTTCGACGTCCTCACATTCCAGGCCGAAGACGAAATCGCCGCGATGACGGCCACGATCGGCGCGTCGTTCGCCGGCGCGATGGCCGGCACGGCCAGCAGCCGCCCCGGCATCGCGCTCAAGGGCGAGGGCATGGGGCTGGCC
>CAZTWS010000054.1:19522-30753 GCA_964618225.1 uncultured Planctomycetaceae bacterium
AGCTGCCGATGATCGTCATCAACGTGCAGCGTGGCGGCCCCTCGACCGGCCTCCCCACGAAGACTGAGCAGGCCGACTTGTATCAGGCCATCTTCGGCCGCAACGGTGAGTGCCCCATGCCGGTGCTCGCTGCCTGCAGCCCAGCCGATTGCTTCGACGTGGCTCAAGAAGCGTGGCGGATCGCCGTTCGTTATATGGTGCCGGTCATCCTGCTCACGGATGGCTACATCGCCAACGGCTCGGAGCCATGGAAGATCCCCAAGTACGCCGACCTCAAGAAAATCGAGATCAAGCACCCTGGCCCCGCGACCAGCGGTGATAAATTCCTCCCGTACCGCCGCGATGAACGCCTCGCGCGACCTTGGGCAATACCCGGCACTCCCGGCCTCGAGCATCGCATCGGCGGCCTCGAAAAACAGGACATCACGGGCAACGTCAGCTACGACCCGGCCAACCATCAGCACATGATCAATCTGCGTGCCGAGAAGGTGGCCCGCATCGCGAACGAGCTGCCGCCGCAGAAGCTGGATGGCCCCGCGAGCGGCGATCTGCTCGTGGTCAGTTGGGGCGGCACCTATGGAGCGTGCGCGACGGCGGTCCACAACCTTCAAGCCAAAGGCAAGGCAGTCACTCACTGCCACCTCCGCTGGCTCAATCCACTGCCGAAAGACCTTGAGAGCATCTTGAAGCGATTCAAGCATGTTCTCATTCCCGAGCTGAACCTCGGCCAGTTGCGCACGATCATTCGCTCCAAGTACCTCGTCGACGCCATCGGCCTCAACAAGGTGCAAGGCAAGCCGTTCAGCGTCGGCGAAGTGGCCAACAAGATCGAAGCCGTTCTCCGTGGCGACACGGCGGACACGGAAACCCGCCCCGAACCGATTGATCCGGAAACACCCGTAAAAGCCGTCCTGGAGCAAGTCGCCCACGGCGGCTGATGAAGAAGAGTGGGAGAGGGGGAGACGAGGAGAGTAAGAGGAAAGAAGCACAGCCAAACGCGGCTTCAAACCTCCCCCTCTCCCCTCCTCCCAACCTCCCCCTCTACACAGAACAGCAAACATCAATACCCCTAACAGGCATTGCACAACATGAGCGTCGAACTCCCCCTGCCCGTCCTGAAGCCCGCCGATTTCGCCAGCGATCAAGATGTGCGTTGGTGCCCCGGCTGTGGTGATTACGCGATTCTCGCGCAGATGAAGAAAGTGATGCCTACGCTGGGCATTCCGCGCGAGAAGATCGTGTTCATCTCCGGCATCGGCTGCTCCAGCCGCTTCCCGTACTACATGAACACGTACGGCATGCACTCGATCCACGGCCGCGCGCCGGCGGTGGCCACCGGGCTCAAATCCGTGCGCCCCGACCTCAACGTTTGGGTTATCACGGGCGACGGCGACGGCCTCTCCATCGGCGGCAACCACCTCATGCACGCCATTCGCCGCAATCTTGATATCAACATCATCCTGTTCAATAACCGCATCTACGGCCTCACCAAAGGCCAATACTCGCCCACGTCGCCGCTTGGCAAGAAAACCAAAAGCACTCCGATGGGCGCGATCGACAATCCGCTCCACCCGCTTTCCATCGCCATCGGCTGCGAAGCCACCTTCGTTGCCCGCAGCATCGATACCGAACTCAAGCACCTAGGCGAAGTTCTCAAACGCGCGGCCGAGCACCCAGGCACCTCGTTCGTCGAGGTCTACCAGAACTGCAACGTGTTCAACGATGGCGCTTGGGACTACGCCAAGGACCGCGAAACCAAGGCCGATACCACGCTCGAACTCGCGCACGGCAAGCCGCTCATCTTCGGCAAAAACCGCGATAAGGGCATCCGCCTCAACGGCATGAACCCCGAAGTCGTCGAGCTAGGCAAAGGCATCACCGAAGACGATCTGCTCTTCCACGACGAACGTGCGCCCGAGCCAAGCCTCGCCTACCTGCTGAGCCGCATGCGCTACGAAGACGGTTTCCCCGAACCGATCGGCGTATTCCGTTGCGTCGACAAACCGCAATACGACGACATGATCAACGAGCAAATCACCACCTCCATCCAAGAGCACGGCCCCGGCGACCCCGACGCCCTCTTCGCCTCCAGCGACACCTGGGAAGTAGCCTAGTGCATTCTTCACGTTCCGAGGGATGCTCAATGCCAAAGCAAACCCCTTAGCGGCGGCGGCCACGCCGTCCAACCAGCGAACGGCATCACAGAACAATAAACTTAAGGCACTCTAACAAAACCGGCGGGGACTGTCCCGATTTTGCGGAGTCTTCGCAGCAAAATGGGACTGTCTCCCTCTCTCAGACGGTTTTGTTAGAGTTCCTAAAGACACACTAGAGAAGGCCGAGTGCATAAAGGACCAAGGCCAGCGAGCCGGGGAGTCCCCGCCCCCGTGTGAAATCACACTCCGCAACAATCCGCCTCGCCTTCTCCTTCAAGCCTACCCCGCGGGGTTTATCTCGAAGCAAACCTTTCGACAAACTCCGCGGGTGTAACAATCGAAATCTCTCGATAGCCATCCAGCGCAATTAAATCCTCATCGCCTGATACAATGGTGCTCGCTTGGCCTGCGATCGCAAGTTCAAGCCATTTATTGTCCTTCGGATCTCGGCACACTTCGACACGTTCCGATGGCTCAACTAGCAATGCAGATTTCACCAACACTGCGATAAACCAATCTCGCTCATCGGGCGTTACATACGGATCGAATTTTGCCCGACTTAAAACCTCGACAAGTTCCCCGACAGTTTCTGACGATAGAAGTAAGTCGCCATGTTGCCTTGTCTTGGTGAATGCAATTCCAGGGACGGAACGAGGAAACAGCAACGCGCTGATAATGACGTTTGTGTCCAGCACGTAGCGGAGCCTACTCATCGCGAAGAATCGTCTCCAGTGCTTCCGGAGTCATCCCCCGTTGTGAGACGCGTTTACTGATTTCTTGCATCACCTCTTCTAGCGATTCACCCGCCTGGGTAACATCTTGCAACCGTAAGCTCAGTAGCAAATCGAGCTTTTGACGCTCCTCTTTCGAGGCCGCCAAATAGGCAGTAGCCACCGTGGGGGCAACACGAATTGTGATCTCTTGAGACGGCACCATCGATACCTCCGCATTCACAGTAGCATTCTAAGCCAAGCAGACGCTAGAAGCCAGCAAAGTAACATACGTAGCGTGGGTGCTTCCGCACCCACGTATTGGGCTGCACGACTGGTGTAATTGCAAACAACCATCTGCGATTATCTGCGCAATCTGCGGACACAATAGCAGCCCCTCCGATTCTTTTTCTCTCTCGCACTGGCCGCGCTCCCCTCGCAAGCATTCTTTTAACAACCCTGTAGAAAACGGCCACCCGTTACGCTACCGTATGTATACAAATATATACATAAAAAACCCTGCCGCTGCGGCGAAGCTAAACCGTCGCACGCCCTTCACGCTGCGCGCCCACCTACCGGAGCACAGTCAATGCCTCACCCTGCGCAAAAACAAGAATCACACCTGCGCGAGCGGGCATATAAAAAACTTGTCCTCTTGTCCCCTTCCGAGAAATACGCACCTTCCGCCTCCAAGCACACCGCCTGCCAAATCGGCATAGACACCCACTTACGTCACGCAACAATTAAATGCTATGCCGAACAACTCCTCCAGCAATCCGTCTTCTTCCTTCCAATCCAACGTCGAACGCGAGTTGGCCGCAACCAACCTGTCGGATACGCCCAACGGCTCGCTCGAAGTCGCTCAGGCACTCCACTTGGCCCGCACGCTTTGCAAACGCGCCCGCGAACTGCAAACGCCGCAGGAACGCCGCCAGCAAGCCGAGCTCGATCGCATGATCAACTCGCCGCACGACAAAGCCACGCTCACGCAACTCACCGACCAGGCCTTTCGCTCGAAGCATCCCCACCGCGCGGCCGATCAGTTGATCCACATCCTCGATGTCCAAGGTATCCCGCGATTCTTCAGCGCCGTCGATCGTACGCTGCTGCTTGGCTTCCAATCGTTCGGCTCCTATTTGCCCGGCGTCGCCATGCCGTTCGTCAAAGAACGCATGCAACACGAAACGGCCAACGTCATCCTCCCTGCCGAGCGCGACTTGCTGGCCGAACACCTCCGCGCCCGCTGGCAAGAAGGCGTGCGGATGAACGTCAACTTCTTGGGCGAAGCGCTGCTTGGCGAAGAAGACGCCAAGCAACGTCTCCACGGCTATCTGGCCGCGTTGCAACAGCCCGAGATCGAAGTCATCTCGGTAAAAATCTCCACCATTTATTCGCAGATTTCCACGCTGGCCCGCGAATACACGGTCGAAATCCTGTGCGATCGGCTCGAACTCCTGTTCCGCGCCGCCGCCAAGGCCTGCTTCAACCGCCGCGACGGCACGGTCGTATCGAAATTCGTCTACCTCGACATGGAAGAGTACCGCGACAAAGACCTCACGGCCGAAGTTTTTACGCGCACGCTCGACCGCCCCGGCCTCGAACAGGCCCGCGCCGGCATCGCCCTGCAAGCCTACATCCCCGATTCCTATCGCACTCAACAACAAATCAACGAATGGGCTCGCCGACGAGTGGCCGCCGGCGGCGCGCCAGTCACGATTCGGCTCGTCAAAGGCGCCAACATGGAAGCCGAACGAGTCGAAGCCAGCTTACGTGGCTGGCCGCAAGCTCCGTACAAAACCAAACTCGAAACCGATGCCAACTACCTGCGTATGCTTCACGAAGGCATGCGACCGGAAAATCTCGCGGCAGTCCGGCTCGGCATCGCCTCGCACAATTTGTTCACGCTGGCTTACGGCCTCGTGCTCGCCACCAATGCCGGCGCGCTCGACCAGGTGCAATTCGAAATGCTCGAAGGCATGGCCAACCACCAGCGCCGCGCACTCTTCGAACTCACCGGCAACATGCTCCTCTACGCGCCCGCTTGCAAGCAGGAGGATTTCACCAACGCCATCGGTTACCTCGTGCGCCGCATGGACGAAAACACGGGCCCAGACAACTTCCTCCGCCACGCCTTCAACATCGAAGTCGACAGCGAAGATTGGCAAGAACTCGAACAACAATTCCTAGCCGCCCACCGCGCCATGACCACCGTTAGCGACACCCCCCGCCGCACCCAAAATAGAAATCAAGAGCTTAGGAACCCTAACAAAACCGGCGGAGACTGTCCCAACTTTGCGGAGTCTTCGGAGCAAAATGAGACTGTCCCCCTCTCTCCGACTCTCGACTCTCACCCCTTCACCAACGAACCCGACACCGATTGGTCTCTCCGTCAAAACGGCGAGTGGGCGCAAGCTATCGTTGCGAATTGGAAACACCGCCACGGTCCGAACGCCATCGACGTGCCACTCGTTCTGGGCGGCGAAACGATTGCCGACAGGCGCGAAGTAAAAGAGTCGATCGACCCGTCTCGCCCGCAAACGGTGGTCGGCCGTTATCGACAAGCCACCGAATCCGACATCGATCGTGCCGTGCGCACCGCGCGCGACGATACCGAAGGTTGGCGGCGACGCGCGGCCAGCGAACGCCGCGAAGTACTCCATCGCGTTGCGCAAGAAATCGCTGCTTCACGCGGCGAACTCATGGGCGCGATGATGGCCGACGGTGGAAAAACGCTTTCCGAAAGCGATCCGGAAGTTTCCGAAGCGATCGACTTCTGCCGATTCTATGCCGATACCGCGCAATACTTCGCCGAGTTGCCAAACATTACCGCCAACGGCCTCGGCGTGGTCGTCGTTGTTTCGCCGTGGAACTTTCCGCTCGCAATTCCCTGCGGTGGCGTAGCAGCGGCCCTCGCCGCCGGAAATACCGTCATCTTCAAGCCGGCGTCAGATACGGTCGTCATCGCCTACCTGCTGTGCCAATGCTTTTGGCGTGCCGGTGTTCCGCAAACGGCCCTGCAGTTCGCCCCATGCAGCGGCGGCACCGTCGGCCAACGACTCGTATCGCACGACGACGTGAATGCCGTCATCCTCACCGGCGGCACCTCCACCGCGGCCCAAATGCTGAGTAAAAAGCCGACCATGAACTTGCTCGCCGAAACGGGCGGAAAGAATGCCACGATCGTCACGGCCCTGTCCGATCGCGATCAGGCAATCAAAAACGTCCTCCACAGCGCGTTCAGCCACAGTGGCCAAAAATGTTCTGCAACGTCGCTGCTGATTCTCGAAAGCGAAGTGTACCACGACGCTCGTTTCCGCGCTTCGCTGTGCGACGCCGTGGAAAGCCTGCAAGTCGGTTCGGCCTGGGAACTGCCGACCAAAATGGGGCCGCTTATCCGACCACCGTCCGGCGTGTTGGAAACCGGCCTCAAAGAATTGGACTCCGGAGAAGAGTGGGCCGTCATGCCGCGCTTGCACATTGATGGAAACCCACACCTCGTGAGCCCTGGCGTTAAATGGGGTGTGCGTGAGAGCAGCTTCACGCACTGCACCGAATTATTTGGCCCCGTGCTTGGAGTGATGGAAGCTCGCGACTTGCATCACGCGATCGAATTGGTCAACGCCACGGGCTACGGTTTGACTTCAGGCCTCGAAAGTCTCGACGATCGTGAGCAGTCGTTGTGGCGCGACCGCATCCGCGCCGGCAACCTGTATATTAACCGCCCCACGACCGGCGCGATCGTGCTCCGGCAACCGTTCGGCGGGATGGGTAAAAGCAGCGTCGGCCCCGGCATCAAAGCGGGCGGCCCCAATTACGCGGTCCCGCTGATGTCGTTTGCCGATTCGGCTTCTGAAAAATCCGCGACCCAACGTCAAGTTCAGCGCGATAATTCGAACGGCGATCTGGCAAGCCTGAAAACGGCACTTCAAAACGGCAATGCCGCAGCGCATGTGAACGCCGACGCGGAAGTATCGCGTGTTATTAACGCCATCGACAGCTACGCCGAATGGGCCGTTGCGGAATTCCGCGCCCTACACGATCATTTCCGTTTGCTTGGCGAAGACAACTTTCGACGGTACCTGCCTGTCGAGCCGCTACGGATTCGAGTTCACCGCGATGATTCACTCAGCGACATTCTATGCCGTGCCGCCGCCGCCCGTGCCGCCGGTTGCCGTGCCACGGTCAGTTCACCGACCGATCTCGAAGGCCCCGCCGTCAGCGCGGTTGACTTGCTCGACCGACTCACCGATAGCTGGGGTGCCGCGATCGAGTTCGTTGAAGAAAGCGACGACGAACTAGCTGAAATCATTCGCGCCGAACGCGTTGCCCGTGTTCGCTATGCCTGCCCATCGCGCGTGCCGCAAATCGTTCGCAAAGCGGCAGCCGAGGCCCTCCAATACGTGGCCGATACGCCTGTCTCCACGTGCGGACGCATCGAGCTACTTTGGCATGTGCGCGAACAAAGCATTTCGAATGTTTACCACCGCTACGGCAACCTGGGAGAACGCGTCGATGAAGTGCGTAGTGAAGTGCTGTAGCGAATTTATTCCTGTGCTGGTTCCATATCCAGCAAGGTCTCGATTTCATCGCGCAGTTGTCGTAGTTCCTCGTTCGTCATGCACACCTCGAACAGTTCATCCATCTTCAATCGGTAATCGTTGCCCACTTCATAAACGGCGGCGATTTCTTGGTCGATCTTCGCCAAGAAGGCGATCAACAAGTTGCGGCGAGACGCGAGCATGGGAAGGTCATCTCAAGAACAGGAATCTTTTGGTGCCCAACTCCCGTATTATAGCAAGCAATGCAACCGCGGCCGTTGTTCCCAAGAATACTAACCCCCTCGAAAACCGTCGGGGACTGTCCCAAATTTGCGGAGTCTTCAGAGCAAATTGGGACTGTCCCCCTTCGGCAGACGGTTTTCGGATAGGCTCTAACTGCCGAATGTCATGCGGCGAATTTCTGGATTTGCACCGACAACCGCCACCGCGCCAAAGTATTGGCCGCCTAATTCAAGCCGACGCACCCAGCACCGGCCTGGTTCCGCATTCTCGCGATGGGGCACTTCAATTAAGGTTGCGGCGGCATGTTTGTCGGGAGCCGCCGCAAACTCGGAGAGAGAGTTGCTTATTCCTTTGCCCAACGACTTTAGCACGGCCTCTTTGGCCGTCCATGCGAGTAAGAATTCATCGCTTTGAGTGCTCGGCGTGGCGGAACATATGGCGGCAATTTCTTGTGAATGAAAATAGCGGCTCGCGATTTGTGCCGCGTTCTCCACGTGGCGTCGTTGCTCGATATCAACTCCTATTTCATGACCCAGCGAGATGCCAATGAGAGCAAGATCACCCGAGTGTGCCACGTTGAATCGAAGGCCGATCGAGTTCATCGAGCCAACAAGTTGCGGCTTGCCGTTCGGCGGAATTTCGAGAGCAACTTCATTCGGAGCAATCTGCAAGTATCGCCCCAACAATTCGCGCAATGCTAAACGAGTTGAAACAAACCGATGGCGTGACGGCTCGTGCGCGTATTCACGGGCGCGTGTTTGCTCATCAGGCGTTAAGGTCGAGTCAGCAGAGATAATCGGCGTGGTGCGCAAAATTGGTACTGACCAAATGTGCGCTTCACTTTGGTCAAGCATCGGGAATTCAGCCGGTTGGGGCCACAGTGCGCTCATAACTACCTGCAAGGTAAGCATTTTAATTGACGAGCGGTAGCAACGCTTGCGTCGGAATCTCTTGCATAAACGGACCTTAGAGCTAGGGATGTCGAGTTGGCGGACCCTTTTCGGCCTAGTGAAGAACCCTTAAAATGCAATTCTATTTAGTACGCAGCAGTTTCCAGCAAGAAGCGGGGCCTGTCGGGGGAGGTTTTCTGGCGGTCCAGTCAGAGCTGTGTAACGACAGACCAAAGCCGATTGCGTTCTTCCTACGACGCTTTTGCGTCCGATTTTTGGAACTTCGCTGTGCATGGGGATCAATTCACGATGCGATGTGACGCTACGTATCGAACTATGGTTGAGTTGCTGCAGGGACAATCCGCGCACCAACCCGATAAAACAGCCTACGTATTTCTCGATGACCGCGACGGTGTCACCGAAATAACGTTCGCGGAACTCGACCGCCGTGCGCGAATTATTGCCGCGCGCTTGCAGCTAGAGCTTCAACCGGGTGACCGGGCGATTCTTGTCTTTCCGGCCGGCCTCGAGTTCATTTGCGCATTTTTCGGCTGCCTGTACGCGGGCGTTGTCGCCGTTCCGGCAACGTATCCGAAGCCCAAGCGGCCTATGCCTCGTCTGCAGCGTATTGCGCTCGATTGCGATGCGCACGTCGCGCTGTCGACCGCTCAAACGCTTACGACGCTCGACCCTGAGATGCTCTCCACCGATGCGGCCACGAGCTCGTGGATCGCCGTCGACGAATTGGGTGATGAGCTGGCCGACATGTGGCAACCGCCCGAGATCGCCGAAACCGATTTGGCGTTCCTGCAGTATACCTCGGGTTCGACCAGCGATCCGAAAGGTGTGATGGTTTCGCACGCCAATTTGTTGAACAACCTGGAGTGCATTCGTCGTTCGTTCGGTATCGGCGAAGCCGATGGGGACGACGCCACGGGCGTGTTCTGGCTGCCGGCCTACCACGACATGGGCCTCATCGGCGGCATTCTTACACCGCTCTACATGGGCGGTCGTAGCGTGCTCATGTCGCCCACCGCGTTCTTGCAGAAGCCGATGCGGTGGTTGCAGGCCATTCACGACTACAGGGCGATCATTACCGGTGCGCCAAACTTTGCTTACGAATATTGCGTGCGCCGCACTTCAGACGCGGAACGAGCGTCGCTCAACTTGAGTCGTTGGCGGTTGGCGTTTTGCGGTGCCGAGCCCATTCGCGCGGAAACGCTGCTGCACTTTGCCGAAGCGTTCGCCATAGCTGGGTTCCGGCTGCAGGCGTTCTACCCGTGCTACGGCTTGGCTGAATGCACGCTGTTAGCGGCAGGGCCCCACTATGGCGATGAGCCGACGATTCTCGAAGTCAATCGTGCGGCCTTGGCTGAGCACCGGGTTGCGCCCGCATGTGGCGAACCGGCGGCCATGGTGCAACGGCTTGTCGGTTGCGGTCCGGCAGTGCCAGAGCATCGCATCGTGATTACGAATCCTGAAACCTCACGAGAGTGCGGCGAAGGCGAGGTAGGCGAAATTTTGATCCAGGGCCCTTCGGTCACCCAGGGCTATTGGGATCGTGCCGAAGAAACCGAAAAGTACTTCGGTGCCACGATCGAAGGCTACGAAGGCCGATTCCTGAAGACGGGCGACCTCGGGTTCTTCAGTGGCGGGCAGTTGTATGTGACTGGCCGCGTGAAGGATGTGATCATCATTCGTGGTCGCAATCATTACCCGCAAGATATCGAGCAGTCGGCCGAAGAGGCGCACCCCGCCGTGCTGGCCGGTGCCGCATTCGCGCTGGACGATGCCGCGGGCGAGCGGCTTGTGGTCGTGCATCAAATCGATCGCCAGTATCGCGGTAGCGACTATCACCAAATCATTCAGGCCATTCGTCGTGCAATCGTCGAGCAGCATGAGCTCGATCCGTATGCGGTGGTGCTCATTCGTCAGACGTCGCTGCCGATTACTTCGAGCGGCAAAGTGCAACGCAACTTGTGCCGCGAGCAATACTTGGCCGACGAGTTGCGAGTGGTTCATTGTTGGACCAACCCGGCCATTGGCCGCGAGCCGTCGAAGGCGGCCTCTGCTGGCCGTGTCAACGTGCAAGTTCATAGCGAGGGAGTCGCCCTCCAGCGTGACGCGGAAGCGGTGAACGGCGCTGCGGCAGGTGCCAATGGCCGTCAGCCGGGCATCCATGGCGATTTGTACGGTGTGAAACCGTTGCGACAAGGTGCTTCGATCGTGGAGTTGGACCGTGCATCGGAACGCATCGAAATTTGGATGCTCGAATGGCTTGTAGCACGGCTCGGCCTTGAGCCGTCGGACGTCGCGCGCGATCGGCCGTTCGCGGAATTCGGTGTCGATTCGCTGACGGCCGTCGAGTTGAGTCACGAACTCGAGCAGCAATTCGGAGTGCCGTTGCCACCGATCGTGGCTTGGAATTACCCTACGCCGGCAACGCTGTCTCGCTATTTGGCCGAACAAACCACGGGCATCAAGGATCCCAATTCGCCCGATGTTGCCGAGCTGCAAGAAACCATGCAGACCCCTGCCCCGCCCGATGATGAACAGCTTGCCGCGCTGTTGGCCGAGATCGAAGGGTTATCGGATGCAGAAGCGGAGCAATTGTTGGTTGATAATGACAGTCCGGATTATCGCTCCCCATGATTTAAACCAGACGTAGCGTGGGTGCTTCCGCACCCACGAATG
>CAZTWS010000055.1:0-30712 GCA_964618225.1 uncultured Planctomycetaceae bacterium
GGTGCCCGAAGCGGCGAGCCCCACTTCTTCACTAGTTTGTCGAGCTTGCCGTAAGCGTGCCCCACTTCTTCGCAGGTGCCGGTGGACATCAGCCCCGCCACCGGCAGCGGCAAAACCTCGGCGACACCTTCCGCCGCGCACACGGCCGACAGTCCGCCGCGTGCCTCCATCACCAAATTCACGGCCGCCGCGATATCCGTATCGTCCACTCCCACCGCGATTACATTGTGCGAATCGTGGGCAACGCTCGATGCCATGGCCCCACGCTTCAAGCCGAAGTTTTTAATGAACGCAATCGCTGGTGGCGCTTTGTAATAACGATTCACCACCACGAGCTTCAAAATGTCGAGCTCGAGCTGCGCGTGTACCGCCTCGTTCACAACCTGCACCGGGTACTCGACCCGGTTCGTAATCAATTGGCCGTCGAGTGCCTCGATCACCTGTAGGTGAAACGTCGAATCTGCCGGGGCCGATACCTCGATCTGCGCCGGCGATATCAGCGTGGGAACAAACGCGTTTACCACCTCCGGCTCCACGCGCGGAATCGTCGTCTTGCCATTTTCCGCAACGATTTCACCGTCAATCCAAGTGCGAAGCACATGGAAGTCCTTCAGCGAATCGATCTCGATGAAATCGGCCGCATCGCCCACCCTTAGTTGTCCCACATCGAGCTTGTAATGCTCCACTGGCGTAACGCACGCCGCCCGCAGCGCATCGTACACGTCGATTCCATTCTCCACGGCACGCTTCACCAGCCCGTTGATATGATTCACCAGCAATTCATCGGGATGCTTGTCATCGCTGCACAGCATCGTCATGCCCGGGTGCTCGCCGAGTAGCGTGTACAGCGCGTCGAAGTTCCGTGCCGCCGAACCTTCGCGGATCGAAATTTTGCAACCCACGGCCAACTTGTCGAGTGCCTCTTCTTTCGTGAAGCACTCATGATCGGTCGTGATGCCCGCCCCCACATACTTTGCCGCTTGCTCGCCGCGAAGCCCCGGTGCGTGTCCATCCACGGGTTTGCCCCGGTCGTGCGCCGCTTTCACTTTCGCCAGGCACGCCGGGTCGCCGTACAAAATGCCCGGAAAGTTCATCATCTCGCTCAGGTAGCGCACGCGTGGATCGTCCAGCAACGCTTCTACTTCGGCAACCGTTATTTCCGCACCCGCCGTCTCAAACGTGGTTGCCGGCACGCACGACGGCGCGCCGAAGTTGAACTTGAACGGCACCTTGGCCGCGTTTTCGAGCATGTACCGCACGCCGGCCACCCCGAGCACGTTGCCAATTTCGTGCGGATCGCTCACCGTGGCCACCGTGCCATGCACCACCGCCGCCCGAGCGAACTCGCTTGGCACGAGCATCGAGCTTTCCACATGCACATGCGCATCCACGAAGCCGGGCAATAGATAAGTGGTCGTCTGCTGCGTCGTGGGCGTGATAGCAGCGATCCGCCCATTTTCTACGACGACCTCCGCCGCGTAGCTCCGCCGCCCCGCGATATCCACGACATTCCCCACCGTGCGAAAGCTGTTCGACTTCATATCTATATCTCTTTATCTATCGTGAGTGACTCGCCTGACTTGCTCTTAACTGATTCTTACTGCGGCCACTTCGCGCCAGCATTCATGTTTGCTCTTGCGTTGCTTGCACGACTTTTCGCGGCCAACCTTTGCCGCCGCCAATGTAATCGAGCAGCACTCCCGCCATCAATGAATGCACCGCTGTCATGCAAGTTTAACGATTACATAAACTTTTCCGAAAGTGGCCCCGCCCAGTTCGCCGATAGTTCACTCCAGGTATTGGTCCAAGGGGGGACCGGGCCGCCGCCTGCGCATCGTGCGCACTCGGGCGTAGCTCGCCATTCACGATTTATAACGCATCCCCCCAAGGATCGACCGATGTTCGTCACCCGCGATTTCCGCCGCGTTGCGAAGCTTTCTGTCCTGCTGCTGGCTGCTGCCTTTGGCTCGCTCGGCAATGCTTGTGACGCCCTCGCACAATCCAGCGGTTGGACCGCGCGCGGCACCAGCGGTTCCTCGCAATTGTCGGCAGCCGACTCGGCACCGGCCGAAAATCCTTGGCGGCTGCCTAACGGCCAAATAATTCCAGCGCCCAGCACTGAGAACTCCGCTGGTGCGAACCTTCGCGAACCAGCCAAACTCGCAGCGCCAACAAACGCCGCACCCATTGCTTCGGCGCAGCCAGCCCATCATGCCGCTCGTAGCACCAATGTGCAAAAGCACACTCCGTCGGCCGCCGTCACTCAAACGGCCGCCACCATGCCAAGTAACCGGCCTGCAAACCTCACAACCCGGCAAATGGCACAACCGCAGTTCAATTCGCCTCGTGTCGCGCGTGCCATGCCCGCTCGTCCTGGCGTGTCGAGCACTTCACGCTCCATGCATCGCATGAACATCGCGATGAACGGCCCCGACATCAGCGAATCCGAAGACTTGCCGCTGCCTGGCACCAGTCCTAAGTCAAAAACGAAAAGAAGCATCGACACCTCCGACCCGTTCAGCTCTGATCCCAACGGCTACTATATCGATGGCGACGGACCAATTTTCATGGATGGCGCCCCCGGCGGTTATGGCCCCAATGGCTGCTGCGAATGCGGCGGTGCATGCGGCTGCGGCGATGGCTGCGAACCCGGCTGCGGCTGCTCCGGCAGCGCCTGCGGCGATCCGTGCTGCAACGATTGCCTCTCGATCGGCCCTGGCGACCCCGAATCGTGCCATTCGATTCGCATTCGCGCTCCGCGTTGGCAAGAGTTATCCGTCTTTGCTGGCGTTCAGGGATTCAAAGGTCCCTACGATCAGAATCGTGACGCCGGCAACTTCGGCTTCCACGAAGGCTTCAACGCGGGCTTCAAAATCCCCTACACCTACATGGGGTATCAACTCGGTTACCAATCCACGCAAAGCGATTTGAATGGCGACGAAGGAGTTCCTTCCGACGAAGCACACTCACAGCACTTCACAACGTTCGGCGTGTATCGCCGGGCTCAAGATGGTTTGCAGTTCGGCTCCGTGTGGGATACCCTGGTCGACCGCCGTCACAACACGCGCACTTTCCATCAAATTCGCAACGAGTTGAGTTGGATGGATTGCGGCGTCCACGAATTCGGTGCCGGCATCACCATTGGCATCGTCGACCACGTCGACCCCAACGACAACTTGCTCGATTGGGGCGCGACCGATCAATACGTCTTGTTCTATCGCATCCACGGCCAGAACGGTGGCGAAGGCCGAGTCTATGGTGGTTGGACCAACGATTCCGACGGAATCATCGGGGCCGATGTGAATATCCCCGTCCACGATCGATGGAGCGTCATGTCCGGCTTTACTTACATGATCCCCGACGCTCAAAACGGCATCGACGGTGCCAACGAAGAAGCCTGGAACATTAGCCTGGCCCTGGTATGGCACTGGGATTGCCGCGCTCGCAAGAGCTTCAGCAACCCGTACCGTCCGCTCTTCAACGTTGCTAACAACGGCTCGATGGTCATCGACAACCACTAGGCCGTAGGTCAGGCTTTCCAGCCTGACACCACCCCGCCAAACGGCAACACGAGGGTGGCTGGGGCAATGCCCCAGAAGCGGTCAGCAAGCATTCGAAGACGCTCTGCCGAGGCATCGCCGCGATAACCCAGCGGCCGTTATGGTCGCCACAACGAGCAGCACCGCCCCCGGTTCCGGCACAGCCTCCGCCGAGCCGACACCACTCGCACCGCGCCCGAAGTTCGTCTTCCACACGGCATAATCGGCACCATTGATCGTGCCGTCCCCGTTGCCATCGGCCGACGTTCCCGGCGGCACCGATTGATTCACCCGCTTGCGCCACACCACGTAGTCGGCCGCATTCACGGCACCGTCCAAGTTATAATCGCCCGGCAACGACAACAACGACGGCAAGAAACCCACGCGCTCTTGCGCCAGGTCGACAACAAACGTGCCCGCAATACCAGGGCTATCAACCAGCGTAAAATCCGAAGGCGTAATCGTTTCGCCGCCGATCTGAATCGCCCCTGTCCAATCTAGGAACCAAGTGGTCGTGCCTACCTGAAGGCCGTGGTTGGCAATCTTCACGTTCACCCCGTTCGCCGTAAACGCCGCGTTGTAAGCCACGATAAAATCGCTCGAAGAGCTGGCTGACAGTTCCAAATCGAGCTTCGAGCCCGGTTCCAATGTCAGCCCGAAAAAAGTTAGCGTCCCCGGCCCACTAGAACCGGGCGAAAGCGTGCCTCCGTTCTTTACATACGTGAACCCACCCGCCGACCCCGTGCCGGCAAACGTGCCACCGTTCTCCACATTCAAATTTCCGAAGCCCACGCCCGATCCCGAAGCACTCGGGTTGCGCACTTCGAGAACCCCCGCCTCGATCGTCGTATCGCCAAGGTAAAACTGATCCGACGTGATGACCTGCGTGCCCGAACCGCGCTTGATAAGATTCACACTCGTGCCTAGCGTACCGCTGAACGGTTTCGTCGCGTCGCCTTGGAGAATGGTCAGCGTATAATCGGGCGAGGAAATCGCACCATTGCCGTGGATCACCGAGGCGCTAAGCGAGCTACCGCTTCCTAAACCCGCTACGCCTGTCCCGGCTACGCGAAAATCCCCGGTCGTTTGAATATGCACTTGCCCTAAAGCATTCAAGCCGCCGTCGACGATATCCCAGCGTCCGCTACCGGTCACCGTAACGCCTTCTTCATACCCGTCGACATTCAAATTCACCAACGAGCCGTTATTCACGACTTGAATCACCCCGTTGTGCGTAATCGTGGGTGCCCGCAACGAAAACGAGCCTCCGTTCGATTGCAACAAGCCGTTGTTCGTAATCGTGTCGCCCAGCACATGCGATTGGGCCCCGCTATCGGCCACGATCGTGCCGTTATTCACGATATCCCAAGCTTCAATCGCTCCCCAAGCTCCCGGGCCAGCCGATTGCAATCGAATCGTGTGCGGCAAGGAATTTGTGATCGAGCCCGCAATAGTCTCAATGAGCGCCGTCGTCGTAACAGTGCCGTTACCGCTGAACGTGCCACTTGATGCAAACCGCAACACTCCGGGACCGCCGACGATGATACCATTGTTGGCCACAGACGTACCGTTTACTGTGAAACCGAACCCCAGCAGGTTGAGCCGATCACCAGTATCCACGGTCAAGTTCCTAGCCGCTGAATTCGCGGACAGATTCACCACCGAGTTGGTGCCAACCAGGTTATCAATGTGCGCATCTATATTCACACTTGGCACGCCCGCGTTCCAGTTGGCTGCGGTGCCCCACGCACCCGTGCCCCCTTTCCACACGGTCGTTTGCGCACACGCAACGCCGCCCCCCCCCATTAATTGGGCGCAAGCAATCGCCACGGCGAAAAACCTCAATCCATACCGCATGAACGATTTACCTTCTCAAGTAGCGCTCTTGTTGAACAAAGCGAGCCGGGGCGTCCTCGCCTCCGACGGAAACGAAAACACCCCATCTCGCTCACTACCCCCCCCAAAAAAAACAATCGTGCAAGGCTATCCAAGTTCGGCAATTATTGTACCCACACGATCCCCGCCCCCCGACACTCTTCCTCAGAGTTATGTTAAAATCAAAAAGCGCTCACCCGCGAGAGCGATCGTACGCACGCCATTCCTTCGGCCGAAGTGGGTGCTCGCCTTACGAACCTCCCAATCCCGACACCTCACTCCATCATACACAGGCTTTCCATGAATTCGCTTCTTTTGCGTTCCCTGCGTATCACCTCGCAAATTGCCCTCTGTGCCGTTTTGGGGGCACCTCTGCATTTGCTCCATGCACAAGAAGCACCATCGCCCGCCGAAAAAACCCGTTGGTACCGGGGCAACACCCATACCCATTCTCTCTGGAGTGATGGCAACGACTTCCCGGAAATGATCGCCGACTGGTACGTCGCCAATGGCTACAACTTTCTCGCTCTCTCCGACCACAACACCCTCAGCGAAGGTGAGCGCTGGGTTGCCTTCGACGAAATGTTGAACCGCGGCAACAATGAAGGACTGGAAAAATACATCAAGCGTTTCGGCAACGAATGGGTCGAGCAGCGCGGCGAGCCCGGAACCCCGTCGCACGAAATTCGCCTCAAGCCGCTCGACCAATTCCGTAAAAAGGTGGAAAAGCCGGGCGAGTTCCTCATGATCCAAGGCGAGGAAATCAGCGACCGCGCCGAGGGATTACCGCTCCATATGAACGCCACCAACATCGAAAAAATGCTGGAGCCCCTTAGTGGCCGCACGATGATCGAAGCGATGGAGAACAACCTTCGCGCCGCCGAAGAACATGCCAAGGAAACTGGCCGCGAAATCTTCGTGCATCTCAACCATCCGAACTGGCACTACGCCGTCACCGCCGAGGACATCGCGGCCGTTATCCGAGAACGATTCATGGAGATTTATAACGGCCACCCCGGCGTCGGCCACCTCGGCGACGAGCATCACGCCGGCGTCGAAGAAATCTACGACGTCGCCAACACGATCCGTGTCGCCCAGCTTAACGCCCCGCCGCTCTACTGCGTCGCCACCGACGACTCTCACCACTACGACGGCAAAAAGAACTGTCGTCCCGGCCGCGGCTGGATCATGGTCCGCGCCGCCGAACTCGAGCCCAACACAATCGTCCGCGCGATCAAAGCCGGCGACTTCTACGCCTCCAGCGGCGTCACTCTCCGCGACATTCGCTACGATGCCGACTCGGGCAAGCTCTTGCTCGATATCGAGCCCGAAGAGGGCGTCAAATACACCACCAAATTCATCGGTACCCGCGTCGGCTACGATTCCCAATCCGAACCTCGCTTCGATGGCGAAGGAAAGCCACTACGCACAACTCGAAAATACTCGAGCGACGTGGGGGCTGTCCTCGCCAAGCAAACCGGCACGTCGCCTTCTTACCAGCTCAAAGGTGACGAACTCTACGTCCGCGCGGTGGTGACCTCTTCCAAACCCCACCGCGACCCCTCCTTCAAAAAGCAAAAACAACAGGCCTGGACCCAACCCGTCGGCTGGCAATCGCACCTCGACGCGCGAACGGAAACACCTGCTGGCCAATAGTGCAAAAGACCTGGGCTATTTGCTAACAGTCATGATCCACGGTTTGCGCTCGCGGAACGAGGCCAGATGTTTTTTGTATCGATCCCGCGGAATCGGAGGTGCCAATTCAATTGCCTTCTGCACCAACTCGATTGCCGTATCGAAATCTCCATTTGCTGCGTGAGCAGCCGCCAGCGTGTCCAGTGGGCTCGCTTTCTCGTGCTTGCTAATTTCAGCAGCCTTTGTTGCCTGTTCCATGGCTGCCTTTGGGTCTCGCACCTCTTCGAGTTTCGAAGTCGCCAAAATCCAAGCAAGCACGTCTCGTTGGGCCCAATCCTCTTCCGGCAAAGCGGCGAGCGTTTCGTTGATCTTTTCCCGCTGCTCCTTTCCCTTGCCGGACAAACTATAAACCTCGCCCATTAATTGCATATGGCGTTGTGCGAACTGATCTGCAATCACCTTACGATCATGCTTACAGTTCTTCAGGAATTCCGAATCAGGCCACAATCTTTCGGCAAGCACAATCACTTCATCGTAACATGTCAACGCCTCAGCGTGCTTTCGGTTTAGCCACAATACATAGCCAAGATCTTTCCTGAACCCCAACGTTTCTGGTGCCTGTGGACCGAATGTTTTGATCGCACGCTGCACGACATCTCGCTGGATGATTTCGGAATCCTTGAAATTCGTTTGTGCTCTCAGAATGATCGCAATTTGTTCGCGATACTCCAGCGTAAGAAAATCGTCGGGCCCATACTCTTCCATGCACACCTTTAGTCCATCGTCTGCGAGCTCACGCGCCATATCGAGTTCGCCTGTCTCAACGCATAAGAAAGAATCAGCCAGACACTGCCGCAGCACCGATTTGTCCTTGGTGCCAAACAGCAAACGCCCTACAGTCGTGGCCTCCTTTCGCAACGTAAGCGCTTCTGATTTCTTACCTTCTGTTTGAAGTAGCGTAGCCTTCAAGTTCATGAAGCTCAGTGTGTCCCAGTGATTATTGCCATACATGTCTCGACAAGCTGCTAATCCCTCGTCGGCTAGACGATTCGCATCGTCATATTTCTTGGCGTAAAGATACCGTCTCGCAAGATTTAGACCCACACCTAGTGCGCGAGGGTTACGTATGCCATACAATCGGCGATAATCCTCCAGGATATTTTTGAGCCGTTCCGTGGAAGCTTCATCATCGCTGGCATACGCAATTTGCGAGGCTGCGTAGATAGTCGTTTTGTTTTCAACACCAAGAACTCGTTCACATAACTCCAGCGTTTGCTGGTACTCGGCCAGTTGTTCGATGTTGTTTTCGATACACCAGATTGCCCGATAGCAACGAGCTAGAAGCGTTTCCTCATGTTCAGCACCGTAAACTCTCTGGCAACGATCATAATAGTCGGAACAAAGCTCTTTGAGCTTCACCTCGTATTTCTCAAAGTCGTCACTACTATCTGTGTGTTGCTTCCATGTCGCTGATACTACTCCTTTGAGCGACTCCACGGCTGCCAGGCTGTCTTTACCTATCGCATTTTCGACTTCATGGAGTTGACCCAAACACAACTGAACGGCTTGATTAGAGCGGCGTAGTCGAGAAAGCGCTGCACCCAATTCACAAGTGGCGCGGACTGTGTCAATGTGCAATCCGCCCAGATACTGCCTACGCAAATTCATCGCGCGGAGCCCGTGTCGTTCCGCAAGATCAGCCTTGCCAATCGCGTTGTAAGTCTTTGTCAACGCGAAACGTAGCGTGGCTTCCACTATCGGCTGATCGATGAATGCCGTGTCGACTTTCTTCTCAGCCTTTGCCAGCACTTCACTGATCGTCACCTCTCGATCGAGCTTATTCTCATCTTCAGCGGCCGCCAGCAGGTCATTTACCAGGAAGTCAGTAATCGCCTTGCTCTCGGCAGCTGCGATCTCTGTTCGTTGCCGTTCCCAAAGCAGCATGGCAGTGCTGGCGATGGAACCTACCGAAATCACGATCAGCGCAGCCAACGTACCCACCAGCGCGCCTCGATGACGCCGCGACCACTTTCCCACGCGATTCAGCACCGAGGGTCGCTTCGCTTGAATTGGCCGGTCTTCTAAAAACGCTCGCAAGTCATCCGCCAATCGCTGCGCTGTTTGATACCGCTCTTCCGGATTCTTGGCCATAGCCTTGAGTACGATCGTTTCTAGCTCGGGCGGAATGCGTCGGTCTATCTTCCGCAGCGGCATGGGCTCTTCGAATGCAATTCGCTTCAATAGCTCCGAGCGGTCCGTATCACCAAATGCCGGCTGAAAGGTCAGCAGTTCATATAGCGTTGCCCCAAGCGAATAAACGTCCGCGCGATGATCGATCACCACTCGCTTTGCCAGCGCCTGTTCGGGGGCCATGTACCGGAGCGTTCCTACGATATCGCCCGTCATCGTAAGGCCTGCATCGGCCTCGATTCGAGCTAATCCGAAATCCGTCACATACAACTGGCCTTCGCCGTCGAGCAATAAATTGCTTGGCTTGATATCGCGATGGAGCACGCCCTGGTCGTGCGCGTGTTGAAGCGCTTCCGCCGCTTGAATTCCAAGCTTAGCCGCTTTACGAAAGAATTCCTGAACGTGCTTCGCGTCCGTAGCCGTGTTCGTACGAGCGACCGCGATCGATTTCGTCGAAGCAGGCACCGGCTCGCTCGCCGAATCGATAGTTGGCGCTTCACTATTGATAGCCGCTTCGCGTGGATTGCAAAGCTTTCGCAGATCGCCAATCATATCCGCCACGGTTTGGCCACGAATCAATTGCATCGCATAAAAATGAACGCCTCGCTCCTCCCCAATCGAATACACCGACACGATGTTCGTGTGGTCAAGCGCCGCGGCCGCGCGCACCTCATTGCGAAACCGCTGCAACGAACGTTCCTGCACAAGTGCCGCGAACGGCAGCACTTTTAACGCGACCCGCCGCCCCATTGAAATTTGTTCTGCTTCGAAAACCGTGCCCATTCCGCCGCGGCCGAGCTCGCGGATCACCCGAAAGTCGCCCAGTTGCTGTGGCGTGTCATGTTGTGAAATTCGCTCGCTAGGTTTCGCCTGCGATTTAGCGTTCGAACTTGCAATAGACTCATCGGCCCCCAATCCTATGAACGCTTGGATCGTCGGAATCAATTCACGTAGCTGTTCCGCATAATCCGGGTGCTGGTCAGCAAGTGATTCCACGTCCACAGGCTGCCCTCGTTGAAGACGCTCGTACGCTGCTTCAACGATTTCTGCCAGAGGTTTATCAATAGGGGCTGTGGTTCGAATAGACGACTGCCAGGTTCTCATACATCATCTCTCTGGACTATCTTTGAGTATGCGCCGTATTCGCTGCAAGGCTCGCAAATGGCGCGATGTAACCGCCGTGGGAGTAATCTCCAGCACTTGCGATATTTCCGCCACATCCAACTGTTCAAGGTAGCGAAGCACCAAGATCTCTCGGTCCTGTGGCTTGAGAGTTTCCAATGCCGATATCATTCTCGCTTTCATTTCGACTTCGATGATCCGGCTGTTCGGGCGCAGGCTGTCGCTCATCAGGCGATCGACCAACTCATGCACCGATTCATCGGTTACATGGCAAGACCAATGCTTCTCCCGAAGCACGGTCCGTCGTTCAGCTTTGATATGCGTCCGATACGTATCCATCAAACGATCCCAGGCAATTTGTCGAAGCCATGGATAGAACGCGACCGTTGGTGCGGCCAAGTATCCAGGCATTCGTTCACAGGCCACTCGCATTGCCTCTTGCACGACGTCCGAGGGGTCGACCCGGGCCGCTAATCGCCGGTCGAGTCGAATTGCAACCATCCGCCGCAACCGATCACGAAACCGGTCGAGTACCGCTGAACGCGCCAACGGATCGCCTGCCGCGGCGCGTCGAACCAGCGAATCAGTATCCGTGCTGGCATTTTGATTCATCGCATAAAACCCCCTCGGTAAGACCCGCTTTCACTGCTTTGCGGTCACCAAAAATCTCAAAAGATTTTGCCATTCTAGCGAAATAACTCAAAAAAGCGGCGCTCGAAGACAATTCCGCCCTCAGCAGTTTCTTTTTTTGTAATTTCCGTGACGCATCTTCGAAAACGACGGGACAAACAAAGAGCCATTTGCTGCGAAGTTTCTTGGCTAGGTCTACAGGTAAAGAATACCGCTCACCCTCATCCTAAGAGTGTCCTATGTCAGTTTTTTCCGCTGATTCGATTGCTGTAAGTAAAACCGGAACTCTGGTCAGCAAATCGTTACTAACTTTGGCCGCAGTGGCTTTGGTGTTTTGTTGTTGCCTCGGTCGTTCAATGCAAGTCAAGTTTACTCAGGAGAACGCCGCGGCCAAAATCCTAGAGGTGGGCGCCAACATAGATTGGTCAGCAAGAGTCGATGATCACATCCAATTCCAGCAGAAGCGCGGCGAGCCTACGCCATACTGGATGGTTCCCGGCGACTTGACCGTGACCGCCGTGCGATTTCACGGTTGCCAACACCCTTATCTTAATGAGGCCTTGGCGAGCCTGACTGCACTTGGCGATTTGAAGCAGTTGGCCCTTATGAATTTCAAGGTTCCAACCGAAGTGCTTAGAAGTTTACCTCGTCTTAAAGAATTAGAATTACTGTCGCTTACTGATACAGGACTTTCCGACGCCGATATCATCGCGTTTCGACGCCTGGAATGCCTTGAGTACCTTTCAATTTCCGAGCCCAAAATCACCAACGCGAGCATCGACGCACTAGCAGCGATTACAAGCCTTAAACAACTAGACATTCGTCGAACGCAAATTACAGCAGTAGGAGCAAATTCGCTCCAAAAAAGGTTGCCTCACACGAGAATCTATTTCAACGCCGATCAGATTTCCGGATTGAAATAAATACTTTTTTTTAGCCAGGGAGCGGAGTCAATTTTCACCGCCGATTCGCTTACCAGCCCAGAACTTCGCGCTCCAATCTTGCCGTGCTCAAGGTAAACTGACGGCATGACAGCCAAGCTAAGAATTCCTATCGCCATGGCATGCGTCGCAATCAACTGCGTACTGGGGGCCTCCCCAGTGCTCGCCTACGACACCATCGGCAACGGCTACGGTTCCAAGTGGGGTGCCGACCCAAACGCCGGCACCGGCGCAATCGTCACCTGGGGCTACATGCTCGATGGCACCACGCTCGACCCTACCGGCTTTCCCGACCATTCCTTCATCAACGGCACCAGCAACATCTCGGCGCTCCGCGATTCGGTCGATACTCACTATGGCACGGGGGCGTTCGATACGGCCATCCAAAACGCCTTCAATACTTGGTCCGCCGTCGCCAACGTCACCTTCGTCGGCCCGGTAACCGACTCTGGTTTACCCGTTGGCGCAGACGATGCCACCGCCCCCCACATTCGTATCGGTGCATTCCATTGGACCGAGTACGGCAGCGCCCTCGGTTACGGCCCACCCGGTCCCTGGGGCCCCGACTACTTCCCGCTCTCCGGCGATGTCCTCTTCAACGTCAACGGCATCGGCACCCAGCGGCCCTACCAAATCGCGCCCGGTATCGAGGACGCCACTCCCGTCGATGTCTACAATTATGGCGATGATGTGGAAGGCCTGTTCCTCCACGAACTGGGCCACGCCGCGATCGGCCTTGATCATCCACGCTGGGCCGGTGACAATCCCGATCAACGTGTCATGTACGTCGGCGATTGGACACGCGAAGACGCCCCGTACTGCTGCCAATCTCTCAATCGCCAACTAAGCGCCGACGATATCGCCGCCGCCCAATACGTCTACGGCATCCGCGGCGACTTCAACCGAGACGCCGAAGTCTCCGCCGCCGATTACGTTCTGTGGCGCAAACTAAATGGTACCTCGACCACACCCGGCACGAGCGCCGACGCCAACGTCGACGGACTCATCGACACAGCCGACTACACCTCCTGGCACACTCATTTCGGCAACAAAGCACTCGCCGGCTACGGCGAACAACCATCCATGTGGCCCGGCACCACCGTCCCCGAACCCTCCACGTTCCTCACCGCCTGCCTCTACTTCTTGCTGTTCAGCACCACCCTCCGCTCGCGGCTTAGCTCTTAGCGTGGGTGCTTCCGCACCCACGAATTGTGCTTGGGAATTCACCACCGAGACACCGAGGACACGGAGAAGAAAGGCGGAAGAAATTTGTCCTGGGGTAATTTCTGAAATGGCAAAATTTCCAATGGCCGATCAAATTCCTCTCCCTACGCGCCATGGTGAACAAAATCGCTAGCACAGCTACAATTTTTTTCGGAACACTAATCCCCACTAATATCAATCCAGAGTCAGAAACGTTATCTCGAGACACTGCCACACGATTAGCGCTGATTAGCGCAGATCAGCGTTCCAAGAAAAAAATTCCACGCCCACACGACGTGCTAAGGCGGAAAATGAACCACCAAGACACAAAGACACGAAGGTGTTTATGAACGAACCTCTATGGAATTGAATGATACTTCTTTCCAATAACCAAATCCCTTTCTAATAACCAATCCCAGCAGCTAAAAACTATTGCAGCAGCCAAGGCCCTTCGTGCCTTCGTGTCTTCGTGGTTCAAAAAACTCATCCGAATCTTCTCCGTGCCCTCGGTGCCTCTGTGGTTCAATAATCCCCAGTGGCCGCAAATTCCTACTTGAAAACGGCCATTAAATGTGTATATTTGTACACATGCAAAGTTGCCTGCCCGAGCTTACCGTTGCCCAAAGAACCCTTCCGCCGCTTGCGGGTTAGCGCCCCAATACGTACCCCCAATCCCCCCAACGCCTAACGACTTACGCTCAATGCCTCCCCCCTAGCAGGGTGCTGAAAAACTCCTATCCGGTCGAACCACTCGACATAAGTCCTTTTGCATCGGTTAATGTCCTGTCAACAAATAAGGACTTACGACAAATCAGGGTTTGTCGGCCGACTTTTTCAGCACCCTGCTAGATGCGCAAAACCCAGGGGGAGAGTTTAGCGCATCTACGCAAATCTTCGAGACTTTATGAGCAGCTTGCAGCACAACATAGCCATCTCGTTCCGCGAGATGAATTTTCGTTCGCGGGACAAGCTGCCCGTCTATTTCCCCGCAAACCGCGCCAAAACGCTGCCGTACCCTTACCTCGCCGCTTGCGGTAGAATAGCGGGTCTTTGCTCTGAACCAGCCTACCTACTGACCAACCTGAAGTTCCTCGCTGCGGCCCAAAACCCCGCACCAATTTCTAAGCCCGCGCAAATTCCCTACCGCTATGTCCACTGCTCCCGCCAAATCGGCCGCTAAGCCCGGCCTCGTTCGTCGCGCCGACGTCCGCAATATCGCCATCATCGCCCACGTCGATCATGGTAAAACCACGCTCGTCGATTGCCTCTTGCGCCAAAGCGGCGAGTTCCGCGAAAGCCAACTCGTCGGCGATTGCATCCTCGACTCGAACGATCTTGAACGCGAACGAGGCATCACGATCCTCGCCAAGAACATCGCCGTGCATTACAAGGATGTCAAAATCAACATCATCGATACGCCCGGCCACGCCGACTTCGGCGGCGAGGTCGAACGTGTCCTCCGCATGGCCGACGGAGCCCTTGTGCTGGTCGATGCGGCCGAAGGCCCCATGCCGCAAACCCGCTACGTGCTTGGCAAAGCACTCGAGTGCGGCCTGCAGCCCATCGTGGTCATCAATAAAATTGATCGACCCGACGCCCGGCCGATGGAAGTGCTCGACGAAGCTTTCGAACTCCTCATGGACCTCGGCGGCGAACACTTCCTCGACGACTTCCCGCACATTTTTGCCACGAGCAAAGGCGGCTACGCCACCGACGACCCCGAAAAACCGGGCGACTCGATGCGTCCGTTGTTCGACATGATGCTCGAGACCATTCCAGGCCCCGAAATCGACCCCGATTCGCCGCTGCAAATGCTCGTCACCAATCTCGATTGGTCCGACTACAAAGGCCGCATCGCCGTCGGCCGCATTTACTCGGGCTCGATCCGCAAAGGTCAGCAGATCGCGCTCGTACAGGGCGACGATAAATCGTCGCTCGTGCGTGTTGCCGAAGTTCATGTGTTCGACAAACTCGGCCGCGTGGAAACCGAGGAAGCCACCGCGGGCGACATCGCCGCCCTTGTCGGCCTTGAAGAGGTCACGATCGGCGACACGATCAGCGACGCCCAAGAACGCCGCGCCCTGCCGCGCGTTACCGTCGACGAACCGACGATCCAAATGGTGTTCAGCATCAATACTTCGCCCTTCGCCGGCCGCGAAGGCAAGTACGTTACCAGCCAGCATCTGGCTGCCCGGCTCCGCAAGGAGCTCGAACGCAACGTGGCCCTCCGCGTTGAACCGGGCGACAGCGGCGATTCGTTCCAAGTGTTCGGCCGCGGCGTGCTTCACCTTTCCGTGCTCATCGAAACGATGCGCCGCGAAGGCTACGAGCTATCGATCTCGAAGCCGCACGTTGTGCTCCACAACAACAACGGCGTTACCGAAGAACCATTTGAAAGCCTCGTGGTCGAGGTTCCCAACGAAAAAGTCGGCCCTGTGATGGAACTCGTCGGCGCAAGGCGTGGTCAGCTCATCGAAATGACGGGCCACGAGAACTACACGTACATCAACTTCTCGATCCCCGCCCGTGGACTCATTGGCCTGCGTACCCGCCTGCTCAATGCCACCCAAGGCACGGCCGTCATTCACCATCGCTTTGAAAAGTTCGCACCCGTCGAAGGCGAAATCCCGGCGCGCCCCAATGGCGTGCTAATCTCGATGGTCAGCGGTCGCGTGAACGCTTATGCGTTGGATTCCTTGCAAGAGCGCAGCGAGCTGTTCGTCGCCCCCGGCGATGAAACATACGAGGGCATGATCGTCGGCGAGAACGCCCGCAACGAAGACATGTCGGTCAACCCGACGAAAGAAAAGAAGCTCACCAACATGCGCGCCTCGGGCACCGATAAGAACATCCTGCTCAACCCGCCGCGCGTCATGTCGCTCGAAATGGCACTCGAATACATCGAGGAAGACGAACTGGTCGAAGTCACCCCGACCCAAATCCGCCTACGAAAGAAAATCCTAAAGGAAACCGACCGCCGCCGCGCCGAGCGGAAGTTGAACAGCTAATTGCTGCTCGCCGACGCGTCCGATGGCGGTTGACGGACACCAAGGTCATACGCCGCCATCTCCTCGCCGTTGCGCAAGTACACGCGTCCTTGGCCGTCGATGACGGGACTGTTCCAGGTCTTGCCTTCGATCGCCTCGAACCGTGCAAGCTCGCGATACGCTTTCGGATCCGCGGCAACGAGCACGATGTCGCCGCGATTCGACGACGCAACCAGCACATTTTGCTCGGGCAACACTAATACCTGCCCGTGCCCGATACGCCCTTTTTTCCAAACTCGCTCGCCGTTCGAGAGGTCGAACGCACACATAATCCCGTCATCGAGGCCGTATAGAAATCCGTCGTGGAGCACGAAGTCGTTGAACCCGGGCCGAAACCGGTTCGTGTCCCATTTGCGCTCAACCGACCAACTGCCGTCGCCGGCCTTTTTGACGGTGAGAAACACAGCGCCCGGCTCGGTGGAAACGATAAGCTCATTGCTCGTGCCGATTTGGTGCGGTTGCAACATGGGCAGTGCCATATCGCTGCTCCCCGCAAGTTCCCAAAGCTGCTTGCCGTCGGCAACTGCGAGAGAACGCAGCGCCTTGTTGTCGTGCATCAGGATTTGTCGTTCGCCGTGTAACTCGACCAGTTGCGGCGAACTATACGACTGTTTGCCCCCGGGAGCCGACCAAGCCAGCTCGCCATTATCGACTCGATATGCAAGCACACTTTTGTCGCCACCGCCTGCGAACACGACCACGAGGCTGTCCACAACCAGAGGCGATACCGAATATCCCCACTGCGGCATATCGCCAGGCTTAACGCCCGCGTCCGCAACGATATCGTGGGCCCAGATAACCTTTCCGGTCATTGCATCGAGGCAATTCAAGTTGCCTTTGCCACCCAGCGCGAAAATACGGCCGTCCACAAACGTTGGCGTTCCCCGCGGTCCTGCGCCGGAAAGCGATTCTTCGAATCGCACTTTATTTTCATGGACCCATTGTTCCTCGCCGGTTGCCGCATCGCAGCATACGACAACTTCCAAGTCGCCCCGTTGTTCCTGCGTTACCAAATGGCCATCGACGACGATGATGCCCGACCAACTCGGGCCAACTTTCTTGCGCCACAACTCTTTCGGTGGATTCGCCTCCCAGTCTTCGCGAATACTCAGGTTGGCGACAACACCGTCGCGTCGCGTTCCGCGGTACTCGGCGCAATCTCCCGGTTGCACGGTCCAAGACTTGGTTTCAGGATCGGCCGCTGCTGCCGCAGCCTCTTTCGTATGTGCCGCCAAGAACACTTGCTCTTTGGTTGGCTGCCAGCGCCAACTCGTTTCAGACCGTTGCAACGAATCCAGGCCATCGAAGCGTAACAGGGTGAAGTAGGTGAATACGCCCAGCATGAGCAGGCAAAAACCGAGTCGTTGCACGAGGCTCGTTTGGGACTTAGCCACGATCAGCCAAAGCACCCAGGCGGTCACAACGATCGGCAAAGTGCTCATGAACATGCCAAGCGGTTTGACAGATCGATCAGCCAGTAGGCAGGAGATCGTACCAAGCGCAGCGACCACCGCGAGTGAAGCAATACGATCGCGCCAGGAAATCGTGCGACGTGTCAGCCACCATGCAAGTGATGCAATCAATAACAAGGCTAATGCGACGAGCCGCGTCAAAAACCTTGTTAGCATCGCAATCTCGAAGATTCGAGTCGACGCGATGACAGCCCAAAACAGTACGACAATGACGATCGCCGGCCACAGTCGCGGCCAGGCAATGCGATGGACGGGCGAGTTTGCATGGTTAGGCGTGGGGTGCAAAACCGGATCGGCAGCGGCTGTTGTGTTCATGATGCCTGCCATTGTAGGGCAGGGCATGGTTGACGGCGAAGAGGTGCTAATTGAAACCGGTAATAGATTTCACGCATGCTTCCACGCGGCCGCTTCTTCGCCGTCGAGCCGGAGCGTGAGGCATTTGGCGCTGCCGCCGGCTTTTACGAACTCGTCGAGCGGAGTGCCGATTGGTTTGTATCCGCGCTCCGCAAGCGATTCATGCAACTGGTCGCAACCGGTGTTCGTAAGGACGTGCTTGCCAATCACCACGGCGTTGCATGCGAATCGCTCCGCCTCGGCCTGTTTTGCTTCGATCAGGCGCGGCACGTGTTCCCGGATCGCCCGTTGGCCGTACTCGTCAAAAGCGGGCGGATACCAAATTGCCTCGTTGTGTGCCAATGGGCAGAAGCAGGTGTCGAGATGGTAATAGCGAGCATCCACGAGTTCGACCGGGATGACACGGCAGTTGAGCATGCGGCCGATTTCTTGATGGCCTCCCGCATCGCTGCGCATCCGGTAGCCGGCGTACAGCGTATCGCCGCAGAACAATGCATCGCCCGCACCCTCGAAGCTGAAGTTTTCCGGTACTTCAACGATGTCGAAGCCGTGTTCTTGAAGCCATTTGCGGTTGTAAGGTTCTTCACCTTGGCGCTGCCGATGCCGGAATCGCGAAAGCAAAGCGTCGTTGCGGAAGATCATGGCGGCATTTGCCGTGAACACGAGGTCGGGCAAGCCTTGCACAGGTGTCAGCAACGATACGCGAGCCCCGGCATTCACGATGTGTTCGTGCAACGTGTTCCATTGCTCGACTGCCACCGAGTGTTCTGCTTGCCGCGATATGTCCATCCACGGATTGATTTCGTAGTGGATGCCGTAGTAGTCGGGCGGGCACATGAGGATGTGCGGTTGGGAGGCGTTCGCTGGCATTTTGATTGGATGGTAAGAAGTTTCAAATTGCAAAATTCAGATTCAAGTCAAGCGGTCGTCGATTTTTCATTTTGCAATTCTCATTTTTCATTTTGCAATTTCTCCAGCGATTCGACCTCTTGGACCAAGGCTCGCATGAATGGTTCAACGTCGGTCACCAAGCCGATGGTTTGGAAGCTGCCTCGGTCGCTTAGCTTGATCACGGTCGAAGGATTGATATCGACACAGACGACTTTTACCCAAGCGGGCAGCAGGTTTCCGACCGCGACCGAATGGAGCATGGTGGCGATCATCAGGCAGAACGACACGTCGCGCACGCTGGCTCGCATCAATTGTTGGGCCTCGAGCGCGTCGGTGACAACATCGGGCAGGGGACCGTCGTCGCGGATACTGCCGGCGAGCAGGAATTCGACATCGTTACGTACGCACTCGTACATGATTCCTGAGGTGAGTACGCCTTGGTCGACCGCGTTACGGATCGAGCCGCAGCGTCGAATGCGATTGATGGCGCGCAAATGGTGCTCATGCCCGGCCTCGGCCACGCTGGCATCGGCTAAGTGGACGCCAAGGCTCGTGCCGAAAAGCGCTTGCTCGATATCGTGCGTTGCCAAGGCATTGCCGGCGAAAAGTTTGTTGACGTACCCTCCACGGATGAGTTGGCACATGGCGGGTCCGCTGCCGGTATGGATGATTGCCGGCCCACCGACAATGAGCGTTTTCTTGCCCTCGCGTCGGTTAAGGACCAGGTCGCGAGCGATTTCGCGAATGAGTGCCCCTTTGGGTTTCTCGGTCGACACGCCGCTCGACATAAAGGTGAACTCGCTATGAGCAGCGGTACGTCCGGTGGGAATCACGCGCGTTCCGGCGTGGCCGGCCACGACCATCATGCCGCGTTTGACGTCGGTCATGGGGATGCAACGAGGAGTGAGGGGGGAGGAGTGAGGAGCGAGTATGTCGGAGACGGCTTTGCTCCTCGCTCCTCGCTCCTCGCCACTCGCCCCTTCCACCACGATTCCGCAGTCCATTTCTTGGTCGGCGACTTCGATCCAGTGGCCGTCGAGACGAACTTCGGTACGTTGGTTGGTGGTGCTGTAGAAGCCCTCTGGGAACGCGCCGTCCATGTCGGCGGGGACCAGCCGGCAGTCTTTTTTATTCGTTGGCACCGCGCCGTGGTCGGCTATTTGGGCGAGCACGTTCTGCATGACGGCCTCGCTTGGCGCGCTGACCTCGACCGCGGCATAACTTGGGTCGTGTCGCGATTGGCCGATGGCGACATTGAGAATGCGAAACTGCCCCCCGCTGGCCATGATCGAATCGAGTACTTTGGGCAGGATCAGGCTGTCGATAATGTGGCCGGAGATTTCCACCTGCTCGGTGAATGGGAGGGAAATCGGTTCGTCTGGGGTGGTTGGGCGAGTCATAAAGTCAGCTTTCGGCCTCAGGAGGGACTTAACAAGCCTGATTTACGTGGGAGGTTTCATATCGGATTTTTTGCATCGCTTTCCATCGGCGGGGCGATCCGACCCGAGGCAAAATTCGGGAATGGAGATCGGTCGCGATCGGCTATCCGCAAGGTTTCAGAAGCCTTATACTGTCAAAGGTTATCGCAAATGAACGAGGCCCGCGACAACCGCGAGAGGCCTACGAAGAATATTACGGCGGTAGGACATGGAAAAGCAGGATTATAAGTCGAAATGGGATGACCTTGTGCGCGAGATTGGCGCTGAGGTAACGGCCGAGACCGAGCAGCGTTCAGAAGCTCACGCGCCGCCGGCCGCCCCGATCGTTCGCGAGCCGGAAGAGGTTGCGACTCACGCGCCGTTGCCGAAGAAGTCGGCTGTTGATTGGGCAGACTTGGCAGGCGAGTTAGGTTTGCCGCCGGTTGCGGAGGAGCCACCTGTTGTAGAGCCTAAGCAACCTACAAAAGCCCAAGGCCCCGAGGTTGTTCGTGCCAAGGATTCGGACAATGCTCCGACGCGGGAGCGGCAGCCAAGAGAAGGCGGGGAGCGGGCTCGAAGTGAGCGCGAGCCGCGCCAACGCGAACGAGGTAGCCGTGAGGAGGGTGGTCAAAATCGCGTTGAGCGAGTGAGTCGGGAACGGGGCAACAAGCGATCTCGATCCGATGAAGAGCAACAAGAAGGCGAAAATCGCGAGTCACGCGGCGAAGGGCAATCTCGTCGAGGTCGTGGTCGCGGTGGCGAGCAATCGGAGGATCGTCGTGACGAACAGTCGCGAGATCCTGATGTTGAAAATAAAGAAACAAGCGATGCGGGTTATCGGGTCGAACGTCGCGAAGAACGAGGAGAAGAACCTAGCGAAGAGCAACGCGGCGGCCGAGGTCGTGGACGTGGCGGTCGAGGCCGCGGAGGAAGTCGTGCTCAGGGCGATCGAACAGAGCAACGTGAGGGACGCGGTCGTACAAGCGAAGATCGTCCCGAGGGAGAACGCTCTCGAGGAGAACGTGGTCGGCGGCCACGTCAGTCACAAAACCGTGAGCCGAGACAGCCGCGCGGAGCGGCCAGAGAGCATCGGGAAATCGACATCGAGGAATCGGGGTCTATCGAGGCCTCGGTCGTACAACCCCAGCCACCGGCTCAAGAGCCTGCGCGCGAACAGCCAAAGTCGGCCGCTGTGAGCCTATGGCATAAGATCTTCGGTATGCCGAGCGAGCCGATGCCGCCAGTTCAACCGCCCGAGCAAGTGACGCATGCGGAGGAGGCTGGTTATCAATCCGTCGAATTTTCCAGCGAAATCGACGAGGAGCCGTCCACGGTCGAGGTGCGCTCCCTTTCGGGCGACGAAGTTGCGGCAGCCGGGTTTATCGATGAGCAGTCGACCGAGGATGTTGCGGCTGAAGCTGCCGAAGAGGAGCAGACGGAGCGTAAGCAAAATCGATCCCGTCGTCGGCGTCGCGGTGGTCGTGGCCGACGCTCCGGTGAACGTCGGCGGGAGGAGCAGTCGCCCGACCAACTTGTGCATGAGTCGGCCGGTTCAGATGATCTGAATGCCGGCTTCGATGATCTTGGCGATGATGAGCAACTCGTAGGTGTTGGCACATCGTCCGATGATGAGGATGACGATGGCACGACTTCGCACGACTCGCGAGCCATGACGGCAGCCCAACGAGCCATTCCTTCGTGGGACGATGCGATCGGGTTTATCGTGGATTCAAATATGGCGGGCCGTTCGCAACGGCGGCCGCCTGCTCGGCCCGATTCGCGCGGTGCTGGCCGTGGTCGCCCTCGTGGTGGTGGACGCCGGAAGTAATATGAGGGTGTCTGGGAATTCGGGATGGCACACTACGCGCTGTCGCCATTTCCGCCCCCACCTGCGTGGCGACCTGCTGGCGCGCAAGGCATCCGAGTTCAGGAAGGTATACGAGCAGGCTGGCAACGTTCACAGTTCCTGCGCCGGGCACACTCTCCAAGAACGTGGCCTTGGAAAGCAGCTTCGGTTCGTTTTCTACGATCCTCTACCTGTCGGCCTGATTTTGAGAATCGGCCCATCTTATCGAAGGAAGTCGCCTTCGCGCTCGGGTTGGTAAACAACCTTTTCGACGCGAACACGCAGTGTCCCGGAGGGCACAGGCCATTCAATCGTATCGCCGGTTCGGTAGCCGATCAGCGCCATGCCCAGGGGAGCGAGGATCGATACGCGGCCCTCGGAGGCGTTGGCGTCCCGCGGATATACCAGCGTGTATTCCAGTAGCTCGTCTCCGTCGAGATCTCGCAATTGTATCTGGGAGTTCATGGTAATAACGTCGCTTGGCACCTCCTCGGGCGCAACACAGATTGCTCGCTCAAGTTCATACTCGAGCTGATCGAGAAAGCGCCGCTCCACGAGCCCCAAACGGGCCGCATCTTCTATCAAAACGCCCAAGCGTTGACGGTCGGCCCTTGTGATGACAATCTGATTACGCAGAGTAAGCATGGCAATCTCCTTATCTACATTTTATTCTGTAGATTATACAGTACTAGACGCCGGCTAGCCACTGAAGGTTCGGAAGAGTGGCGTGGTCAGGTGGTTCCAGATTGACGGGCGCGTCAGTACTAAGAATGCAATCATGGGGACCATGTCGCATTTCAAAACTGTGACAATTCGTGTTGATGTTCGTCAGGGTGCTATGGTGAAGGCAACGCACCATTCGTGGGTGCGGGAAGTACCCACGCTATGATTTGTGAGGTGGCTGGCGTGTTTACCGCCGGTCATTGACCGGCGGTGAAAATGGGGTTGGCAGGCTGCGTATTACGGAACTTGCTGCCGTATGCACAGCAATCAATGCGCCAGATATTTTCCACTTCCGAATCAGCTTTGCCTAAAAATACTCGCTAAGCCGTAAGTGGCTGGGATTGCATTGTCAGACGAGTGCTTGGTTTTGTGGATTTATGGGTAAAGCTTTTCCGAGTCTCGCCGTGAAATCTGCGGACTCGCGGGCACTGTCCAGCCAGCATAATAACGAGTTGCTTGGACTTTTGGTTGCGCTGCCCGTGCCTGCTATCACGCTTAAAAAGTATGCACACAACTGTTCGTATCGTTAGCAAAACGGTGCGGATTGCGTTCCTTGCATGCGTTACAATCGGCAATTCAGTGGTATTCCAACCTTTTATGTTGGGCGGTCGGAACTAGCCACAAACCTATAAAGAGCAGGGTTTTAGAGGCTTGTTTCATCACGGAGCAGCAACGGCAATCGAAGTTCTGAGAACAACGATGTTGCCGAAAATGGGAATCCAGCCGATACTTGAATTAGAAGAGGTGCGACTCGGGCCTTGTGGGTCGCGGTCGAGCGGAGCGGCTCGTCCGACACGCCACCACCTCCCTACCTCCCGCTCTTTGCCAATCTCTAACTGTGTGCAATTTGGCACGCGTTGGAAATCAATCCTAACGTTTGGCCGATTGTACGATTCGCGGCCACGTTTTCTTGGCAGCCCTTGGTATCTCGGTTCTTGATGCCAAACGCCCAGGATGATCGTGTTTATGCGGTTCGTGCAGCGTAGGTCGTTCGTTGCTGCGCGCCAGATTGATTGCCACGCGGGGCTACCGTGTGCCGGGTGTTGCGTTTGCCCGATTCGCGAACACAAACCTTTTGCGGGGCGTCACAGAGAGTAGGCATAAGAGTTGCCAAACACCTTGAGATACAGAAAGAAGAACTTTGGCGACATCGACCGTCTGCCGGAGAACATGGAAGGAAAGCCGCGATTCCAGATGAGTTTGGATAACGACTGAATGGGATAGGAAGATCACGCGACCGGCAGTGATCGAAGTCGCTCTGAGGAGGAAACAATGAGCGACGGACGGAACATCATAACCCTGGTTGCACAGCGTCAAGACTGCGAGCAGTTCCGCCGCAAGAATTGGGTGGGAACGTTCGCTGAGTATCTTGATATTGTCCGCGAGCGGCCCGAGGTGACTCGGACTGCTTATCAGCGGCTCTACGACATGATCTTGTCGTACGGTGTGGACGTGACCGAGACAGGTCGCGAGAAGCACGTTCATTACCGGTTCTTCGACGACCCGGACCATGGCGGCCACGATGCGGTGTTCGGACTTGAGCAGTCGTTGCATCATCTTGTGAATGCGCTGAAAAGCGCGGCTGCGGGTTACGGTATCGAGCGGCGCGTTCTGCTCTTGCATGGCCCCGTGGGGAGTAGCAAGAGTACGATTGCACGGCTTCTGAAGAAGGGCATCGAACGATACTCGTCTACCGATGAAGGCGCGCTCTACACGCTTGGTTGGGTGAACGAGGAAGATCCGAATAATTTAGACGCCGTGCATTGGTGCCCCATGAATGAGGAGCCGTTGCACTTGTTTCCGCAGCGATTTCGGCCCGATGTAGAAGCGCAACTCAATCAAGGGCGTGATGAAGATGAGTTTCGAGTACGCATCGAGGGAGAGCTCGACCCGTTTTGCCGGTTTATGTACTACCAGCGGCTTAAGAAGTATGACGGCGATTGGAGTCGCGTGGTGGAAGATGTGCGCGTAAAGCGCGTGTTGCTCAGCGAGAAGGACCGAGTCGGCATCGGCACGTTTCAGCCGAAGGATGAGAAGAACCAAGATGCCACGGAGCTTACGGGCGATATCAATTACCGAAAAATCGCCGAGTATGGTAGCGACAGTGATCCGCGGGCGTTCAATTTCGACGGTGAGTTCAATATCGCGAATCGCGGCATCATCGAATTCGTGGAAGTGCTCAAGCTGGACGTGGCCTTCCTTTACGACTTGCTGGGCGCGAGCCAGGAACACCGCATCAAGCCGAAGAAGTTCGCGCAGACGGATATCGACGAGGTGATCATCGGCCACACGAACGAGCCCGAGTATCGCCGGTTGCAGAATAACGAGTTCATGGAAGCGCTGCGCGACCGTACGGTGAAGATCGACGTGCCGTACGTGACGAAGCTTTCCGATGAGCAGAAGATTTATGAGAAAGACTACAACCGCAACACGGTGCGAGGAAAACACATCGCGCCCCACACGATCGAAATGGCAGCAATGTGGGCCGTGTTGACTCGCCTCGAGGAGCCCAAGCACGCTGGGCTGAGCCGCTTGCAGAAGATGAAACTCTACAACGGTAAAACGCTGCCGGGGTTCACCGAGGAGAACATTAAAGAACTGCGCGAGCATGCCACACACGAGGGCATGATTGGGATTTCGCCGCGGTACGTGCAGGACAAAATTTCCAACGCGCTCGTGGCCCATCCGGAATCAAAGAGCATCAACCCGTTCATGGTGCTCAACGAACTCGAGGCGGGGCTCAAGCATCATAGCCTCCTCACGAACGAAGAAACAAAGCAGGAATATCGCGACCTGCTCGGCGTGGTGAAGGAAGAGTATGAAAACATCGTGAAAAACGAAGTGCAGCGAGCGATTGCCGCGGACGAGGACGCACTCAAACGTCTGTGCGGTAATTACATCGACAACGTGAAGGCCTATACGCAGCGAGAAAAAGTGAAGAATCGCTTCACCGGCAAGAGCGAGGAACCGGATGAGCGGCTCATGCGGTCGATCGAAGAAAAGATCGATATTCCGGACAGCCGCAAGGATGATTTCCGTCGCGAGATCATGAATTACATCGGTGCGTTGTCGATCGACGGCAAAACGTTCGACTACAAAACGAACGAGCGTTTATATAAGGCCCTGGAACTCAAGCTGTTCGAGGACCAGAAGGATTCGATCAAGCTCACGAGCCTTGTGTCGAACGTGATCGATGCGGATACGCAGCAGAAGATTGATGTGGTGAAAGGCCGCTTGATTCGCGATTACGGTTACGACGATGAGAGCGCGACCGACGTGTTGAACTACGTGGCGAGCATTTTTGCTCGAGGAGATGCGAAAGAGAGATGAGTGTAGGTCGGGCTTTCCAGCCTGACGAAGAACATATAAGTCAGGCTGGAAAGCCTGACCTACGACCATGATCATGAAAATTGAGCGCGATCAGCGCCGCTTTCGGCAGATTGTCCGCGGGCGCATTCGCGAAAATTTGCGTAAATATATCACGCACGGCGAGATGATCGGCCGCAAGGGTCGCGATCTGGTCAGTATCCCCGTGCCGTCGCTCGATGTGCCGCATTTCCGGTTTGGCGACAATGGTGCTGGCGGAGTAGGGCAGGGCGATGGCGAGGAAGGTCAGCCGCTTGGCAAAGGAGGCAATCCGCAAGAAGGCAGTGGCAAGGCGGGCAGCGATCCGGGCAGTGGTCATTTGTTAGAAGTCGATATTTCGCTCGAAGAACTCGCGGTACTGATGGGTGAAGAACTCGCGCTGCCGCGAATTCAGCCGCGGGGTCAAGCGTCGATCGTGCAGGAGAAATCGAAGTACAACAGCATTCGGCAGAACGGGCCCGAGTCGCTGCGGCATTTCAAACGCACGTATTTGAAAGCGCTAAAGCGGCAGATTTCGACGGGTGTGTACGAGCCGGAGGAACCGCGGATCGTGCCGATCAAAGCGGATAAGCAGTTCCGCTCATGGAACACGGTGGAGCATCCGGAAGTGAATGCGGCCGTGATTTACATGATGGATGTTTCCGGCTCGATGACGGATGAACAGAAAGAGATTGTGCGGACCGAGGCGTTTTGGATCGATACCTGGCTGGCGAGCCAGTACAAGGGGATCGAAACGCGGTACATCATCCACGATGCCGTGGCGAAGGAAGTGGACGAGCATACTTTCTACCATACGCGGGAGAGTGGTGGCACACGTATCAGCTCGGCTTACAAAGCATGTGCGCGGTTAATTCAAGAGGAACTGCCCGCGACTGAATACAACCTTTATTGCTTCCAGTTTTCAGACGGCGACAACTGGGGCGAAGATAACGAAGAGTCGTTCAAGATTCTCGGCGAACAATTACTGCCGATCGTGAATCTGTTTTGTTACGGGCAGGTCGAAAGCCCGTACGGTAGCGGCGAATTCCTTGGGCACTTGCATTCCCGATTCGGCGATGAGTTCGATTCGCTCGTCGTTTCAGAGATCGAGGATAAAGACGCTATTTATGAATCGATACGAACGTTTTTAGGGAAGGGACGATAGTTCGAGGTTGCAGGACGAGTTTAGGACAAAGCGATCATGAGCACCGTTGAGCTTTCCAATTTGCCGCCGCATCTCGTTGAGATTCAACGTGAGATGGAAGGGTACGCGCGTGGCCACGGACTCGATTTCTTTCCCACGATTTTCGAATACATCGACGCCGACCAGCTCAATGAGATTGCCGCGAAGGGCGGCTTTCCGGTGCGTTATCCGCATTGGCGATTTGGGATGGAATATGAACGGTTGAGCAAAGGGTATCACCACGGTCTGCAGAAGATCTATGAAATGGTGATCAATAACGACCCCTGCTATGCCTATCTGATGAAGAATAACGGCATTGTGGACCAGAAGCTCGTGATGGCCCATGTGTATGGGCATTGCGATTTCTTCAAGAATAATTTTTGGTTCGGTCGGACGAATCGCAAGATGATGGACGAAATGGCGAACCATGGGAATCGGATTCGTCGGTACATGGATGAAGTGGGTGTCGATGAGGTCGAGGCGTTCATTGATTCGTGCCTGAGCCTGGAGGATCAGATCGACATTCATTCGCCGTTTATTCGGCGTCGCGAAGAGCGTAGCCGGTACGATTTTCATGGTGAAAACAGCAACGGTGAACCTGAAGGGCCGCCGCGGTTCCGTGCGAAAAGCTACATGGATTCGTTCATCAACCCGCGCGACAAAATGACGGCGGCAGCTCGCGAATTGGAAGAAAAGCGTCGGGAAACGAAGCAATTTCCCGAGCAGCCACAGCGCGACGTGTTGCTATTCGTGCTGGAGAACGCGCCGCTCAATGGGTGGCAGGCGGATGTGCTTTCGATCATTCGCGACGAGGCGTATTATTTTGCTCCCCAAGGGCAGACGAAGATCATGAACGAAGGCTGGGCCAGTTATTGGCACTCGACGATCATGACTCGCCAAGGGCTGACGGCCGCCGATGTGGTGTGCTATTGCGATCACCACAGCGGCACGCTAGCCAGCTCGCCGACGCAGCTTAACCCCTACAAACTTGGCATCGAGTTGTTCCGCGATATCGAAGATCGCTGGAATCGCGGTGCGTTTGGGAAAGAGTATGAAGAGTGCGACGATTATCGCAAGCGGCGAGATTGGAATACGAACGCGGGTTTGGGGCGAGAGAAGATCTTCGAAGTTCGCCGCATTCACAACGATTTGACGTTTATCGACGAATTTCTAACGCTCGATTTCGTGCGAGAGCAGCGGCTGTTCAAGTTTGGCTACAACCAGAGCACGGAGTATTACGAGATCGAGTCGCGCGAGTTTCCCAAGGTAAAGAAACAGTTGCTTGCCAATCTCACGAACATGGGACGCCCCCAAATTGCGGTGCGCGACGGCAACTACCGTAACCGAGGGGAATTGTATTTAGAGCACACTTTTTCTGGCGTTGAGCTGCAGCTTGATTATGCTAAAGATACGCTCCGCAATTTGCAGCGGTTGTGGAGTCGGCCCGTACACCTTGAAACCGTGCTGGAGGAAGCCCGCGCGGTGCTCTCTTTCGATGGTTACAGTCACGAAATAGATAAGGGAGACCCGATTGAACTCGAGGAGGGGGCGCAGTTATGACACTCCAAACGCAGTTTGATCAGAAACTGATTCGCCTGGGTAACAGCGCGGCGACGGTGACCGTCGATGAACCGCCTCGGCGGGTTGTTTGCTCTGTAACCGAATGCAACCCGCTGGCCGTGTCTTTCAACGAGCTACGGCTGGAAACCTCTGAACTGGCTTCGGCAACTCCTGAGCGTTTAAGCCAAATTGGCACGTTGCTTTCGCAACAACTCACTTATTTGATGGAGCCTATCAGCCCGATCGAACTCGATGCGGATGCCTGCGTCGTGCAGTTGAGAAGTAATCCGCCGCAACGCGACGATGACGGCCGTAGCTACTATGAACTGCTGGTTAGCCGTGGCGGGCATGTCTCGTTGAAACGGTATCGAAAAGAAGCTGGGGCCACGCGGCAAGGAATAGTCGCTACGCTTACCCGCGAAGTATTAGTTCGACTTGTGGGAGACTTTTGCGTCGCGCTCACATGATCTTTCTGAAACTCTATTTTCGAGTCGCGCATTGAGCACCGCCGTCGCACAGCGAATTGTTTCTCCGGCATCGATCGCGGTGCCGCTGGTATTCACTTCGATTTTTTCTTGGCGACGGTTGGTTTCCCCACGCTGGCTTCATTCAAGCCGCGAACGGTTTGTGATCACGGTACTTGCCGCCGCTGTTACGCGTGTTTTGGTTTTGGTTGGTCTGTCTCACGATTCGCGTACGAAGATTGGCGCACAGACAGTCAACCACAGTAAGGCGTTTGCTAGGCAACTTCTCCTCAGGCTCTACAATTCCTCATGCTAGTACGGTAACATTTACATGCCCTACGATTTCAAAACTTTTTTCCGCTTGTTCCATGTCTCGACCGACACCCACACGATCCAGCGAATCGATTCCGCCCAGTCTTATTCCGGCTGGGGGCGGATGGCATTGCAACCATCTTTATTACTCATTCGATCGCACGGCCCTCAAAAATCTTTCGGCGGAAGAACGCGACGTCGGTTCGCACGAAGTAGCTGCGATTCTTGATCCGGCCGACGCAGACGCGCCGCTTCGAATGCAGACGACGATTACGGCAGGGCACAAGGCCGATTTCGGCCTCATGATGCTGGACCCTGATCCGCTCAAAATCGATCGAGTGCATCAACGACTGATGGGGAGCAAGTTAGGTGCGGTAATCGTGCCGCGCTGGTCGTTCGTCTCGATTACCGAGATTAGTGAGTACGTGCAATCGCCCGAGCAGTTTGGGGAACGCCTCGTTTCCGAAGGCATGGATCTTGAGAGCGCGGAATACAAAACTCGCGTTAAAGGATACTCGGATCGCCTCGTCGACATGAACCGTCAGCGGCTTACGCCCGATTTCCCACCATACCCGGCTACTTGTTTCTATCCGATGAACAAGAAACGCGAGGTTGGCGAAAATTGGTTCACGCTTTCCAAAGCGGAACGCAGTGCAATGATGATCGAGCACGCGCGCAGTGGGATGGCGTTTGCTGGCCGGGTGTCGCAACTTATTTCGGTGGGCGTCGGTCTTGAGGATTGGGAATGGGGAGTCACGCTTTGGGCGTCGAACCCCGAGTATCTCAAAGAAATCGTGTACGGTATGAGGTTCGACGAAGCCTCGGCACGCTACGCGGAGTTTGGGCCGTTCTACACGGGATACGTGGCGACTCCGCAAGAGATTCTTGCGCATTGCCAAGTCGCTGGCTAATGCGTTTTTAGGTTTACCGTTCTGTGATGCCGTTCGCTGGTTGGACGGCGT
>CAZTWS010000056.1:0-30414 GCA_964618225.1 uncultured Planctomycetaceae bacterium
TCTGTGGTTATTCTGAAAATCGGGAAGTTATTATTGAAGCGTTCCTTAGGGGCCGGGCTACGCCTTGCTGGGTGCTGAATGCGAGGCGTATCATCTAGTTGTCACAACGGAGAAAAAAATGATGGCGGAAATCGATGTCAGCCCCGGCCGCATGATTCGTGACCTCGTCGCAGCAACTGCCGTGCAAGTTCCCGGTGCGCCGAACGCGCTCGTAGGCCGCATGATCGAAGACATGGGCTTCCACGCCATGTATCTGTCGGGGGCCGCTCTTTCAGCAGGTGTGCTGGCCGTGCCCGATGTCGGCCTCTTTACGCTTACCGAACTCGTGCAGCAATTGAATTACCTCACCGCACGAGTTACCGTGCCCGTCATCGTCGATGCTGATACCGGCTTCGGCGACACGGCCAACGTCGAACGTACGATCGTCGAGTTGGAACGAGCGGGCGCTGCCGCGATCCAACTCGAAGACCAAGAGCTTCCGAAGCGTTGCGGGCATCTGTCGGGTAAGTCGCTCATCAGTGTCGATGCCATGTGTGCGAAAATTCGCGCTGCCGCTGGCGTGCGATACGATGACGACACCGTGATACTGGCCCGTACCGACGCACGCGGCGTCGAAGATTTCGATGCCGCCGTCGATCGCGCGAAGCGGTATATCGATGCGGGTGCCGACTGGATCTTTCCCGAGGCGCTTGCCACGCGTGAAGAATTCGAAGCGTTCGCGAAAGCGGTCGAAGTGCCGCTCGTTGCCAACATGACCGAGTTCGGCAAAAGCCCGTTGCTGGGTTTCGAGGAACTGGCGGACATGGGCTACCGAGTGGTGCTCTATCCAGTCACACTACTGCGAGTTGCCATGAAGGCCATCGAATCGACGCTTGCAATCCTGTCGACCGAGGGCACTCAACACGAAATCCTCGACCTCATGCAAACTCGCCAGGAACTCTACGACCTGCTCGAATACGATTCGTACGAACTTCGCGACCGAAAGTATTTCCAGTGAGGACGAAGAATTCAGGATACATGGAAGCAAAATGCTCCCATAGCCCACTAACAACGGACAACGGACAACCATGCAAGAAATCTACAGCCCTGGCCTCGAAGGTGTCATCGCTGGCGAAACGGCCATCAGCACCGTTGCTGGCGGATTAAGCTACCGCGGTTATTCGATCGAAGACCTTGCTCGCTACGGCACGTTCGAGGAAGTGGCGTATCTGCTGCTCTATGGCGAGTTGCCCAGCCCGGAATCGCTCAATGGATTCATCAAGCGGCTCAACGACGCCGCTCAAGTGCCCCGGCCGATTATCGATGCACTGCGCCAGATTCCGCTCGCCGTCTCCGGCATGGACGTGTTGCGTACCGCTACCAGCATGCTTGCTCACTGGGATCCGGACGTGAACGACAACAGCCACGAGGCCAATGTTCGCAAAGCCGAGCGGCTTTTAGCCCAGTTGCCTGTGGTGATGGCCGCGCGCCATCGGCTTAAACAAGGCAAGGAACCGGTGGCCGCCGAGAGTGGCCGCTCGCTCGCTGAGAACTGCTTGTACATGCTGTTTCGGGCCGATCCGTCGCCAGCGCATGTCAAGGCGATGGACGTTTCGCTCATCCTCTATGCCGAGCACGAGTACAACGCGTCCACGTTCACGTCGCGGGTGATCGTTTCCACGCTGTCCGATTTGCATTCTGGCATCACCGGGGCGATCGGCGCACTCAAAGGCCCGTTGCATGGCGGCGCGAATGAAAAAGTGATGGACGTTCTAAAGTCCGTCGGCAGCAAGGACAACGCCGAGGCATGGATTCGCGACGCGCTCGCGCGAAAAGAAAAGATCATGGGCTTCGGCCATCGTGTTTACAAAGATGGCGACCCCCGTGCCGAGTACCTCAAGGAACTCTGCAACGAGTTGGCTCGCGAAACGGGCAACGAAGATTTAGAAACCACGGCCGACGTTATTCAACGCATCATCTGGGAAGAAAAACATCTGCCTCCGAATCTCGATTGGCCGTCCGGACGCATGTACTACTATATGGGCCTGCCGGTGGAACTCTACACGCCGCTATTCGTGCTCAGCCGTGTAACCGGCTGGAGCGCGCACATCATCGAACAACTTGATAACAACCGGCTCATCCGCCCCCGCGCCCGCTACACCGGCCCCGACCGCCGCCCCTGGCTCCCACTCGCCGAACGCTCCTAACACCCAGCCACCCAGCGAAGCATGCTGTGAAATATCCATGAATGATTCTGCCGTTTGCAGGATCTGCCAGAATATATGACAGATTTCCACGGGCAATTTTCTAACGACAGACGAGCACGTCTTTTACACATCGAAGCACATAAGAATAAAAATGGAGAGAAGTCTTATAGATTCCAAGACTTGCTATTGTTTTCTTGAAATTGGCAACTGTTGCTTGGAGCCTGAACAACTCTATGGCATACAAATTGCTTTGCCGTACATCAGAGTTTTTTGAATGAACTCTCCAATTCACCGTGGTCGAGTCGCGCTGAGAAAGATCGGCAAAGCTTTGCCACCTTCATCGGACTGGTAGATGCCGAAGTGCAAAAGGTATCCGAAGAGAAGACATGACGAGGAACTGTGAAAGCTCACAAGTTAATTTTATTCGATCCACGTATATTACCCGGCGGGCTGTCGGGAGTTTCTGGCCAAGTACTCCTTGAACATTTGGGGAGTTGCAAACAACGGCGCAGGTGCGAGCTTTAATGTACAAAACCGGCGGAGCTGGATTTACAAACCACGCCGACTTTGCTGGCTTAACAATCCAACCTGTTCCTGAGCCGTCCACCGCTGTTCTCTTAGCGCTGCTCAGCGTTGCACTGAATTGGCATCCAAAGAGGAAGATGCTGGGGTTGTGTGAGGGGACTTTCTAGCGTTTGGCTTAGGAGAATGGGCCGGTTCCTGCCAAGGATACCGGCCCATTTTTATGCGCTATTGAATCATGCATTAAGAATGAATGCGCCAGTTTAGCTGTCAGCTGTTGGCTGTCAGCTATCGGCAAGACGGATTGGCCGACAGCCGAGAGCTGATGGCCGACAGTCCGATGTCCCGCTCAGTTTCAATGCAATCATCAATAAGAGAACCAAAACTTGTGACAATAATCTCCGGCGGGATCGAACACACCTTTTGACGCGCCATTATCAATCATGGCCCTTGCCGAGTGTGGTAATGGATCGATCGATCGGCTGGAGGTAGGCTTATTCCGCTCAGTTGGTCGTATAGAGCCGTTTACTGCGGTCTGTATTCTGCCCGAGCCGTGTCGGCTTCACATGGCTGGCCCGCTGGCGTATCTGGTTTTCTGGTGACCACGATATACTACGATACTACGGTTACGACTCCCCCCACCTACCGCCCGTAATTTCGGGACGCCTGCATTACGCGTACTCACATCCCCATTTCTTCCTCCTGGAGGATTCGGTGCCCGAGGGCACCCCGTGAACCATCTATTGCCCTGCAACGCAGGAAAAAGCAAAAAATTCACCGCGTGCTAAACACCGGTGTGGCGTGCTGACGTTACAATAGACGCTTAGGTTGCGCTGAAAAGTGGCTACAGGCCGGGTTAACTGGGGAGACCACCGGATGAATAGTGTTTTAAGAACTGCGTTGGCTGCGACTGTACTTGCTCACACCATAGCGAGCGGTACAATCGCCGCCGACTTCAGTTTCTACGGCCGCTCGGGCGACGCGATTGAAGTTAATTTTGCGGCGTTGCCGGGGGTGCCCGCAGGAGCCACTTTTTCCGATCTTGCGCTGAATGCTGGATACACATCGCACACCTTGTTGGGTAGCGCGCTGACGGGTGTCCCGTTTTTGACCGCTGGGCGCTTCTGGGCGTATCCCAACCCTGCCGCGCCGGGCGACATAAGCAGCGAGCGCGGGTGGCAGGGCACGATGTCGGGCACTTTCAAGATCAATGGCGAGACAAAGTCGTTCGACGTGGTAGTGCGGCCTGGGTATACGGGGAGCGGCCCCGGTTCGGTGGGCCAGAGCCTGGAGGCCATCAACCGGCCGGCGAATAATAAGATCTATGTTGCTCAACAACAGCAGCGGCTGCGCTATTTGGGATTTGTCCCCCAGGGAGGCAGCGCGCTGGTAATCGACGGCGATTTTGGTCCCGCGACAAATTCGGCCCTAAAAACGTTTCAGGCCGCGACCCTTCCCGGGGTCAACGCCACCCAAGCCAACGCTGACGGCATCATCGGGCCTAATACGGCGGCGTGGCTCAATGCCGCCAATGCGCCGGCCTGGGTGCGGTTAACCGGAAATTCTGATGTTTGGATTACAACCGGGCCAGAGCAATACGCTACGAGTTGGACGGCCGATTTGATCTACAAGGGTTCGGCCAAGGCGATGCAAGCAATGGGGCACCAGCAAGGGATCACCGCCTTGTCGACAGCCGACGGGTACGGCTCGTCGCAATGGCACTCAACGCATCTGGTGGGTACCGATATCGACTTATACACGGAAGGTTGGTACGGCCGTGGCAATGGAACTCTCAGCGCTCTTGAGTCCAGGGTAGCCGCCCGTGGTATCGGGTTCATTGATGCGGGAGCCGCCGGGCAAGTGACTCGCATCATCACGTCGAACTATGATGTGCGCAACAGAATTTTGGAGCTACGCCCAGGCACCAATGTATTTCTCGACAGCACAGACGTCCACGCAAATCACCTGCATATCGACGTGGGCCCGCCGACTCGGATAGCAGGCGTCGCAAACCTGCCCGGCGACTTCGATTTGAACGACGTTGTAGACGCAACCGACTATATTATTTGGCGCAAAGGCTTGGGGATAACCTACACGCAGAGCGACTATAACTTGTGGCGTGCTAACTTCGGTCGGACATTGGGCAGCAGTGGCGGCTCCGGTGGTGCTGTTCCCGAACCAGCAATCAGCACACTGCTGCTGTTGGCGGCATCCGGCATGTTTCTGCGGCGACGACCTGCAACGTCCTCTGACTCAAAGAGCAGGTAGCACCGACAATCGGCCGTGGGGAGTTCACCACGAAATGAAAGTTGCGGCTTACCGCGAAGCGGTTCGACTCCAAAGCCCAGAGTGCGCCGCGCTCGCGGCGCACTCTGGGTAAGCTTCGAGATCGAGGTGTAACGCCTACGGCGTAGCCGCGCACCTTGGGCTGTGGAGTGGAACACCTTGGGCGTTCCGAGGTCGTAGTATTGCGGCCCGCCAAACCCCATTTAGCCGCCGGTCAATGACCGGCGGGAAGTATCGGAGTTATCCCCATCAAGAGCGCATCGTAACGCATTGAACGCAACGCACACTCCGCCCCCCATTCCCCGTTCGGCATTCCCCGTTTGCCTCCCCCTTTGTCAACCCACTATTTCCGGCCACTATTTCCGGCCACCCAAGTGGCCGTTTTTTCCGCAACACAACAGCCCACGATTATGCCATGCTGACTCCTGAACGAAACATAACGTGGATGCTCGCACTCACGCCACGGCTCCGCCGTGCCCGCTCTTTGGAAACCTAATCCTGCCAACCCAATCCCGATCTCCGCGGTCCCCCCTGCGCACCCCTTCTGGCCCTAGACACTAGACCCTCAACTCTCGACTCCACCCGCCCGTAGATGCGCAAAACCCAGGGGGAGGAGTTGTGCGCACCTACGCAAAAACATCGACGTTTTCGCTTATGCCACTTGGTAAGCGTCGTGCTTTGCCAGTCGAAGCGAGGGATTTGCTCACCCGTTGCTAGCGGCGACTTCACCGATACCGGGGCTTTTGGTTTCCGCCTGTTTTTTCAGCATGAGCCGCCCAGACGGCCAATTTCTCTTGCGGGGCGACTGGTTTCCTTCTATCACTTGTCGCCGTTTCGACGATACAAGGAATGCCCGAACCCCTTGGCTGGCAAAGGAGTCCATCCTGGGGCAGGCTGCCAAGTTGGCTTTTGGCGCGCCAAGTGCGTATCGGCCTGTCGTGCATCCTTCGACCTAGACTTAGAAAGCAAGACCAATGGCCAGCCACGATAAGAACTCCAGCTCCGATTCCTCGAACGCTCGCGGTCGCGACCCCGAGTTGAACGTCTTGGAACGCGTGCAGGAGCTGACCTGGGCTTTGCTGGATGAGAATATCAGCGACGATGAAATGTCGCTTCTCGATACGCTGCTTTTGACCGGTGAATCGGCCAGAAATCGCTATATCGAGTGCGTCCAATTGCACACCGATCTCATGGCGCACTACAACGCGCCTGAAAAAACCGCCGCCGCGGCGGGTGCCGGAACGCCGGTGCTCAGCTTCCTCAGCGGTAGCAGTTTTTCGAGCGATGTGGCGGCCCCCAACCAGGCCAATTAATAGCCCCCGAGTGTAGTCGGGCTGCCCGATTCTCGGGCATTGGCTGCACTCCGCCTCGGCAAGCGGTTCTTAATTCTGGCGAGAGCGATTATTCGTTTTCCGCAATCGCCCGAAAATCCTTTTTGAGCGAACGGTAGAGACCCTGGTAGATCGGGAACGCTTTGTCGTAGCTTTTGCGGGCCGCGTTGTTCGGCTTCGTTTGAGAACGCGTTTTCACGGTGGCGGCACAGGCCTCGGCGATGTTGCTATACTCGCCCGCGCCCACGGCTGCGAGTAGGGCAACGCCATAGGCGGGCCCTTCATCGGCGGCCATGGAGACGACCGATTTGCCAAGCACATCGGCCTGCATCTGTCGCCAGAACGAGCTTCTTGCACCACCGCCTGTGGCGCGAATTTGTTTGACGCCCACTTTGAGTTGTTCCATGATCTCGAGGCAATCGCGGAGCGAGTAAGTGACGCCTTCGAGAATCGATCGCACCATATGCCCGCGTGTGTGGCTGAGCGTGAGGCCCACGAACGCACCGCGCGCGAACGGGTCGGCGTGTGGCGTGCGCTCGCCCGCAAGGTAGGGCAAGAAAAACAATCCTTCGGAGCCGGGCGGAACCACCGCGGCTTCCTCGGTGAGAACATCGTAAACGTCGATCTTCTTACGCTTAGCTACGGTGGCCATCGTTTCGCACAGTGCGTTCTTGAACCATTGCAGCGAGCCGCCGGCCGCAAGGGTGACGCCCATCATGTGCCACTTGCCGCGTACCGCGTGGCAAAATGTGTGGAGGCGTCCTTCGGGATCGACTTCCGGTTTATCACTGTAAGCAAACACTACGCCACTCGTGCCGATGGAGGTCGAGAGCACACCTGGCTCGACGACGCCGTTGCCGACCGCGCCTGCCGCGCAGTCGCCCGCGCCGCCGACGACCATGCAATCGGTCGAGAGGCCGAGCAACTTGGCAATGTCTGGAGTTAATCGGCCGGTGCTTTCTTCGGATTCCACACAGCGCGCGAGTAGTGACGGATCGAGTTCCAGCTTCGACAGCAGTTCTTTCGACCAACAACGATGCACTACATCCAACAACAACATGCCGCTGGCATCGCTTACTTCGGTGGCGAATTCGCCGGTGAGACGACGGCGAATTTCATCTTTGGGAAGCAGCACTTTAACCGTCTTGGCAAAGTTCTTGGGTTCTTTGTTGCGCAGCCAGAGGATTTTCGGCGCGGTGAACCCGGTAAGGGCGGGATTGGCCACCATGCTGATGAGTTGCTTTCGTCCGCCGGCTCGTTTTTCGATTTCCGCGCACTCGGCGGCGGTCCGTTGGTCGTTCCACAAAAGCGCACGTCGCACGACGCGATTTTGCTTGTCGAGGAATACCGAGCCGTGCATTTGGCCCGAGAGGCCGATGGCTCGCACATCGGCTGGCTTGAGTTTCGCTTTTTTTACCACGGTCCGAACCGTTTTCACCGTGGCGGTCCACCAATCTTCCGGGTCTTGCTCACTCCACATGGGTTTGGGATGGTAACAAGGGTACTCGGCCATTGCGTGCGCCAAGATTTTGCCCCGCTCGTTGATAGCCAGCGTTTTCGTGCCAGACGTACCGATATCGATGCCCAGGTAGATGCTCATGCGTGTTGATTGCAAGATGAAAAAGAGTGTGTCTGTCGCGACATTGTGGATTGGTTTTTGGGGGGCCTCGCTACGATTGCGAGGGACGTATGCCGCGATGATTTTGCTCGTTGCAGGCGTATTCGTAGGATGTACGGGCCGAGAAGAGAATTCAACCGCCGACCAGTCGAAGCCCCACGCGGCCCCGGACCAACCGCGGCCAAGTTTAACACTTCGGGTGCTGGTCGTGAATGACGTCAAGCTCGTGGAGGCGATCAATCGGCTTCGCGGAGAATGGCAAGAGCAGGGCAGCGGCGAACTTATTGCGAGCGACGTGCCCTGGGAAAAAATTGCGGACGAAAAAACGATTGATGCCGACGTGCTGATTTTTCCCTCGCGGTACCTAGGAGTATTGGCCTCGCGCGGCCTACTGCGGCCCGTGCGGTCGAATGTGCTCGAAAGCGAAGAACTGAACGCAACGGATTTCTACCCGATGTTTCGCCAGTCGATTGTTCGATGGGGCGATCAATCGGTTGCGTTACCACTCGGCGCGCGGCCGATCGTGGCGGATGGCAATTCGCTCGCAGCCGATGGGATGCCCTCGCTTCAATTTCTCGCGATGGCCGCTCCGAATGTGGTTAGCGAGAACCGGCTCGGCGTGTTGTTCGATGCGGAGACGATGAAACCACGAATCACCGAGCAGCCGTTTGTCGATGCGCTTGAAAAGTTGATTGCGATTAAGAAGCAGCCTGTCTCAGGGGATGCCAATGCGGAGCAGGGGGAGGTCGTGGATGGGAAGGTTTCAGCGGAAGCAGCTACCAGCAGCCAGGTGGCTCAGGCGAAAGTTGGTTCTCGTGTTTCAGAGAGTCGCCGTGGCGCGGCACTCGTTCCGATTGTGGGGTACGACGACCGGCTTGGTGCGGTGAGCGCATCGTCGCGAAATGCGGCCAGCGCGTTTAAGCTGTTGCAGTGGTTGGCCGAGGTAGGTCCGAGCACACAACTCGCGCAATTTGGCGGGCCCGTTGTCCCCGTTCGCCGTTCACTGGCCAAGTCGGCCAAGTGGTATGGCAGCCAGGTGACGGCCGATCAGCTTATGGCGCTTTCGGGCACGATCGACACCGCGCTCGGCGGCGAACGATTTTTAGCGGTGCCGCGGATTCCTGGTATCGACGATTATTTATCGGCCTTAGACAATGCCGTAACGGCCGCGACGACTGGAGAAACGCAACCAGCCGCGGCTTTGGCGGCAGCGGCGGAGCGCTGGGAGAAAATCACCGATTCGCGCGGTCGCGACGCACAGCGAAACGCGTACCTGCTTCATTTGGGGCTTGCAGAATAGAGTGGCAGGCACGCAACGCTTTTCTCCATTTTTTATACGATAAAAGTAAGACGAGAAAGGAGAAGGGAGTCATAGCATTGACAATTGATTCCCGTTCCTTATTTTTAATACGGCGTTCTGGGTCTGATATATTGAATGGGCAACCCGTTTACATCAGGGGGAAACGTGTTCGCACGACGCAAGTCAATCGTGCTAGTGACGGGAGCATCAATTGCCCTCGCGGTCGCAGTATTGGGACGAGAGCCGCTTGCTCGCTTATTCCTGGCTGACGCGGCCGGCCGGTCCCAGGGAACATCGAAAACGACTCGCGAGGAAGTTGCGAAAGCGGTGCCGACCCCGCAGGAAATCGCCACTCCTCATCTAACGGATGCCGAGCAGGAGTGTGAACGTGTAATCGAGGAGCACATCGGCGCCCTCAACACGTTCTTTGCGGAGGCCAAGAAAAACACGCGGCCGTTTGCCGAACAGGCGCTTGGCTGGAGTAGCAAATGGCGACTCGTCGCAGACTACGTGCCGTTCACTAGCAAAGTGCGCCACCAGACGTTCATTCGCGAAAAGTTCGAGGAGTACATATTCAGCCCTCCTCAACTTGAAGCCGCTGTCAAGCAAACCGTTGATAGCTATCTGAACCACATTGAGAGCATCGAGGGGGAGATGCTCGTCAAGATCAGGACGGATGTGTCCGACTTTCCATCCACGTACATGATCGCGCAGTTGGACGAGGTAACATTGCGGGCTGCCTACGACGAAGCGATAGAGCGTGCAATTGCTGCTAGTGGAAGCGATCTTCGCGCTAACATTGGGACGGAAATTGTCTCCCAGATCACAGGGCAGGTACTGGCCCAAGTGGCAATTCGCCTTGGCGTATCTGCTGGAATCCTGGCTACTGGTGCTGGCTCGGGGTGGTGGACGTTCGGTATTGGTGTTGTCGTCGGCGTAATTGTGGACCAGATCGTCTCGTGGGTCTGGGACTGGTATGCTGATCCAACGGGAGACTTGGCGACCGAGCTCGATGCGAAACTGGATGAGATTAACCGTCTTATTATCGACGGCTCCACCGATGTGCAAGGGCTACGCCAGCGGCTTCGGGAATTTGCAAGGGGCCGGGCAGTGGTTCGCCGCCAAGCTGTTCTCGCGATACTCGAACCTCAATGAGGACCAAAATGGCCCGCACTAAGCCGACCTACATAATGCTGGTGACGGCATGCATCGGTGTCGTTGTTGGTACGCTCGCGCGTGAGCCAATACTTGCACTTTTCCGCGAGAAGGAAAGTCCGCCAGCGCAGCCCACACTCAAATTACCACCGACGGCCGACGAGGTTGCTCGGCCGAATCTCACTTGGGCTGACGATGAGTGCAAACGCGTAATCGATAAGCACATTGCGGCCATCGACACGTTTTTTGCTGACGCAAAAAGGAACACTCCGGCCTTCGCAGAGGACGCCCTAAGTTACGGTAGCAAGTGGCGCCTCATTGGGGACCATGCTCGGACAATTCCGTACTATTATCTGAAATATGGCAAATACGTTAGCGTGGAGGTGCTTGTAGTCGATTTGGTGCGTCCTGATCTCATAGAAAAACTCCCAAAGGAGCCCGGAGACAGCCACCAACAATTCATCCGCGAAAAGTTTGAAGAGCGTGTATTCAAAGCGGACCAGCTTCAAGCTGCCGTGGCCCAGGCGGTTGACAGCTATTTGAAACATGTCAAGAGCATTGAAAGTCAAATGCTCGTGAAGATGCGGGAAGATGTCGCTGATTTTCCTGCGACATATGTAATTGGTCGACTTGACGATCAAAAGCTTCAGCAATCATACGACGAAGCTGTTTCTCGCGCAATAACGGCGACCAAAAAGGATCTTGGTGCGAACATCGGAACGGAAATTGCCTCTCAGATTACGGGGCAAGTGTTGGCCCATGTAGCAGTACGCCTCCTCGTTTCGAGCGGGATCCTTGCCGCTGGCGCCGAATCAGCACCCGCGACTTTCGGAATCGGCCTTGCCGTTGCAATTATCGTGGATGACATCGTTTCGCGTGTTTGGAATTGGTATGCCGATCCCAAAGGTAGTCTTGCCGCCGAAGTTGACAAGAAACTCGACGAGATACGACGCTTAATTCTGGATGGCACAAACGACGCTAAAGGGCTGCGTGTTCAACTCCAAGACATCGCGAATGAGCGCGCCCGCGTGCGAAGCGAGGCCGTACTAACAATCCTTAATAGTAAAGGCCCGTAACATGTCCAGTCACTTAATGATCGCGGTTAACGCTCTGTTCTTTGTTTCCATCGCCGGTATCGCCGAGGCTGGCGTAAAGTCGAAGGCTGCCAAAGAGGCCGCCGAGTATGTCGCCCAGAAATTTGGGAAGGAGGCGATTGAAGAGGGCGCTGAAACCTTCGCCCGCAAGGTGGAAGTGTTGGCCGTTAAACATGGTGACGAAGCGATTTCCGCTGTAAAGAAAGTCGGGCCCACAACCCTTCGCATTGTGGAAGAAGCTGGGGAGAACGGACCACAAGCGATCAAGCTGATGGCGCGACACGGGGACAATGCCCTATGGGTAGTAGCGAAAAAGAACCGAATGGCGATCTTTGTTAAATACGGTGACGATGCCGCTGAGGCGATGATGAAGCACGGCGAACTAGCGGAGCCGCTTATTCAGACGATGGGCAAGCCCGCTGCCGGGGCTCTGACTGCCGTATCCAAGCAGAACGGCCGCAGGCTTGCGATGATGGCCGAGGATGGGACTCTCAACCAGATTGGCCGAAGCAATGAACTACTTCCCGTCGTTACCAAATACGGCGACGCTGCTATGGATTTCATCTGGAGGAATAAAGGGGCGCTTACCGTTGCAACAACGCTGACAGCATTTCTCAGCGATCCAAAACCATTCATAGACGGAACAGTAGAACTTGCGAAACCGATTGCTGAAGCCCCCGGCAAGATCGCCACGGAAGTTGCGCGCAATACGGATTGGACAGTTGTAACTTGTGCCTTGCTCACGGTTGGCGGAATTCTTTTCTGGCTCCGGCGCAAGTCGCACCGGCGAACAGTGGCACAACGGTTGATAGGAAAAACAAAGGGGCCGGAGCAATCCTGTTCGGCACAGTAATTGGAGTGTGTTAAGTGGGGTAGAGATTCAGTGCGTTCGACGTTCAGCGGAGAGTCGGCGATCGGTTCGATGTCGAGCGTAGTTGTGGTTTCCACCACGGGGGCCCGCGGAATTGGGAGGCGGGTTGCCGGGGCAACACAGGATAGAAATGTGGCGCACCATACGTGGGTGCGGAAGCACCCACGCTACGTCGTGCTACTACGTGCTGCGGCAAGCTTAGGCCGCCGATCTCTTCCGCTGCCAGCCGCACAGCATCCATCCGATGCAGAGCATCACCGCCGTCGATGGCTCGGGTACCGCAACGCCCCACCAGGCCAGGCCGTACTCTTCCGTGGTCAGTGATCCGAACGTGTTGTTCGGATAGGCCACGCGAATTCCGTACGTACCGGTGACCGGCAGCGTAAATGTCAGATGCTCGACTTCGTTGTAGAGGCTACTCGACTCGGAATAGAGCGTCGTGAAGGTGCTGTCCCAAATCTGCAGGTTGAGATCGGCAAAGCCGTTGTCCAACTGTTGCGTGGAACTGATGTAGATGCGATCACGAAACCACGTCAACGTGGCGCGAAACTCACTGCCACCGGCCAACGGCGTGGTAATCACCGTGTCTATGTTCGTGCCGATTACCGCGTTGGCAAAATCCCAACCTATGGCTTGGGAAGTCGATCCGCCAGTTGTCCCGGCGATGTCGGTCTGACCTTGCAGATACTGCGAGTAGGTGCGGGTCATGTCGACGGCACCGGCACCAGAGAAATAATCCAGCGACTGAGTGGTCAGGACGCCGCCGTTGCCATTGGGGTGCGTCGCTTGGCCATTGTTCCATCCTGGGATTTTGGCAGCGCCGTTCAGCAGGTTGGCTTTGATGACGCGGGTATCCTCGGCATCCACCGGGAGTCCGAGAGTTGCCGCCGCATCGTGCATCAGCGAAACGCAACCTGCGGTGATGGGCGCGGCAAAGCTGGTGCCATTTAAGCCGCCGGAGTAGGAGCTTGGGCCACCCGACGGCGTGGAGCCGCTGAGGACCGCATCGTTGCCGCCCGTTTGCCCTCCATAGAAGGCACTGGTGAGGCTAGTTCCTGGCGCGGCGATGTCTACCGGAGCGCGAGCGAGCGACACCGTGGTTCCCGCGCCGTTTTGAAAATCTTGGGGGCCGTGGCTGCTGAACGAAGCGATCGCGTCGTAAACGTTGGATCCGTTGTTCTGCAGCGCGCCAACCGTGATGCCGTTGTAGCCGGATCCTGGCGACCCGACCGTATTGTTGCCGCTTGCGCCGCTGTTGCCCGCCGAAGCCACGAACGTGGTGAATCGCTGGGCATTCGCCAACGAATCGATGATCATGCTACGAATGTCGGTGCCGGCTGCTTCCGGCGAACCCGCCGAGCCTACCTGCCCCCAACTGCTGTTAATTGTGTCGGCAACGCCGAACCCGCCAGCATATGGAAAGGCCAGCGATGCCACGGTGGCGTTAAAACTCAATGCGTAAGACGAGCCGGACCAACTTGTGGCGATTGCGCCGGAACGCAATGTTGTGTCTTTCGCGATGCCTTCCTGAACAGTCGGACTGGGGTTGGATGGGTTGACGCGGCCGCCGATCATCATCCCAACCCACGTGGCGTGTCGATCGAACGCCGGCGAGCCAAAAGGCGAGTTGGGCACCCCGGCCGCATTGGTCAGTGAAGTTACGTGTCCCAGCGTTTCGTGACCATTCCAAATATGGCCGGCTTCGATGTTCAACGAGATCGAATTCGTTCCGGTAAAGCCGTTGGCGTAAAACGTGTTCGCTCCGACAAGCGGCGCGACATTCACGCCCGTGAGGGTCCCGGAATACTCGTAGCCAAATGATTTTCACCGGAGACGAGTTGATCCGGATTCCAATTATAAAGGGCCGCGCCGTTCTCAGCCACGATCATTTGGTTGCTGGCCGCTATAACCAATGCGCTGGTCGGCGTAGCCGCGCAAGCGAAGAACGCGAGGGTCAAAGCCGCCGTAGCGACGATATGTTTCCGGATCATTAGCGGTACTCACAGCGAGGAACTAGTGGTTCATAACCCAATTACTACTTGACAATCGGACAAAAAAGACCGCTGTCGCCTTCCTCCATGCTCGGGGGTCTAACCTACCCGACCGAATAATGGCGTCAAGCACTTTTCATGGAAAAAACTATTTTTTGCAGTGGCAATCCAAGTCCCCTTACAGGCACTGCGCCGCTAACCTTATTCCGGATAGCCCCGAAAAGCACGAGAAACTCGGCATTTTGAACAGGAGGTGACGGGGCGTGGTTGGTGGATCAGGTAGAGCGTACAAGCTGCTTTACTCCATGCTGTTTGGGAAGATCGATTAGTGCTTCTACCAGTGGCACCCGGCGATGTGTTTTTGGTGGGTAGAACCATGCGCTCCCCGCCGGTCAATGACCGGCGGCTAAATGGGGGTTGCAGCCGCGATTCGTGGGTGCGGAAGCACCCACGCTATGTGCTGGGGGCGTTGGTTGATTGGTTGAAACCGCTTGCCAGCGGCCCGAAATGCCGGTAGTTTCAATGGTTTACCGCAAAAGTCCCCCCAACGATCGTCCCGCAGGGGCGACTGCCTGCCACGATGCCGCAAAACCTCGACGATCATCAACGGATTGTGATCACCGGCATCGGCCTTACCGCGCCGAACGGGAACTCGCTCGGCGAGTACCGCGAAGCGCTTTTGACCGGTAAGAGCGGGGTCAAGAAGTACGACATCCGCTACGTGGGTGAAACGCTTGCCGGCATCTGCGATTTCGACGAGCTTAAGTATCAAAAGCGTAAAGAGCTTCGTCGCGGCACGCGGGCGGGCAGCATCGGCATTTACTGCTCGCAAGAGGCGGTGGCCGACTCGGGCCTCGGCTGGGCCAGCCTCGACCGCGAACGGGTCGGCGTTTATATCGGGGTCACCGAGCATGGGAACGTCGAAACCGAGAACGAAATCCACGAAATCAAAGGGTACAACTACGACACCTCGGTGTGGTCGCACCACCACAACCCGCGGACGGTGGCGAACAACCCGGCGGGCGAAATCACGCTCAACATGGGCATCACCGGTCCGCATTACACGATTGGTGCCGCATGTGCCGCCGGCAACGCGGGCATGATTCAGGGGGCCCAAATGCTTCGCTTGGGCGAGTGCGATGTGGCGCTTGCCGGCGGCGTTTCGGAGAGCATTCGCACGTTCGGTATTTTCGCTGGCTTCGCGAGTCAAGGCGCGCTCGCCAAACACGAAGACCCTACCAAGGCCTCGCGCCCGTTCGATATGGATCGCAACGGCATCGTGGTTTCGGAAGGCGGCTGTGTTTATGTGCTCGAACGGTTCGACGATGCGAAACGCCGCGGCGCGAAAGTTTACGGCGAACTGGTCGGCTATGCCATGAATAGCGACGCGAGCGATTTCGTGCTGCCGAATCCGAGCCAGCAAGCTCGCTGCATGGAGATGGCGCTGGACCGTGCTCGGCTTAACGCGTCGGATATCGACTTGGTGAGCACGCATGCCACGGCCACCGATAGCGGCGACATCCAGGAATGCACCGCTTTGCGGCAGGTGTTCGGCAACGGCTCGCCGCCGGCGGTGAATAACACGAAAAGCTTCATTGGCCACGCGATGGGGGCCGCTGGGGCGCTCGAATTGGCCGGTAATTTGCCGTCGTTTGATGACGGTGTTTGCCACCCCACGATCAATGTGGATCGGCTCGACCCCAAGTGCGAATTGCCCGGCCTTACGCTGAATGAGCCGCGAAAACGCGAGGCCGTCCGCTATATCCTCAACAATTCATTTGGTATGCTGGGCATCAACTCGGTCGTAATCATTGGCAAGCTTTAACGACAACGAATGCGGACAAAAACCGCAAAACGATTCCGCAGCCCCTGATCCCTGTCCCCCGACCCCTGACCCCCAAAAACATGACTCCTGCCGAAATTAGAGAAGAAGTCCTCGACATCCTCAGCGACATCGCTCCCGATGAAGATCTTTCGAAGCTCGACGACAACGTTCGTTTCCGCGAACAACTGGAGCTCGATAGCATGGACTTCCTCGACATCGTGATGGAACTCCGCAAGCGCCATCGCGTGCAAATTCCGGAGGATGATTATATCAACTTGGCGAGCATGGCAACGACGGTGGCCTATCTCGAGCCGTTGATGCGCGATTTAGAGCGGCAGAAGGCATAATAGCTGTTCAGCCGGCTCAAGTTGGCTAGGGCGAATTGCAAAATGCAAAATGAGAATTGCAAATTGCAAATTACCAAACCACGTTTCCGCTCGAATACGCTCATACGATTTTGCAATTTGCAATTGATATTTTGCAATTTGCAATTCGCAATTTCTGTCAGGCGTTCATTCCATGTACGACACGCTCATCATCGGCGCGGGCATGAGCGGTCTGGCCGCCGGCATTCGGCTTGCCTACTACGATCAGCGAGTGTGCATTCTGGAGCGGCATAACACGATCGGCGGACTGAACTCGTTTTATCGCCTGCACGGCCGCGACTACGACGTTGGCTTGCATGCCGTGACGAACTTCACGCCGAAGGGGACCAAGACGGGTCCGCTCGCGAAGCTGCTACGGCAACTCCGATTTCGCTGGGACGATTTTGCCATTTCGCCACAGCTTGGTTCCGAAATTGCCTTTCCCGGTGTTCGGCTGCGTTTCGATAATGACCCCGAAACACTTCGCCAGGAAATCTCCTGGGCGTTTCCCCAGCAGATCGATAACTTCGATCGCCTTAGCCGCGAGATCGTTTCCTACGACGATTTGAGCGACGAGCACATGAATCAGTCGGCGCGTGAAGTGGTGGGCGAAATCATCACCGACCCGCTGCTCGTGGAAATGATTATGTGCCCGCTCATGTACTACGGCTCGGCCCGCGAAAACGACATGGATTGGGGGCAATTCTCGATCATGTTCCGCAGTATTTTTCTCGAAGGGCTGGGGCGGCCGGCTGCGGGGGTTCGGCTCATCTTGAAGCACCTGGTGCGGAAGTTCCGCGCGCTGGGCGGCGAGCTCAAGCTTCGTAGTGGCGTGAAACGGCTTGTGGTGGAGAATGGCCGTGTCGTGCGAGTGATTCTTGATAACGACGAGGAGCTTGAAGCTCGCAATATCGTTTCCTCGGCAGGTTGGTGCGAAACGATGCGGCTGTGCGACGATGGTCAGCCGGTGGTGGCGTCGCGAGTGCCGGGACAGCTCAGCTTTTGCGAAACGATTGCCACGCTCGACCGGGCACCCAGCGACTTGGGACACGATCGCACCATCACGTTTTTCAACGACCATGACAAGTTCGTGTGGCAAAAGCCGGACGAACTGTGCGACGTTCGTAGCGGGGTTATTTGTTCGCCTAATAATTTTGCGTACGACTCGCCCCTCGACGATAGCACGATCCGCATCACGGCACTCGCCAACTTCGATCGTTGGCGCGAACTGGATGAGCCGACCTACCGTGTCGAAAAGTTACGTTGGTACGACCGCATTGCAGAATCGGCCGTGAGATTCGTGCCCGACTATCGTGGCCGGGTTGTTGCCACCGATATGTTTACGCCGACGACGATCGTTCGCTACACGGGCCACGATAACGGGGCCGTTTACGGCGCACCGGAAAAGCAGCTTGATGGCCGCACGCATCTTGAGAATTTGTTCGTGTGCGGCACGGATCAGGGGTTCGTGGGCATCATCGGTAGCCTCACCAGCGGCATTGCGATGGCCAACCAGCATTGCCTCAAGAGCGATCTATGAGCGATGCCGATAGCTCGCCGCGCAAAGGAAGAAAATGGCGGCCGCGGTTGTCGCTACTCTCTGCCTTATTGCTCATGACGATTCTGGGCATGGGATGTGTTATCGTATTGCAGTGGCGCGAGGTCGGGCCCCTGCGTGCCGAGCTTCGTAAGCTACGCAATGAAATTGGCGTCCTTACAATTGATGACCCCTTGAAGCTGCATGCAATTCAACTACGTACAACTGAGGACGATAATGTATGGAAATGGCGAGTTTGGATACCGGAAGGTAAAGAGTACCAACTAAATCTCGCCAATAGTAGCATTTCGGCAAAAGGTTTTCCGAATACCAATGGAATGATAGTTCTAGATCAACAGGGCGAGACTTGGATCGAGTATCGGATGAAACGTAACGCCGATGGCCATTGGTCCAGCACACTCAGCACGCCTGAAGGTTCGATAGGCTCATCGCAAACATGGGTGACCGGAGGTCGTCGTTCCTCCACGAGTGAAGGCGTCGGTCACGAGACGATATCAGTGCCTGCGTCAGACAAGCCAGTTGTTTTAATCCGTTATCGAATTTCCGACACGGGTGCAATCGGAGACCCTGCCGCCGGGTTTATGATTTGGTTGGAACCGCAGCCTTGAATGGGGCGGAATTCTTACGGACTTTTGCGTGTTCGTCGTTCCCGCGCATGCGGGAATGACGATGGGATCATCCCCGGCGCGCAGCAAAAAAGGCCGGCGACCTATGCCGCCGGCCTTTCGATTTCCAAACTCCGTGCCCTCCGTGTCTCTGTGGTTAACAAAAGCAACGAAGGAGTACGGTATTACTCGGGCAAACGCTCCGCTTCGACTTTTGGCAGGGGACCGGTCAGAGCCTTCATGAACTCTACCAAGTCGGCCTTTTCCTGAGCGGTAAGATTCAGGGCGACGATTTTCTCGTCGAGCCATTCGTTCGGATGGCCGCCCTTGTCGTAGAACTCCACGACTTCTTCCAGCGTTTTCTGCGAACCATCGTGCATGAAAGGGCCGGTTAGCTCCACGTTACGAACGGTCGGGGTTTTGAACGCGCCCTTATCTTTTTCGTTTTTGGTGATCTCATATCGGCCCAGGTCCGGGTTCTCGGCATCCATGCCTACGCCGATGTTGTGGTACAACTCGTCGGTGAAGTTGGCACCCACATGGCAAGCGGTGCAGTTTGCTTTGCCGAAGAACAACGCAGCGCCACGCGCGGCGCTCTCGCTCAAGGGGTTTTCGTCGGCCTGCTTCTTTAGAACGACGTATTCCTCGTATAGCTCGGGATCGTCTTCCTTCATCTCTTCGAAGTTTTCATAATCGGCCGCGTACAATTCAGTAAAGGTTTTCAAGGCTTCGTGATAGTCCCATGCCGAGGGCCCGGTAACGAGGGCTCGCTCGAAGCTGGCAATCGCTTGGGCAACGGTGTCGATATTTAAACCTTCGCCCGGAAATACGCGCTCGAATTGCAGCTTGTAGCCGGGGATTTTGTTGAGGTAATCCACGCACACGTCGTGGGTATTGGCCATTTCGATCGGGTTGGCGATCGGTCCTTTGGCTTGTTCTTCGAGCGTCGCGGCCCGGCCGTCCCAGAACTGCACGCTGCTTAGAATGCGGTTGTAGGCGGTTGGCGAATTACGATTACCGGCCTGGCCGCCAACGCCTTCGCCGAATTGCGTGTCCTTCGCATAGCCAAAGTCGGGGTGATGACAGCTTGCACAGCTAATCGAACTGTCCTGCGACAAACGCGGATCGAAAAACAACTGTCGGCCCAACTCGATTTTGGCACGAGTCAGGGGGTTCTCTTCTAAGCCGGCCATTTGACCGATGCCGGCCGCGAGTCCCAATGGCAACAAGGGCTTCAATACCACGTGACTCTTCGGATCGTCGAGAAATGCCGTGAGTTGCTCGATCGTGAGGTCGCCTTCGCCAGGAATACCCTCGGTGAGTATTTCCGTGCCCAGCACCACTTCTTCCGTAGGGGCCGGTTCAGCCGTTTTAGCGATTTCTTCGGTTGGCAGCGGCTCGGTTGGCTTTGAATCATCAGCGGCCGGTGTTGCTTCACTCTGCGCGGCGGGCTCCGACTGCTCACCCTCGGTTACCGCCGGTGCTTCAGCCTTTGCGGCATCCTGTGTGGATGCTTCGCTTGTTTCTACTTCAACTTCGATCGTGTCAATTTCCTCAATTGGCGCATCCGATTTAGCATCGGCGTCCGATGATTCGCTAACACTTTCTGTTTGAGATTCTTCAGTTTTCTTGGCGCATCCGGGCAGCGCCAACAGGCCCATCAACAAGAGCAATAATCCGAGCCGATACATGTCAATTTTCTCCAGCAACATCTTAAGGACAGCACCAACGAACTTCCCGCGCGCCGTAGTGCTGATACAAAACGAAAGAATGCCTGAGGCAACGCCTAAGGCAATCGCCACCATTTTAGAACATTCGATGCGCGTTCGTAACCCGCGCCGCGGTGGTTGTGCTTATTCATCAGAGGCGATTTTTAACATCTTGAGTTGTGTTTAATTGTTGGGTTCACATTGCGGGGAAGTTTGTTAACCACGGAGACACGGAGCTTTGGAAGAGATTTTAGTTGAACCACAAAGACACGAAGGCGCAAAGTAGTTCAACAACTTATGCGCCTTTGATAGGGTACTTTCTGTTTACGGTATACGGTTGAGTGAGATTTTTAATCGATACTTTGTGCCTTCGTGTCTTTGTGGTTCAAAAAACACTTCATAAATATACTCCGTGCCCTCCGTGTCTCTGTGGTTAAATTCTTTCCCGAGAGTTCTTGTAAAACCTGCTGTTCTGCAGTCTTCTCGCGAACAAGCTTCTTTACCGAGAAATAACGACTTTTCTATAAACCGGTCGGCCATACTTAGCACCCGCCCTCGATCTCGTTAAAATCACAAGTTCGCCCCCAGACCCCAGCCCCGGACCCCCAGCCCCTGACAATGTCTCGCGATTTCCTCAAAGACGCCAAAGATGAATACGACGTCGTGGTGATCGGCAGCGGTCTCGCCGGTCTCACTGCCGCCAACGTGCTGGCCCGCGCGGGGCGTAGCGTCTTGCTCCTCGAGCAGCACTACAAGCTGGGGGGAATGGCCACGTGGTTCAAACGCCCTGGCGGGCATATCTTCGATATCTCGCTACACGGCTTTCCCTACGGCATGGTCAAAAGCTGCCGCCGTTACTGGACGCCGGAGATTGCCGACTCGATCGTACAGCTTAAGAACATCCGGTTCGATAACCCGATGTTCTCGCTCACCACGTCGTTCAATCGCGACGATTTCACCCGCCTGCTCATCAACGACTTCAAAGTCGATCCGGCCGCGGTCACTGCATTTTTCGACACGGCCCGCGGGATGAATTTTTACGACGACCAGTCGACCACCACTCGCGAACTGTTCGACAAGTTCTTCCCAGGTCGCGAAGACGTGATTCGCCTTCTTATGGAGCCAATCACTTATGCCAACGGTAGCACGCTCGAAGACCCGGCCATTAGCTACGGCATCGTGTTTTCGAATTTCATGTCGAAGGGCGTTTTCACGTTCGAAGGTGGCACCGACAAGCTTATCCTGCTCATGGAGCAAGAACTGCGTAAGAACGGCGTGGATATTCGAATTCGGGCAGACGTGACGCGCATCGATTGCTCGGGCGGCCGGGCCCAGGCGGTCGAAGTCAATGGCCGTACAATCCGCGCTGGCGCTGTGCTTTCCAACGCGAATTTGAACGCCACGATTTTCAACCTCATCGGCGAACGGTATTTCGATCGTGGCTTTGTGGATGAAGCGCGTGCCGTGCGGCTCAATAATTCCAGCACGCAGGTTTACATGGCGCTGAAGCCCGAGGAATCCATCGACGAATCCACGGGCGACCTGCTGTTTAGTTCCACCGCGCCGCTGTTCCGCACCGAATTATTGTTGAGTCGCGATGTCACCAGCCGCACTTACTCGTTCTATTATCCGCGCACTCGTCCCGAAGGCCGGCCGCGCTGCCTGATCGTATCGAGCACCAATGCCCGCTATGAAGATTGGGCGAACCTCGATGAAGAAACGTATCAAGCGAGCAAGAAGGATTTGGTTGAGACGACGCTCGATGCCATCGAGAAATACGTGCCCCGAATTCGCGACCGCATCGACCATGCCGAGGCATCGACTCCGCGCACGTTCAAGCATTACACGCAACATCTCAACGGGGCGAGCTTCGGCACGAAGTTCGAGGGGTTGGCGGTCAGCCGGGCGTTGCCGCAACAAATCAGCGGCCTGTACCATGCCGGCAGTGTCGGCATCATCATGTCTGGCTGGTTAGGCGCGATGAACTACGGCGTAATTGTGGCCAATGAAGTGGATAGCCAACTGATGAAGTCGGCTAAGACAGCAGTACTAAGTACCACAGCATAAAATTGTGTTTAGAGCAGAAGGTGCCCTCGTGGCCTGTCAGTCTTAATTTGCTGGGTGGCATGCCTTCGCCTTCCGGGCGTAGGCATGCTTACCCGCTAACGCGTGAAAGCATGCCACCCGCAGCAATCTGCGTCATCTGCGGACAAAAAATCTCATGACTCTCGAAGCCATCAAATCCGCCATCCCGCATCGCGAGCCATTTTTGCTCGTCGACGAGATTATCGAGCAAACGGCTGACCACATCGTGTGCCGTAAACGCTTCACCGGCAGCGAATTTTGGTACGCGGGGCACTATCCCGAATTTCCGCTCACGCCGGGCGTGCTGTTGCTCGAATCTGCCATGCAGACCGGTGCCGTGTTGCTCGCGAGCGTGGTTTCCGAGAATCCCGATAAAGTGCCTGTGGTCACTCGTATCAATAACGTGAAATTCAAGTCGATGGTACGCCCGGGCGATACGATTGAACTCGAAGTGACCTTGAAAGAAAAAATGGCCGGCGTGTTCATCATGGACGCCACGGTCCGCCTCGACGGCAAAATGGCTGCCACGTTCGATTTCATTTGCAAAATGGCTCCGAAGGGTTAATGAACCACGGAGGCACGGAGGGCACGGAGAAGAATTAGGATTCAGGATGGAGGATGCGGGGAGCAGGGACAAGGCATTCAGTAAATACCCTGCCCCCTGTATCCACTATCCCGCATCCTACAAATTCTCCGTGCCCTCCGTGTCTCTGTGGTTAAATCCCCACCAAACAAATAATGCCTGCTGATTTTTTACAACTTGCTGGTAAGCGCGTGCTCGTGATGGGCGTGGCCAATCGTAAAAGTGTGGCTTGGCATGTGAGCCGTGTGTTGGTGGATGCGGGTGCGGAAGTGGTCTATGCCGTTCGCAGCGAGGCCCGTCGCGAACAAGTGCAGGCTTTCGTCGGCGACTCGCCTGTGCTGGTATGCGACGTGGAGCACGAAGACCAAATTGAAAAACTCGCGCACGACGTGAGCGGGCAGGGCGGCCAGTTGCACGGCTTCGTGCATTCGATCGCCTTTGCTGACTACGCCGGTGAACCGCGGCCATTCCATGAAACGTCGAAACGCGATTTTTTACGAGCCTTCGATATTTCGTGTTATTCGCTCGTCGCGGTGTCGAACGCTCTGAAGGGTTTGCTGGCCGACGATGGCTCGGTCGTCACGATTTCGATTTCCACGACGCGCATGGCCAGCGAGAATTACGGCTACATGGCTCCGATCAAAGCAGCGCTCGACTCGTCGCTTGCTTTTCTGGCCAAGTCGTTCAGCCGGTTTTCAAAGGTCCGATTCAACGCCGTCGCCCCCGGGTTATTGAAGACCTCCGCCTCGGCTGGCATTCCGGGCTACGTCGATTCTTATCTGTATGCCGAGCAAGCCACGCTGCGTAAGTCGGCCGTGCGAACCGAGGAGGCCGCGTATGTTGCAGCATTCTTGTTGAGCCCGCGTTCGAGTGGAATCAATGCCCAGCAAATCGTGGTCGATGCCGGCATGAGCACCAACTACTTCGATGCCGACCTGATCAAAGGAGTTTTATCGCGGGAATGACGCGCAATGACAATGGCCGTAATCTGGCGAAATGGCTAAGTTCTTTGCACCTGGTTACCCGCATTTTCAAACCATCCCAAAGTCGGGGGAAAAGGCCCCAATGCCCAGTTTTTAAGGGGTTTTGTCGATGGGGAGGCTGCCTAACTTACTCAAACCCTCGAAAGCTGCTGGTCGATTGCTGGCACCCATGGTAAAGTAAAGTTGCCGGCGTGTGTGCGACCCCACGCCGCCGACGAGGCATTTTCAGGATCGAGAACCTTCAAGTCATAGATCGCCTGCGGGTGGTCGAGTTCGGATGGAGCCAGGCGGAACAGTTAATCGTAGGCATTTACTCCTCTTGTCGCACTTTGGCAGAACAAGTATGGCTTCGGGCAGAACCGCAATGCGGATGCGCTGAATTTACAGCTTGTGCTTAGCACCAAGTGCCACGTTCAACCTTAATGATCAACGTGGACGCCAATAAGTTGGTCGACCTGCTGCGTCGGAGCGGCCTCGTGGAAGAGGTCAGGCTCACCGCCTTTCTTGAAAAGGTGGTGCAAGAACATGGCGAAGCCTCGCTCGAAGATCAGCCGAAGCTGGCCGACCGCATGATCGAGGCGGGGCTCATTACGCGTTGGCAGGCCGACAAGCTCCTGGCCGGTAAGCATAAAGGCTTTCGGCTCGGCAAATACAAGTTGCTTGGGCAAATCGGCAAAGGCGGCATGAGCAGCGTGTACCTCGCCGAACACGAGCTCATGAAACGCCGCGTGGCGATCAAAGTGCTGCCGCAGAATCGAGTGAACGATTCTTCGTACCTGGAGCGTTTCCGGCTTGAAGCCCGGGCGGTAGCCAAGCTCGACGACCCGAACATTGTTCGAGCCTACGATATCGATAACGAAGGCAACATCCATTACATCGTAATGGAGTATGTCGACGGGCAAGATTTGCACCAGCGCGTGGCGTCTCAAGGGCCGCTCGATTACGACACGGCTGCGGATTACATCGCTCAGGTTGCCAACGGCCTGCAACACGCACACGAAATGGGGCTCGTCCACCGTGATATCAAGCCGGCGAATTGCCTCGTCGATCGCCATGGCGTGGTGAAGCTGCTCGACCTCGGACTGGCAAAGCTTACCGAAGACGACCAGGCCTCGCTTACGATGGCTAACGAGGAAAATGTTCTGGGCACGGCCGATTATCTGGCCCCGGAGCAGGCTCTTAACAGCCATCAGGCCGATGCTCGCTCGGATATCTACAGCCTGGGCTGCACGCTGTACTTCCTGCTCACGGGCACGCCGCCGTTTCCGGAGGGATCGATTTCGGAGCGATTGCTGAAACACCAAACGGCCCGGCCCGAATCGATTTTCAAAGTACGGGCCGACGCGCCGCCTTCGCTCGTTGAAATATGCGAAGTGATGATGTCGAAGAAGCCAGACGAGCGGTTTCAAACGGCCGGCGAGATATCAACGCATCTCAAGTCGTGGCTGGCCGATCGGGGCCGCACGATTGGCGGCGGCGAAATCGAAGTGCGCGACCCGGCAAGTGGTAGCGGTATCGGCAGCGGTATTTTCACGCGCCTCGCCATGTCGACGCCGACCCCGCCCCCCCTCAAAGCGCCCTCGGGCAGCAGCCGCACGATCTCTGTTTCCGACCGCGATACGAAACGCCTCGATCAGAAAGGCAGCGGCGCGGGCGACCCCGAAACCGAGTTGAGCTTGGCTCCGCTCGATGAAGAGGACGTCCTCGGTGTTGCGAACCGTAAGTCTTCCAAGACACCAAGCGAATCGGACAAGAACTCGCCTTCAAAAAGCAATGTGGTTTCGCTCAGCGATGTGGGGCGGAAAGGCTCGGGATCGAGCAAAAGCCGCTCGCTGGTTGAAGAAGAGTTACACGATCCCGAATTGGAGAACTTCCAACGCAAGATTGCCCAGCGGGCTCAGTTCAATCCGTTGCAGCCACCTGGTTTTGTCGGGCCTTCTTACGGTCCGAACTGGGGCCTCATCATCGGCATCGGCGCGGGCATCGTCGTAGTGCTCGGCCTGCTGGTGTTTTTACTTTCGCGGTAACGCCTCCCCCGTCATTCCGCGCAGGCGGGAATCGAAAACGGATCCCGAGCTCCATAATCGCCTTACGCGGAGGATCGGGCGGGGCTCGCGCCGCTCGTATGGGAGTGATCCTTGACGCTTTCGGGGCCTCTTCCGCGATTTCAGCAGGCGCGGTGCGACTGTCACTAACAAAGAAAGGTTGACTTCCGTAACATATATGTTACGATAGGAAAATGAACGAAGTCCTGGAATATGTCCGCGACGACGGGCATTGTCCCTTTGCCGAATGGTTCGAACGTCTGGACGATCTGGCCGCCGCGAAGGTTGCCACCGCGATCGAACGGATGTAGTCCGGCAACTTCGGAGACCACAAATCAGTAGGAGGGGGCGTCTTGGAGCGTCGGATCAATTTCGGCCCCGGCTATCGCATCTACTTCGGCCGTGACGGCGAGACGCTGGTGATCCTGGTTGGCGGCGGAACAAAGTCGCGGCAGAGTTCCGATATTACCAAAGCGCAGGAAACATGGACCGAGTACAAGCGAACGAAGTAAGCAAAAGGAGATAGATAACATGGGACAGACCAGAGCAGTGAAAGAAACGGTCCTTCAGCGGGCCAAGGCGAACCCCGAGTTCCGAGCCGCCCTCATCGGCGAAGCGCTCGAACTGATCGCGGAGAACGACGTACAAACGGCCAAAACGCTGATCCGCGACTACGTGCTGGCCTCGATTGGGTTTGAGGCGCTTGCCAAAGAAGTCGGCAAGAAGCCCGAAAGCATCAAACGGATGCTGAGCGCGCAAGGCAACCCGACGATCAACAATATGGCGGCGCTGCTCTCTTCGCTCACGCAGCACGAAGGCATCCATCTGCACGTGGAAACGACGCGCTAAGTGGAGGCAGCGGGAATCTAGAGGGTTTGATCCCTAACTCTGGATTCCCGCCTGCGCGGGAATGACCGACTGAGCGTGGTTACTCGACAGTCGCGGCGCGACGTCGGCTATGTGCTGTTTGTTTTTCGGTATGCTTGGCCGCTTGTTGCCATTCAACGCCAAGCATCAGGCAGTTGATGCCGGAGCCGATGCCGAGCATGGCGACTTTATCGCCAGAGTTGAGGCGGCCTTGTTCGATGCCCAATGCCATGGTGACGGGCAGAGCGGCGGAACCGGTGTTGCCCAGCGTCTCCACGGTGGCGAAGTCGATCTCCGGCCGCAGGCGCAGCGATTCGAACATGAGCTTTCGGTGGGCAACACCCACTTGGTGGCAGAATGTGCGGTCGATGTCGTCCGGCTCCCAGCCAACAGCGGCTAAGAAGCGGTCGAATGTTTCCGCACCCGCGGCAACGCCTTGGCGCATCAACTCTTCGCTATCGGTCTGCATGAATGTTTCAAGGCCGCGACTTTGGCAGAGGTCGTGTTGCGAAGTGTCGCAACGCACCATGGCCGTAGTGAGGCGATTGCCGGTTTGGCTCAATTCTTCATCGCACAGCACGATGGCCACGCTGGCCGAGCCGATGGTGAGCGAGGCGATGGAGTTTTTCACCGAATCGCGGGTTAGCGATTCATCGCTGTTGAGCGCCACGATCGTGTTTTCGACAAGCGAGCGACCGCACTCGGTCCCCACGACCACCCCGGCGCGGATTTGGCCGAGCTCGATCATGCTGGCCACCTGGACGATGCCGTTGAGCAGGCCTAGGCAGGCATTGGAGAGGTCGTAGATCATCGCGTCTGGCGGCAGACCAACGCCGTGATGAACACGGCAGGCGGTTGCGGGCTCCAGGAAGTCGCGACAGACGGAGCCGTGAATCAAAGCGCCAAATAAGGGGCGGTCGATGCCGCTGGCGTCGATCGCTTTTTGGGCCGATTGAATGCTGATCGCGCTCGGCCTAGTGCCGGCGGGGAAGAACCGCCGCTCGCGGATGCCGGTCATGAGCTCCAGTCGGCCTTCGGGCAATCGCAAGCGTTTGTAGAGCGGTGCGAGCCGCTGCTCGAGTTCCGCGGTCGTAACGACTTCTTCCGGCAAGGTGTAACCGAACGATTCGATGCAAACGCGGCGGAAACGCATGGGCAATGGCCAAAAGGACGGGATCTGCGTGGCCTAGCTGCTGCACATCGCCTCGGCTGGCCACATTTGAACATAATGGTACGAGCCCGCCCGGTAAACGGCCAATTGCTGCTGCTCCGAAACGAATAGCCGGGTATGTTCGAGCATGATAGCGTTACCGGCGGTAGGTCAGGCTTTCCAGCCTGACAATCAACCACGGCTGATCGCTTTTTTCCAGGTGGGCAACGACAGAGTAGGTGCCGCGAGCCGAGCGGAACCTATTACGCACGGCTTCCAAATATGAAAAAGTAATTGGCTTTGCACAGTCACCCCAACTGTCAGGCTGGAAAGCCTGACCTACGCAAGGCCTGACCTTCTTACAATGACCGACTTAGCGGAAAAGCAAAGTTTTGACGGAAGTGCGACCCTCGTGAGCCGGAAGCTCGTTTGGATTGGCGTCATTATCGCGCTCGTTTATCCGTCGTTGATTACCTGGGGGTACTTCGTGCTTGCCGGGCGATATTCGTCGGGTTTGCAACAAACAGTTTACCTGATCGTTAAAATCGCTCAGTTCGTATTTCCGGCTGCGTGGGCGTATTGGGTGCTTCGAGAAAAGCTGGGGCCGCCTCGGCTTACTTCCCGCGGGCTGCTAGTGGGCATGTTGTTCGGAGCGGCAGTCGTGGGAGCAGGATGGCTCTTGTTCGATGAGTTGCTGCGTCATCGGGCTGAGTTGGCGGCTGCCACACCGCTCATAAGAGCCAAGGTGCTGGGCTTCGGGATCAACTCGGTTTGGAAATACGCCTTGTTGGCCGGGTTTTATTCGCTCGCTCACTCGTTGCTCGAGGAGTATTACTGGCGATGGTTCGTGTTTCGCCAGTTGCGTGGCGTGGTGCGAATGTGGCCGGCGGTTATTGTTTCCGCTCTGGGCTTCATGGCTCACCACGTGATCGTGCTTAATGAGTTTTTCGGGCAGGCTCCGGTTTTGACCGTTCTTCTATCGGCAGCCGTTGCAATTGGCGGTGTTTTTTGGGCATGGCTGTACGAGCGTTCCGGATCAATTTTAGGTCCTTGGTTGAGCCATTTGATCGTGGACGCCGGCATCTTCTGGATTGGTTTCGACTTGGTGCGAAGCTCCATTTCGACATAGCAGCGATTCGAGCGCGCTGGTCGCTCGCCAATCAAGCTATCACACGATGTTGTGCTAGCATGCTGCCGCTCGACGCAAAATGAGCAAATGCTTGTAAATCGCTTAACCAGAGTTTAATTTACCACGCACTTGCACTCCAGCGACCGCATGACACGGTCCAACCACGAAAGGAGTTCCTTACGCCAGTAGATGGATCTATTGGCTGTCGGCAACGATGCTGACTCACGAACGAAGGCATCTGGTCGTTCATGCGAGCACGGACGCAGCTTCTTGCTTTGCGAGGAGAACGCATCGACCAGCACCGTGCCCAGGTTCGTGGAAGGACTCATTATTAGGACGCGTTCCCCAGCGAACGCCAAACAAGGGAGTGAAAGTGACATGTTGAAGCCGATCATTGGCCTGAATGCCGATTTTGCAAACGCCAGTGGCGACAAGCCCGCATTTACCTACGTTGCCTCGGGCTACTACGACGCGATCAGCAAAGTTGGTGGCATTCCCCTCGTTATTCCGCCAATGGAGAACGACGAAGATATTGAACAAGTGTTGCGGCAGGTCGATGGCATGGTTTTGATAGGTGGTGCCGACCTCGATCCTCGCCGCGACGGCTGGATGCTTCATCCAACCATTCGTCCGCTGGCTAATCGTCGCGAAATGTTCGATCGTCGCCTGATGCGAATCATTGCCGAGCGTCGCACGCCGGTTTTCGGCATTGGTGCCGGCATGCAGCTCATTAACGTCACGATGGGCGGCAATCTGCTTCTGCACATTCCGGAAGATCGCCCGACCGCTTTGCCACACCACGACCCGCTCGACCCGGCCCATCGCCACACGCTCGAACTAGCCCCCGGCTCGCTCATGGAGCGCGTTTACGGCGACGGCGAGTTACGAGTGAACAGCATGCACCACATGGCCATCGATGAAGTGGCTCGTGGCTTTGAAATCACGGCCCGCTGTCCGGATGGCATCGTCGAGGCTATCGAAAGCCGCATGGAAGATTGGTTCGCTATGGGTACGCAGTTCCATCCAGAGGCCGATACGGCTTCGGCTTTGGATCTGCGACTGTTCGAGGAATTCGTTGATGCGGTGCGCGAATCCGCCGCTGCCATGCGACTCGTTGCTTAACCGATTTTTGCGATTCACAGTATTGCCGCGGCAA
>CAZTWS010000057.1:0-3921 GCA_964618225.1 uncultured Planctomycetaceae bacterium
GCTTTGGGCTTTGGGCTTTGAGTGGGTGGGGGGTGGAGTTGGTGGAAAATTGGGGGTCTGCAAGAGGGCGTGGCGATTAGTGTTCTTTTGTATACATTTCCTAGAGAAAGTAAAGTAGGAATTTTCGGCCACTTTGAGGATTACCCCTGGGGCGCGTTTTTTTGAAGAAAGGCGGGTAAGAGGAGGGATTATCGCCTTCGTCGGGGGCGGGGACGCCCCGGCTCGCTGTGGAGAAATTAGCGAGAGTGAGCCAATGCGTGGGCTGCGTTGCGGATATCGCGCAGGAGGGAGAGCTGTTCGGGGGACCAGGCGGTGGTGCCTTGCGCGATCTCGGGGCTGTGGACCTCGTCTCCCAAGCCTGTGGTGCGAGTTTTGCGCAGGTGGCCGAGGATAAGATCGCGAATTTCTTGGGCGTTGTCGACACCTTCGACGACTCCGTGATGAGCGCCGAACGCGGCACCGCCAAACTCTCCGCCCGCACTTCCACCACCGCCGGCTGTTTCCACGATCACATCGGCGATGCCGAAGTATCGTTGCAACGGTCCTTGGTTGACGCGGATATTCTGGATGTTTTCGTAGGTAATCGTGGTTTCGTGAATGCGCCAAATGCCTCGACGCAAGCGCATGCTGCGGTCGCTCACGACGTACCACGTGCTGTCGTACCGCAAATGGATCGCGATGTAGACGACGATGTCGGGCAGCACGGCGAGCGCCAAGGCAGGCAATACCAGGATCGCGCCCGCGACGGGATATGCAATCGTGATGGCCAACCAGCCGATGAGGATCAGCGCATCGATAACGACGAGCCCGAACCAGAAATAGAACTTGAGGTAGCGTAGAAACCCTTCGGAGGGTTGAAATGAGCGTGCGCTATTGGCCGCACCGCTCGGGAGTATCGGAGGGTTGGCTGGAACGCGGAACCAGCGTACCAGCACGGCCCAGATGCCTGTGTAGACCCAACGGCTTGCGCGATCGACGTGGTGTTTCATCACGATTCGCCTCGTTGATTGCCGAGCGAGACGAGCGCATCGCGAATGTCGCGCAAGAGTTGCGTGGCTTCTTCGTGCGGCGAGTGGCTGCCGTGCGGCCCGTGGGCAGCGTCGCTGGAATCGACGGCGAGCGGCTCCAAATGATCGAGGCCACGTGCGCCGCGCATTCGCTGGTAAAGAAAATCTCGCAGTGCTTCGGCTTCAAGAACGCCATCGATCGCCACCTCGGCCCCGGCAGAGCCCGATGCAGTTTGGATGCTGACCGTCGCCAGGCCAAGCCAGCGCTGGATGATGTTGTTCGTGAGATGGATGTCTTGGATTCGACGATAAGTGAGCAAGGTTTCGCGACGAAACAGCACGCCGTAACTCATGGAGACGCCTTTGTCGTCGAATTTGTAGCGCAGCGTGATGTACTTACAGAAGAGCGGTGCCAGCACGAACGGAAACGCGGGCCCGGCAAGCAGCGAGCAGAGCGCGTAGTAGACCATGAGCACCGGCGCAGGGCGACTGATGGCATACGGGTCGAACGACTGGTTTTGCGGAGAGGTAGAAGTGAAATTCATGGCATGGAGCCTGGGGACGACCAATTAAACAACATTGTAGCTGGCCTCTATGAGGCCGACCTTTCAGCAATCTGGAAGGTGCAAACTTCAAATGTCCAATTCGCCCCTGTTCCATTCGCTGGGGCGGGTCGAATCTTGGAAGTTGCTCGCTGTATGAGCGCGAGATTCATTTTTGTGGAGCGAGGTGGTTCCATTAAATTGCTCTGCGAGTGCGAGCCGCACGGGCGTGTAGCGTGTGCCGTGTCGTGTTTTCCAGTTTGAAGCGACGAAAGACACGCTACAGCTACGTGAAACGCGCTCTAGTTTTTGGGGTTATGTGTTGATGGGCCGGGTTCTGGTTGGGCGACGTGGCCGCCGCCGCTAAGGGGGCGAACATTGGTGGGGCGCAGGCTTGGAAAATGCCCTAACCGCCGATTTGGTACATGGCGCGGGCGGGGCGAGTGAAGGCGGGGGTATTGATGCCGTGAGCAGGCGCCTTGTGCCAGACACACTCACGCACTAAGTCGGCCAGTGCGTCGTCGGTGGTGTTGCCTCGCAGCAGTACACGCGCGTCCCACTCGGCGGTCGAGAACAGGCAGTTGCGTACTTGGCCTTCGGCGGTGAGTCGGAGGCGGTCACAGGCTTCGCAGAAGGGTTGCGATACAGGATTGATGAACCCTACGCGGCCGGGGCGATCGGAATATGCGAAATCCGTCGCTGGTTGGCTGGGGTGCAAACGCTCGGCGGCAACGAGCGGGCCGAACTCTAGTTCAAGCACACGACGAATGGCATCGCCGTTGAGCACGTCTGACGACTGCCAGTGCTGCTCGGCATCGAGCGGCATGTATTCGATGAAGCGCAGCTCGAGGCCGCGCTCGCGAGCGTAGTTGGCGAGCGGAATGATTTCGTGTTCGGTGAGGCCTTGGATGGCCACCGCGTTGAGGCGGATGCGCTCGAAGCCGGCGTTTTGCGCGGCGTCGATACCGGCCAGCACGCGGTCGAGGCCTTCGCGGCGTGCGATTTTTTGGAACGTGGCTTCGCTGAGGGTGTCGAGGCTGATGTTTAACCGGTGCAAGCCAGCGGAGCGTAGCTCCGCCGCTAACTGGGGTGTCAGCAGGATGCCGTTGGTGGTGAGGGCGATGTCGTTGATGCCGGGGATGGCAGCGAGTTTTCGGACAAGTCCGGGAAGGTCGGCACGGACCAGTGGTTCGCCGCCGGTGAGGCGCAACCGATGAACACCCATTTGAGCCACGACGCGGACGAAGCGTTCTATTTCCTCGAACGTGAGAATTTCATCGCGAGGGCGAAATCGCACGTTTTCATTCGGCATGCAGTAGAAGCAGCGAATGTTACACCGATCGGTGACGCTGATGCGCAGGCTGGTGTGCGTGCGACCATGTTGATCGGTGAGGGGCGATTTGTTGGTGAGTTCAGGCATGCGTCGTTGGGACGAAGAGGGGGAGACAAGGAGAGGGGGAGAGGGGGAGATTTAGTGACGATGTTTTCACTGAGCCTCTCCCTCTCCCCCTCTCCCGCTCTCCCCCTCTTTGATTCCCGGATGTATCCACTCCCTGGTGCCGTCCGTCCACTGCTCGCGTTTCCAGATCGGGACATCTTTCTTCAGCGTGTCGATGAGCCATTGGCCGGCGGCGAAGGCGTCGGCGCGGTGGGGTGTGCTAACGACGATCGCCACGCTGGCTTCGGCGATGGGAACGCGGCCGAGCCGATGGACGATGCTTAATTCTATCACAGGCCAGCGTCGGCGAGCTTCGGTTTCGAGTTCGGCCAGGCGGCGCTCGGCCATTTCGGGGTAGGCTTCGTAATCGAGCGCGACAGTTTGGCGGCCGCCCGTGATTTCGCGCGTGGTGCCGAGGAAGAGAACCACCGCGCCCGCGTTCGGATGATGTGCGGCCGTGAGAAGGGCCGCGGTATCGATGGGAGTGGTGGTTAGGGAAATCATTGTTGGGGGCTGGAGATCGGGGGCTAGGGGCTGGGGGGGCGCTGAGCCGCGAGCGGCTATGCGGGCTAGCCGCCGCTTACTGGGGGGATGAGGGCGATTTCGGAGTGTTCGGTGATGGGGGTTTGGTTGGTGGCGTAGGCGGTATCGATGGCCCAGGCGGAGTGGGAGATGATTGTGGCAAGTTCGGGATATTTTTTTGTGATGTTCTCGCGGAGGTCTTGAAGAGTCGCGCCAGAGGGCAGTTCGAGAACCAGGGTGTCGTGCCCTGCTCTTTCGCGCGCGACGGCAAAGAGTTTTACGTGGATGGTCATGAGTCGAAAGTGGAGGCGAATCGAAGGGTGAGGCCGGCTACAGAAAGGGTTCCGCTAAAAATAGTTTGGGTTTGATGGGCGAATGAGTTGTTCGATTTCGGGCATGAGGCCGTAGGAGT
>CAZTWS010000057.1:4021-26524 GCA_964618225.1 uncultured Planctomycetaceae bacterium
TTTGGGTTTGATGGGCGAATGAGTTGTTCGATTTCGGGCATGAGGCCGTAGGAGTATGCGAGCAATTTGAGCGGATGCAGAGTTGGTTTGCGGGAGCTTTGGTCGATTTGCATTTTGCAGGTGCTGCATTCGGTCATGGCGACTTGGAACGGTCCGTCGCGCACGGCGGAAATGACATCGATGCCGGCGCGGAGGCTGGCGCGGTAGTTGTCGCGATTGATGCCCCACATGCCGGCCATGCCGCTGCAACCTTTTTCGAGCCGCCTGACGCGAATTTGCGGGATCAGGCGCACCAGGTTTTCGGCGGGCGCACCGACGCCGAGCGCGCGGAGGTGGCACGGCACGTGGTAGCCGACCGAGAGCCGTTGCGGTATGAAATCGAGCAACAGGCGACCGCGTTGGTGGAGCTGCCACAGGTAATGGCAGGCTTCCTGAGTGTGCTGGGCGACGGCGAGCGCGTCTTCGTCGTCGTTGAGCAGGATCGGATACTCGTGCGTCAGCGCGAGCACGGCCGACGGCTCGGTGGCGATGATCGTGAAGCCTTGTCGCACGTGCTCGGCAAGCATCGCCACGTTTTGTTCGGCGATGGCACGGGCGGGTTCCACGGCACCGGCGGCGATCATCGGCATACCGGCCTGCTGCTGATCTTTGGGCACGTAAACGGCGATGCGATTGTGCCGCAGAATGGCCACCAGCGCGTCGGCAACTTGTGTATCGAAATGATTGGCGTAGGTATCGACGAAATAAACAACCTTTTCGCCGCTGGTTCGTGGGCGATTATGAAGGCGGCGTAGTGCGGCGTGCTGCAGGAAGCTGCGGCGTGCGAGGGACGGAAGTTTACGTCCCTGGGCGATGCCGGCGATTTTTTCGAGGAGCCACCGCATTTGCGGGTTGTGCATGGCCCAGTTTGCAATGCCTGGGACACGGCCGGCGATGCTGGCGAGGTCGTCGATGCGCGTCATCAGCCACTCGTGCAGGTGCAGGCCGTTCGTGCGAACATAGGATGCCTTGGCTTCGAGCATCATTTTGGGCACATCGACGTTGGCGGGGCATTCGATGCGGCACATATGGCAGTGAACGCATAAGTCGGCCACCTGCTTGGCGTCGTCGTGGACGAAGGCATCGCTGGGGAGCATGCCGGTGAGAAGGCCGCGAACGAGGTTGGCTTTGGCACGCGGCGAAGCCTCTTCGCGCGGGTTCATGTGGAAGATGGGGCACATGCGAACTTCGTGCGAGTTCGAGCGGCATGCGCCGCATCCGTTGCATGCGCGAGCAGCGGCAGCGATTTCCTCGGGCCGCCAACCGAGTTGGGGTTCGAAAGTGTGGAGCGTTTGAGTGCTGGCTCCTTCGCCGTTTACCGTGTCAGGATCGGTCTGCGGCAGTTGAATGTTCGTGAGCCGCAGGTTCTGAGTCATCCGCATGGGCGTGGTCGGAACTTTTTTGCCGGGGTTGAGCAGGCCATCCGGGTCGAAGATTTGCTTGAGTTCACGGAAGACGTTGGTAAGCGGGCCGAATTGGCGAGCCAGGAACGGCGTGCGGCTGAGACCGTCACCATGCTCGCCGCTGATGGTGCCGTGGAGCGACCAGACTTTGTCGTAAAGCTCGGCGGCAAGAGATTCCATGGCGCGAATGTCGTGAACATCGGCCAAGTCGATGAGCGGGCGGATGTGAAGCTGGCCTTGCGCGGCATGGCCAAAAACAGAGGCCGTGAGTTGCAGACGCTTGAGCGTGTCTTGCACGTGCCGCAGGAAGACGGGCAGAGCTTCCACGGGGACCGCGATATCCTCGATGAATGGCGTTGGCCGGCTGGAGCCCTGCATTTGGTGCAGCGTGGGAACAAAGCGTTGGGCGAGTCCCCAGTAGAGTTGAAAGTCTCCCTCGTCTTCGGCAATGTGCGCGGCGGCGGCAAGGCCAGTTCGGTAAATGGCCGTCTCCACCACTTCATCGATACGTGCGTCGAGTTCGTCTTGCGTGTTGGCCTGGTATTCGACCAGGAGTATGGCCTCGGCTTCGCCTGGGATCAGCAGTTCGTAACGCACATCGGTTTCGCGCGCGAGATTCAGGTGCCGGCGGTCCATCAAGTCGCACGCAGAGGGATTGAGCGGCGCAATTTGCAGCGCGGCGTGAGCGGCTTTCTCGAGGCTATCGAACAGGAGAAGCGCACAGCCACGGTATTGTGGCAGCGTATCGATGGTGAGGGTGGCTTCGGTGACAAGGGCGAGCGTGCCCTCGCTTCCGGTGAGCAGGCGAGCCAAGTCGAGACGGCTGTCGGCGATGACGTCATAAATTTGGTATCCGCTACGATTGACAAGGGCTTTCGGGCGGTACTCCTCGATCGTGCGTGCATGACGTCGCAACAAGCCCGCCGTGGCAGTGACGAGCGTTTGCAGGCGATCGGTATTGGGATCAACAGGAGCCTCGGCGAGCGGTGGATCGATTAGTTGACGGCCGACTCGGTGGACCGAGCCATCGGCGAGGACGATTTGCAGTTCTTCCACGTGATGCCGCGCGGAGCCGTAACGTGGCCAATGGCTGCCTGCGGCATCGATGGCAACCACGCTGCCCATGGTGGTGACGCTGCGCATAGCAGGATCGGGGCCAAAGAGGCGACCAGACCGCGCGAGGACTCGATTCAACGTGGCGAGAACGACGCCTGGTTGCACGCGAACTCGATCGTCTTCAATCGCGAGAATTCGGCGGCAATAACGTGAGAAATCGACCACGAGCCCACGCCCCAGCGATTCGCCGGCGAGGCCGGTACCGGCCCCACGAGCATGGATTGGCAGGTGATTTTCGCCAGCATATCGAACAGCGGCCACCACGTCGTCGATGGTTCTTGGCCGAACAACCCCGAGCGGCTTGAGTTCGTAGATGCTCGCATCGCTGGCGTAGAGCTGCGTGGTTACTTCGTCGCACAAGACGTCGCCCTGCAACAGTCCACGCAGATCTTCTTGGATTCGCTGTTGTTCGGGGTCCATGGATATCGGGAGCGCGCGGGGGAGGATGCGTTGCGTTGCGTTGGCGTTGATTAACTGGTCGCTGAAGCGGACCAGTCCGTAAGTGGGATGAGGGATAAGATAAGGAATTGATCAGGTGGTAGTTTTTTGGTCTTTCATGCGGGCTGCCATTTGACGGTAGCGTTCGTGGGTTTCGAGGTCGAAGCCGCCGTGGCGTTCGATTTCCTCGAAGCCACGATACTGGGCATGGCAACGATAGCAAGTGAGGGATTCGCCCATGACAATGTACAGCACGAGGTCGATCAGTGCGGTAACGAACAGGATGGCAAATGAGAGCAGGACTTGGTAGTTGAACCAGGCGATGGTGCTACCGATGAAACCAAGGGCGACGAGCGCAACGCCGAGACGTTGCGGGAAGTCTTTTCGTGCGAACAGCTCGGTGCTGGGACAAACGACGCAGCGGTGGATATCGCGGCCTGTGATGCTGCCTTCGGGAATGCTGATCGCCTGCTCGCAGTGGGTGCATTGGATCTCGGGCGTGTGATCCTCGAGATGGGCACGCGTGGTGCGTTGGCAGGATGGGCAGTTGTAGGTGACGTTCATGGCGCTAAGCCGCGAGGAGGTGGGGTGGCGCGGTAAAAGGAGGTGCGCTAAGCCGCAAGCGGAGGAATGAGGCTGATCGGCAGGATAAGCCCATAACTACTAGTCTAATTGAATTATAGGGGGACGCCGGACTCGGCTGACAGTAGGGCGGCGGTCAATTCGCCGACGAATACGCCGATAACGGCTACGTAAAGTATGCCGGTGGCGCTTTGGGTATTGGGGATGTCCAGTGTTCGCCATGCCATCCATAGGAGTGCCAGAACGCCGCAGATTCCGAACGACCAGCGTAGAAGGATGAAGAGAATCCAGGCGGATGAAAGTTCTGTTTGGGAAGGCCAGGCGGATATTGTGCCGACCGCGCTGACGATGGCCTGCAACGTGACGGCGATAGCCGCGGCGACGAGGAGTCGGCGAAGCGGTAATAGAGACATGCCGGGCGCGTTGAGGTACCAGTGGCCAAGGAGCATCGCGGCGAAGACGAGGCCGAGCGTGAGGCCGGAGGTGATGGTAGCTGCGATGGTCCAGAAGGTGTGAGTGGGTTGAGCTAGGAGGGCGGACGCTAAGCCGCAAGCGGCGGTGAGCCAGAGAGCAGCTTTGCCGGCACGTGGGGATTCGTAGAGCCAGAATGCGGCACCGAAGAAGCTGATAACGGCGGCGGTGGCGGCAAGCGCGGCGGCGGGGGTTGAAACTTTCGTGAGTACGAGCGCGGCGAATGTCGCAAGACCGAGCGTGACGTAAAGATGGTTGCGGAAGTAGCCGCTGGTGACAAGCCGCGAGGAGGTAATGCCCATTCCGATGGCGAGGCCAAAGGCGAGTCGCAGCAGGAATTGGGCGAGGAGGGACACTGGGGAGGGAGGGAGGGGTGAGCGGGGAGGTGTAAGTAGTAAGGTATAAGGAAAGACGTGTGAAGTGAGGGGGGAAGAGTGTCAGGCTGGAAAGGCTGACCTACCGTAGATGAGGTTCATGACTTCGGAGCGGCTGGAGAGGTTGGATCGGAAGATGCCTTTCATGGCGGAGGTGACGCAGAGGCTGCCGGGCTTGCGCACGCCGCGGATTGTCATGCAGGAATGCGTGGCCTCGATGACGACGGCAACGCCCTTCACGTTCAATTCTTCGATGAGCAGATTGGCGATTTGTTCTGTCATGCGTTCTTGCACTTGCGGACGGTGCGAGATGCTTTCGACGATGCGAGCGAGCTTGCTAAGGCCGACGACTTTGCCGTTGGGGATGTAGCCGATGTGAGCCACGCCGTTGAACGGCAGTAAATGGTGCTCGCACATGCTGTTGAAGCTGATGTCGCGGACGAGCACCATTTCGTCATATTTCTCGGTAAAGAACTTGCGCAGATGGATGGCGGGGTCGTCGTGCAGGCCGGAGAACAGCTCGGCGTACATGCGGGCAACGCGAGCCGGCGTTTCGTGGAGGCCTTCGCGTTCGGGGTCTTCGCCCACGGCGGCAAGGATTTCTTTGACAGCACGTTCGATGCGCGGGAAATCTACGTGCGGATATTTCCGCGCGTATTCCTCGCTTTTAGAGAGCGGTTCGGAAAGTTCGCCAGAGAGGCTACCGAGGTCGCGTGAGGGAGCGGTGTTGGAGGGGGTTGGATCGGGCATAACCGATCTTAGGTAGCGCGGCGTTGGGTGGTCAAGCGTGGGGTAGGTCAGGCTTTCCAGCCTGACACTTTTCGAGCTGAACTCCATCCCTTTTAATCTGCCCGTACAACGTCAGGCTGGAAAGCCTGACCTACGTTGACTGATCGCTGAAGCAACCAGTCCGTCGGTGTGGTAGGAGAAATATGAGAGAAAGCTTAGTTGAGGCTGAAGGTGGGGGGATAAGCGGGGGATTTGATTGTGTGCTGGGGGGTGAGGCGTTCGACTTGGGAGAGGAGTATTTTTGCGCGGGCTGAAACGCAGCATTCGGCCAGTAGCTCTTGCTTGACGGCCGTGTCGAGCGGTAATGCGTAGGCGGCGAGATCGGTAAGCAGGCCGAGGGGAAGTTCGCCCGTCATGAGTTTTTCAAGTTGCTCGGGCGTTTCGCATTCGCACGGCAAATTGTTGCGGAAGGCGTTGAGCAGTTTTTCTTGTAGCCGCGAGTTTTCGTCTGCGCAGGAGCCGGTGTATTCGTCGTCGAGTAGCTCGACATTTGCCTGGCGAAAGGAACGCAAGGGTTGGAGCTCTTCGTCGATGCGCACACGACCGACGCCGAGCAGGAGCAAGTTGTAGCGGCCATCGGGAAGGCGGTGGTGAGCTATGATTTTACCGAGGCAAGCATAGGAACTGATGGGCGGACGGCTGTCGTAGTCGTTCTCCCAACCGGGCTTGAGCACGGCCATGGCAATGAGATGATCGCCGGCGAGGGCGTCTTCGACCATTTCGCGGTAGCGTTCTTCGAAAATGTGCAGCGGTTGCATGACGTGCGGATAGAGCACGAGATTAGGCAGCGGGAACAACCGGGCGACGCCGGAAAACGTGTCGGCGTCGAAATCCAAGTCTTCAGTATTCCAAGGTTTCATCGGCGAGTCACCCCTCGATATCGACTGCCGGCAACTCCACTGGCGGGTCGAGTGTTATTTCCGGAATAAGCTCCGGATTGATTTCGATGTTGGGGAATTCCTCCTGGCTTGCATGCACCTCGGCAAAGCAGGCGTCGAATTCCGCGAGAAATTTTTCCAGGTCGAGGCCGACACACGTCGGGCCGTATTGCTCCAAGTAACCACGGCTACTGCGATACACTTTGCGAGCGCCGCGGATATTGCCGTTGCCAAAATGATGTAGGGCAACGGCGGCTTGAATCAGTCCTTTATAAAACAGGCGCAGGTCGCCCGAGTAATCTTTCCAAAGTTCCTCCCACACTTCGTGGGCTTCGAAGAACTCGCACGCGTTGAAATAGGCGATGCCTTGCAGGTAAAGCGGTGAGTAATCTTCGTCGTCCATCGCGACTCGCGAGGTGATTGGGACTCACGCAGGGGCGCGGAGTTCGCAGGGATTCATGATCCGCTACTGTAATCGGCGTCGGAGACGCCGATTACAGTTCCTAGGCTAGTCGCGGCTTGAAAACGACATGACGATTTGCAGGATGTACCAGAATAAAAGTCCGACCGAGGCGAACAGCTTGAGTGATGCGGCTACGTACTGATCGGTTCGGTAATGATGCAAGATGTTCGAAGTGTCGTAGAGGATCGCTCCCACGGCAAATACGACGAGCAGCATGCTGAAGCCAACGCCGAGGTTGAACAGTCCGAACATGCCGAGAATGATGGCCCCGAAAATGAGCAAACCTGAAATGCCGAGGATTGGCCCCAGAAATGAGAAATCGGCTCGGGTGAGAAAAACCGTGGCGGTGAGCACGCCGAAAACGGCAAGGGTGACAATACCGGCCACGGCGATCGTGTTGTAACTCGATTCACCGATGGGTACCGACATTTGGTTAGCGAACCAAAGCATCGGACAAAGGATGACCGAGAAGGCGAATACGTAGGTAAGTAACCCTGCGTACTGCATGGCGGGTGATGCATCGGAGCGAGCCCAGCGGTCGGCGATCGTACTAATGACCATGTAGCCGCCGAAAAGCAGCAACCAACCCCAGCGAACGCTGAAGAGATTCTGCACCATGCTTTCAACTGGCAGTGCTTTGAAATACAAGAACTCGAGCGCGACCAGAGCGTAAACGGCCATCATGAGATGGGTGTACGTTTTGCGAATGAACATGCGGCGTTCGTCTGCGGAAGCGTCGATTGCGGCGCTGCCAAAACGTGCATATTGGTTGTTTGCTTGGAAATCGCCTTGGTACATCGGCCGCGAACCTCGTGATTTTAAATGGATCGACACGCGAGAAACGCTCGCGTGGGGGACCGCCCTCCCTCGCACAAGTCTAGGTTTGCTGGCAAAAAGGGTCAAGATTTCTAGGAGGCTTGGAGGGGTGGAAAAGTGGCGTTTTTTTGGCCGGTTGACAGCGTTGTATGAGGGGGCACAATGACGAAGCGTTTGCGTGTGGTGGGGTGATTGTGGGAATATGAGGGACCGTAGGGTGCCGCCGGGCTACCGCCTGCGGCGAATGGGGACGTGTTAGTGTTGGGGAGGGGGGTGCGTGCGACTCTACTCATCTCCTAGCAAGTATTGGAACGGAAGTGATGGCAAGCGGTGCTAAGCGGAAATCGACGAAGGCACGTCGTATTGCCAAGAAAGACGCAAAAGCGCCAGCAAGCAAAACCGTCAAAAGCAGCCGTCGCCCCGTAGCCAAAGCGAGCCTTGCAAAGCTCAAAGAACAGGCGGCACGGGTGATCGAGCGGCTCAAGGCCGATTATCCGGATGCCACTTGCGCGTTGCGGCACGACACGCCGTTCGAGTTGTTGGTGGCAACGATTCTTTCAGCGCAGTGTACCGATGTGCGTGTGAACATGGTGACGCCGGAGTTGTTTCGTCGCTGGCCGACGGCGAACGAAATGGCCGATGCGCCAATTCAGTCGATCGAAAAAGTGATTCAAAGCACGGGCTTCTTTCGCAATAAGGCCAAGAACATTCGGGCGATGAGCCAGGCACTCGTGGAGCAATACGACAGTGAAGTGCCTCGCGAGTTGGAGCAACTGGTGAAGCTGCCAGGCGTGGGGCGAAAGACGGCCAACGTGGTGTTGGGAACCGCTTACGGGCTGGCTACCGGTGTGGTGGTCGATACGCATGTGACGAGATTGAGTCGGCGGCTGGGGCTGACCAAGCACAACGACCCCGTGAAAATCGAACAGGATTTAATGGTGATCGTGCCGGAGAACGAGTGGGTCGATTTTTCTCATCGATTGATTTTTCACGGACGTGCAATATGCGTTGCTCGTAAGCCAAAATGCGGCGAGTGTTCGATGAAATCGTTTTGCCCGAAGGTAGGGGTGGAGCTAACGCGGAAGGCGGAACGGGGAATGGGGAATGGGGAATAATGGGGGGCGTTAGGGGTTGGGCTTTGGGCTTGAGAAGGCGAAAGGTTTAAGTCGTAAGGCGTAAGTTTCTCTTTTGTTTTTCTTGGTTTTGATTGCTTAGTTTTATGATTCTTTCTGGGCAGGCAATTCGTGATCGGTTGGGTAGCGATATCGTGATCGATCCGTTCGATGAATCGCGGCTGAATCCGAACAGCTACAACCTGACGCTGCATAACGAGCTGATGATTTATGAAGAACTGATGCTCGATATGGCAAAGGCCAATCGTGTGCGTCGGATCGAGATCCCTGAGGACGGCCTCGTGCTGAGTCCGAACCAACTGTATTTGGCACGCACGGCGGAGCGGACGGTTACGCATAACTTGGTGCCGCAGATCGAGGGACGGTCGAGCGTCGGTCGGCTGGGGTTGTTCGTACACGTAACTGCCGGTTTTGGCGACGTGGGTTTCAGCGGCTATTGGACGCTGGAGATGTTTGCGATTCACCCGGTCCGAATTTATCCGAACGTGCCGATCTGCCAGATTTTTTATCACGAGATTACTGGCGAAATCGAAGAATACACGAGCAAGTACCAACACAATCGCGACATTCAGCCGAGCCTGTTGTTCGAGGAACTGCAGAAGCAACGGACGCCAGATCCGCAGTTGCCGCTGCAGTTCGGTGTGGAAAGATCGCGGAAGGGCTTAGAGCCTAGGGCGGATGGCTGAGGGCCAGAATCGCGAATGTTATGTCTTTGTCCGCAGATTGCACAGATAATCGCAGATAGCTCGAAAAACGCGGCAGCCTCGTCAACAATTCTGTAGGAGGCGTCTCCGACGCCGATTACGTTACCTAGATGAGTACAATACTGGGCTCGAAAAATAACTCTATTTGCGAACCGGTTTTAAGCGCTAGCCAGCTCGCCTCACAATACAGGTAGCAAGCAGTTATCTGCGGAAATCTGCGGACAAAGACACTTCAACACGAATGCACTACATCACTGCGAAGTAGTTTTCGACGGCGTAGTCGAGGGTTTCGCAGGTCATTTTGGACGGCGTGCTCGTGTAGCGGCAGAAATTGCGCACTTGCAGCACGAGGTCGCGAGGTTGGCAAGCGCGTAGCGGGCGACTGACTGCGTGGTAGTGCTTTTCGAGCAAGTAGTTCGCGGCTTCTTCGCTGTATTCGACTCCCAGCTTGTCGGCCATGATTTTGAGCAGTTGACGGAAGGCCGTTTCATCGGGGTCGGTAACTTCGATTTTGTACGGGATACGTCTCAGGAACGCGTCGTCGACGAGGTCTTTCGGTTCGAGGTTTGTCGAGAAGACAATGAGTTGATCGAACGGCACTTGAATTTTCTTGCCGCTGGCCAGGTTCAAGAAGTCGTAGCGTTTTTCGAGCGGCACGATCCAGCGGTTGAGCAATTGGTCGGTCGTCATGCGTTGGCGTCCGAAGTCGTCGATGACAAGCGTGCCACAGTTGCTTTTGAGTTGGATTGGCGCTTCGCTGACGTTAGTGGCCGTGTTGAGCGTGACTTCGAGCTGTTCCATGGTGAGTTCGCCGCCGACGACGATGGTGGGACGTCGGATGCGGACCCAGCGGTGGTCGATTTTGTTGTTGTCGAGGAGCCCTTCGTTGGCCGGCAGCGGCAACATTTCGTGAAGGCCCGGGTCGAAAAGCCGCATGATTTCGCCATCGATCGTAATCGCCCGGGGGATCCAGATCGACTGGCCGAACGCTTTGGTGATGCGCTCGGCGATGCTGGTTTTGCCGTTGCCCGGCGCGCCGAAAAGAAACAGGCCGCGGCCCGAGTTGATGGCCGGGCCGAGACGGTTCAGCATTCTCTTGTCGATGAGCAGATCTTCGAAAGCGCGGTGCAGGTCCTCTTCAGTGGGATGCAGGTTGGTGAGCGTTTGATGTCGCACGCTTTCGATGTAGGCAGCGAGCGTGACAGGGGCGGATCCGAAATAGCTACAGTGTTCGGCAAACTTTTTTGCGCGTTCGCGGCCCAACTCGGTGAGCTGGTACACGTAATCGTTCATCGGTGCCGCACCCTTGTGGCCGACGAGGCGATCTTGTTTCAGTGAGTGCAGTAATGGATCGATGATACGGAACGGTAGCTTGAGTTGCTCGGCAACGGCTCGGCCGCTTGCCTCGGCACGCGCGTTGAGTGTTTTCAGCACGAGTGCTTCGATTTCGCCTTCGGTGACGCCGGCAGCGGCTAACGAGTCGGGCTCGATCGGCAGCCAGCCTTCGGTGTCGTTTGCGCTGGAATCATCAGCGGGGTGGGGTGTGTCGGGGGCAGTTGCAATATCGGGGCGTTTCGTCGTCTTCGATTGTGCGATTGTTAGCTGATGAATACGGTCCATCAGCGCATCGAGCCGGGGATTGTCGCCGGCTGACATGGATGCCCCATCGGAATTGCCCGCGTTGATACCGCTGCGCTGGTTGGTAAATGGCATGGGACTTTCGTTCATCGTTACTCGTGGAGTGCCTTTGTAAACCTACGTTGCGCTGCCAGGGGAGCAAATCGACCTGGAGTGAATAAGGTTGGGTTGCAACGATTGTGCGATATTTTCGGCGTTACAAAGGCGATGTTCGACAGGGAGTCGTGCAGTACACTGACGAAGAGTCGAAAAGTACCGCTTTGTTGAAACCATACTGTAGGAGGCCTCTCCGAGGCCGATTATGTGTACCACAGGAAAGCGGTATCGGCGTCGGAGACGCCTCCCACACATTTGTGCTTTTCCCGCCCGCAGATGGGGCGGCTATGATTAGTTTGGAAAGTTCTGCCATGCAAGTTGTGATTACGGCTGTCGGACCAGATAACCGCGGCTTGGCGGATCCCATTGTGCATTACGTGACGGAAATCGGTGCGAATATCGCCGAAATCCAGATGTACGACCACGACGAAGAGAGCGTGTTCTCGATGCTTACGCGCATCGACTTGCCCGCGGAGCGTTATGGCGATTTGCGCGATGCGATGCGGGAGGTGGCCAATCGCACGAAGCTCTCAATCCGCACTTGGTCGCCAGATATCATGCAGCGTCGGCCGCGACTGGCGGTCTGTGTGACCTACCGACCTGAACCGGCACTTGCGCTGCTACGCGCCGTGCGAGACGGACACGTGAAGGCGGACGTGCGGCTGATGATTGGTAATCGTGAAAAATGCCGGGGAATTGCCGAGCAGTTTGGGGTACCTTGGTTCAATATCGCGCAGGGCACTAAGCCGCAAGCGGAAGGTGCGCCGGACGATGAACGCATGATCGCGTTGTGCGACGAGCATGAGGTGGATTACGTGGTGCTTGCGCGCTATATGCGGGTGTTGCCCGCGGCCAGTTGCTGGAAGTATGCGGGCGGGCGGATCATTAATTTGCACCATGGGTTGCTGCCGAGCTTCCCGGGCATTCAGCCCTATCACGAAGCGTTTGCCAGCCGAATGCTGACTTACGGGGCGACATGCCACTTCATCGTGCCCGAGTTGGATGCGGGGTGCCAGATTATTTATCAGTCGACGTTCATGGTGCCGCCGGGGATGGGTCGCGATGAAATTATCCGTCGAGGCCAGGAGGATAATGAGCCACATTGCCTGGTGGAAGGCGTGCGACGAGTGGTGGATGGGGAAGTGCAATTGCACTTTAATCGGGTGGTGGCGCGGAAATGAAACCAATTGACATCGAGCCGGCGATTTACGGACGCCGGGATTCGATTTAGACTGCCACGATAAACAAAAAGCCGCCGGAGTGAATCCGGCGGCTTTCTGGCGAACCCGAAATCCGCGTTTGAAACTGCGGTGGTCGGTGATGTCGCGAGGTGTAGGCCCTGTCGTGCCAACGGTTAGGAGCCTTACCAAGCGCGTCGCCGGCCGCCCTTATAGCACTGCAACATTGCAGTGCTATTTTTTGTTAGCGTCGCGAGCGATTTCCTCTCCCTGAACGCGGAGGCGTTCGAGGGACGCGTTCTTGCGAGCGTCTTCCAATCCCTGTTTGAACTCCGCGTTATCGGGTTGCGATTTCACAAGCTCCTCGAAGTACGGGAGTGCTTTGGCGTACTCTTTTTTCTCCAAGTACGTCGTCGCAAGTCCGACTGTTGCGGCTGTCGGGCCGGGATATTTCTTGCTCATTTTCTCCCAGAGCGCGATCGCTTCATCGACCTTGCCTTCGGCTTTGAGACAGCGCGCCAGGCCGTTCATAGGACCTGCCGCATCTGGTTCCACTTCGAGACATTTTTCGAAAAGCGATTTTGCTTCAGCGGTTTTGCCCGTGTTGAGCAATAGAAAACCGAGGCCGTTCATTGCGGACAAGTTTTCAGGATCTTTTGCAAGCGCTTGCCTGAAGCTTCGCTCGGCCGATCGCGGGTTGCCCGAATTGAACTGCTGCCATCCTTGCCCTGCGAGCTTTTGGGCAGTCGAGTCGGCGGCCACAGGCGGCGGCTCGATTTGTTGGCGCAGTTCAGCGGTCAACTCGCCCTTCTCCGCAGCGGCGAGCCACTGCTTCAGCATTTCCTCATTCGGCTGAGCGGCGAGCGCTTTTTCGATCCATGGCTTTGCCTTGTCGTACTTGCCGGTGAGCAAATACAGTCTGGCGAGCCCGAAATGCGCTGCAGGCGCATTGGGTGCCGCTTTGAGCAAGAACTTTTCGGCCTTTGCGTACTCGCGTTGGCTGAGATATGTCTGGCCCAGGCCATTGAGACCGGCCGGATGCGAAGGATCGAGAGCAACACATTTTTCGAACGCCTTTAGCGCTTCCTCTGCGTTGCCACTGTTAAGACTGGCCCAACCGAGCCCGTTCCAACTGTTGGCATCGCCGGAGTCGAATTCGAGAGCTGCTTGGAACTTTTTGGCTGCTTCGTCGAACTTTTGTTGCTGCCAAAGCGCCCAGGCTTGCTTGCTGAGCTGCTCGCCACGCGCGATGCGTTCATCTTCGGTGAGCGTTGCCCGTTTTTTTGCTAGGGCGACGCGCTCCACGGCGTCGGCCGGCGGAGGAGTAAACAGTGTCAATCCTCCTGTGAACAAGATTAGTAGAATCGTACCCATGAGAAACAGTCCTCCATACAAACTCCAAACAACAAGTCGGCGGGAACGTCGCCGCCGTTCATCCGTTCTTAATGCGTTGGTCAGCAATCCGTCGGAATCCGACAACGCGGATTGCAACAACGCGTCTTCATCGAAGCAGGATCTATTTTTGTGTCGTTGATCCATGTTGGGTGATCGAGGGTTCATGGTTTTGGTTCGTGTGAGAAAGCTAATGGTTTGTAAAACGCAATTCGGTAAGTTCACACAGCCTTGATAATGCGTGCCGCTTCGTCGGAAGCGTGCGTATTTTCGGAGACGGCATCGAGGATCGTGCCGTGTACTTTTTGCGTGGAGGCGATTTGTTGCCGCAACGACTCGATGACTTTGTCGAGCCGCGAGCGTACGGTGGGGTAAGAAACCCCCGCTTGCTCGGCGATCTGCTTGAGGTTGCCACCAGCAAGCACGAAAATCTCAATGAACCGCTGGTGCTCGCTGGGGAGGTTACCTAGCCGAGGAATTGGAAATTGGGCTTCGACCGAAATTGCGCAATTTCCACAGGTCATGCGGCTGACGGCCATGGTCTGCGTGCAATAAGGGCAAACATTCGTCGGAGGCATCGTCCTAAACTCCTATTTGTTTAGTCAACATCCATTTTATTTACACAAATAACAACTAAAGTCAATGGATTATCAATATATTTAATCTCAGCGAGATTTTAAAAAGCAGGCATTGAAGTGCGGGCAAGGCTTTGATTTCTGGCTAAAAATCAAGGGAAAGCAGTGCGGTGGCAACTACTACAGCCGTTTAGGGGGAAGGGGTGAGAATTCGCCGTAAACTCTCCCCGCCTGCGGAAGCGGGCTCGCTTACGGCTCTGGCGATATGGAGCGGGAGGCGGGGGTTAAAAAGGTTGCGATACCAAAAAACTGCTCTTGTGGGTGCGGCGGTGTGTCCCTAACATCCCTGCCGCCCACCGTCTCGGTGAGGCCACCTTTTCTACCTTTGTCTTTTCAAACTTATCGATTTGCCATTCGAGCTACGCAGCGCCCTCGCGCCGAGTCGAATGCCGCGATTGCCTGAATCGGTTTCACGCAACGGAACGTTCACGGGTATTTCCGAACTTGTGAGCGCGCTCCGAAGTTGTGTGCGGCCGTTCAGCACCGACGGAGTAGCTTTCCGATGCAATTACGAGTCACTGCACTATCCCTGCGCCTGGCAGCCCTACTTGCGTGCGTTGTAATATCGCGCGCCAGCTTTGCTCAAGATATTACGTTGCCTGCACCTGCTGGAACCGACAACAGCGTTGCGCCAATGACGCAGTACGGCGAAGGAGCGTACTTCTCGCAAGACCTGGGAACGATGCTACGCTTAAGCTACCGTACCGAAAGTTACGGTCAGCCGGGACGTGGCAACTTCGATATCGGCACGATGCAGATGTGGGAGTTCGATGGCTCGGCAGCGTTCTTCGACGGGCAGGTAACGCTTAACGAACTGCAAGGTGTTGGTTACAACCTCGGCGTGGGTTACCGCTGGTTGCAATCATCAGCGTTAAACAATATGGGTCGAATGGCAGGCGTGAGCTTGTGGACAGACGGTACCAGTACCGATGAAGGCAACTTCTTCCCGCAGATTGGCCTGTCGCTCGAATCGTTGGGTGAAATGTGGGACTTGCGTGGTAACGGTTATTTGCCGTTGGGCCCGCAGAATCAATCGGGCGAATTCGTTTCGACAGGCATCATAGGCTTTCAAGGCAATTCGATTTCCGAGCTCACCCAATCTGTGTTGAATACTTCGTATGCGGTTGCCGAAATCGAGGCAGCTCGCCGACTGGGAGCTGGCCGCGACGCTTGGGCATTTGCCGGTCCGTACTACGTGGGTAACGACGATGACGATGCGTTAGGTTACCGGATCGGTGTGCGCGGTTATGCCTACCCCGACCTGTTGCTGCAACTGGCCGTGAGCGACGACGAAATTTTCAAGACCAATGCCACGTTCTCGGTCACTTGGTTCGTTGGCCGCACGCGTACCGACTTCCAACCGGCTTGTGGGGTACCCGATCGGTTCCGCGAACCGGTTATGCGTAACGATTACGTAGCGTTGTCGCAAAGTACGATTACCGGAGGCAATCCGCTCACGAATCCTGACGGCAGTGCGTTGCGCATCGTCCACGTCGATAGCGATGCGGCGGCCGGCGGTAACGGTACCTTCGAGAATCCGTACAGCAACCTGACAGACATCAACGGCGGCGGTAGCCTCGATGGAGACATCATTCTGGCCCACGCGCTGAGTGTCTTCAACGGAGAAGGTTCAGTTCTGCTTAAGGATAATCAACGTCTGCTCGGTGAAGGCAACGGCATCGAACACTTTGTTGCTACCCAACAACGAGGTGTAATCGTGATTCCCGAGACGTTCCCCGGGGCGCTCAATGCGGCACGGCCACAGTTGCTAGGCCCAGCCTCGGGCGGCGATGCGATCGTGCTGGCCGACAACAACGAAGTGAACAACTTTACGATCGACGGCCAGAACCTAACGAACAATGCAATTGCCTCGCCTGCCGCCGGTTCGGGAAACCCGCTGCTGCGTAATCTATCGATCAGCAACACGGTAGAAGACGGCATTCATCTCACACCACTCACGATCGTCGATACGAATGACGTAGACAACGATGGCAACGTGACTGAAACCATTGTACGCGGTAACGTAACGATCGACTCGGTCGTGTTCGATAACATCGGCGGCGACGACATCGACATCGATGCGTTCACTTCAACGAATCTCAACCTGCCAAACACGCAGCTACAAGAAGTCATCTTTATCAACCAAATTACTTCGACCAACAACCATGGACGAAGCATCGCGATCGCCAACACCCATTCGGGTGCCGGTCGTACGGTCACAATCAACAACTTCAATTACGATGGCGGCGCGAACAGCCTGGGCGGCATCGTGCTGACCAACTTCGATAGCACGCTCACGGCGTCGAACAGCTCGCTAACGGGCGGCAATGCGGCCGGTGCAGGCCTGCAAATCCTGGGCGACTCGGATGGCACCATGACCTTCGCGAACACGGTGGTGTTCGACGGGGTAACCGGAACTTCGGTGGATATCAACGGCTTGGACGCCGGTTCGGATGCCTTGGGCGGCACGATTACGGTAAACGGCCCGATAACCAACACGACTGGCCGCAGCGTATCCGTGCAAAACGTGGGTACCACGGCGAATATCGACTTCAACGGGAACATTATCGACTCGGGTGATGGCATTCTCGTGAACGACAACTCGGGCGGTACAATTACCTTCGGCACCGGTACGATCGACGTAACGGTTGATAGCGGTAACGCGATCACGGTGACGAACAACACGGGAGCTACGGTTGAGTTCCTTGGCCAGGTTGACATCGACGCCTCAGCAGCCGCGAATGGCCTGGTGGCCACGGGCGGCGGCACGTTGCGGTACAGCAACACGGCCAACACGATTGATGCGGTGGAAGGCCAGGCGATTTTGATCAATGGTATGACGATTGCCGCCACGAATGGCGTAGTAGTATCGGAGATCAACCGGACTTCAAATGCCGGAAGCAATTCGGCAATCGAGTTGGTGAATAACACGGGCGGCCCAATAGTTCTCGGCAGCGTGTTAGAGAGCGCGGGCGGGAGTGGTACGCTTGAAGGTGGCGGAGCTGATACCGTCGTCATTACCAACTCCGCTGATGTGACGATTAGTGCGCTCGAGATCAACACCACCGGTGCATCGTCGGGTGTGCGAATTCAGAAGACAACGACCGGGAACTCGATCGTCAATCTTAACGATTTAGCAGTCAATGGCGGCGACATTGGTGTCGAGGTTGTCGGTGGAGGCGCTAGCGCTGGTGCTTTGAATTTGACGATCAACGACACGACGATTACGGATTCGACCTCGGTTGGCCTGAGCGTCAACGACATGGATAACGGCAGCTTGGATGCCAACAACCTGGATATCGATGGCAATAGCGTGAATCCGGCGGCTCGCGGCGTCCTGATTACGGGCAGCAATGCGTCGTTCGACTTCGATGCGGCCTCGACCGTGGAAGACTTAGGATCGACGAACTTCGAGGTTAACGGTGGATCGGGTTCGGTTGTCTTCGCCGGCACGATTAACAACTCGACAACGATCAATCCGACCGACACGACCGGGCGTAGCGTTCACGTCCGCAACATAACTGGTGGCTCTGTGACGTTTACGACCGCAAGTTCGATCGAAGACGACAACGAGGGTCTGCTTGTTGAAACCAACTCGGGCGGCGTCATCAGCTTCCTGGGAAGCAACGATTTCGACACCACGACGAACGACGCCGTTACCGTGCGAAACAACACGGGCTCGACCGACGTGGTGTTCAACAACCTGGATATCAATACGACGAGTGGCGATGGTGTCGTAATCACAGGCAATGCCGATACGGTGTCGGTGAACATCAATGGTGTTGACGTGACGACCACGAGTGGCGATGCCTTTACGGCAACCGGCGGCGGCGAACTGACGGTTTCTGGCACCAACAACGTGATTTCAACGGGAACGGGCACTGGTGTTACGATCGACGGTATGAATATCGTATCGCAGGCTCTGTTCGAAAGCGTTACCGTCAACGGTGCTACGAACGGCATTGTGCTACGTAACGTGAGAGGTGCTCAAATAACCATCGGCGAAACGACTGGCGGCCAGAATTCGGGCGGCAGTTTGACGACCACGGGTGACGCGATCGTGCTCGAAAACGTGGCCAATGTGGACTTGAATAATCTCCGAATCGTGGCGGCGGGTGGAGACGGCGTCAATGTACGGCATACGAACACGGCAACTTCAACCATGGACGTGACGATTAACGGCCTCAACTTGGATGCAACCACAGGCGATGGCATCGACGTGATCGCTGCGAGCAATGGCACGACGTTCAATATGCGACTGCTCAACAGCGACTTGGAAGAGAACGTTACTATGAGCGTTACAGGCTCGAGTGCGTTCAACCTCCTCGTGGATAACAACGACATTACCGTGGGCGATGTGGATGCCTTTGCCCTGTCGATCAGTGGCTCTTCGAATGCGGACGTAACCATCCGCAACGGCAACGACTTTACTGCGGGTGATGGGTCAGCACTTTCTGTGTCGACATCGGGTGCCACGGGTAAAAGTTTGGACATTTTGGTTGATGGCAACACGTTCTTCAACACAAGTGGCGACGCCGCGGCTGATTTCAACATCGCGGGCAATGCCCTGCTAAACGCTACGATTCAGGCGAATACGTTCGACAACTCGGGTGCTGGCGAAGACTTCGTGATGGCGAGCAACTCGGCTCAAGCGCGCATCCGCCTCAACCTGGGTGGCGATACGTCCGACGATTTCAACTTCGCCAACGGCACCTCAGGGGAGTTCCAGTTGTTCGAGAACTTCGGCGACTTCGATGTGTTCCAACGTGATGATACGTTCAACGGCCTGAGAAACAGCGGCACCGTTGTTCCTAACCCGAATGCCGCCGCGTTCGACGACCTGCCGGTGGCTCCGCCATTGCCGATTGTGCCGTAATAGTGGCGTAGTGGTGTGAACCACGAGGCACGAAGTCAATTCAACTTGGACGTTTTGGCCAAATGCTGACGAATCTCAGGCTTTATGAAAGAGCAAGAATTCAAATAGCCGCTCCAAACTGGGGCGGCTATTTTCATGGAAAGCAATCAGATCGATAGACCGGCTTGGAACAGCGCACCCAGGGAGAGTCAACTGGGGCGTTGCCCCAGCCACCCGATGGCAAATCGAAGCCACGATAAGTGGTTCCGGCTGCTGGTTAGCGTCGGCGGCGGGTGAGCAGCGAACCGTAGGTCGCAAAGCACATGGCAAGCACCGCGCTCGAGGGTTCTGGCACGGCCGTCGAGCCGAAGGACGAAGCGCCCACGCTCGAACCGCTGCCGCTGAGTGCAGCGGCCATTGAATTTGAGACGACCGATTGGATGGCGGCATTCGCGCGGGCGACCGAGAGCGTGTCGCTAATCACGAATGCGCGTTTGATGAATACTTGGTAGCCGTCGTCTTGGATGGGCACATCGCTGAACGCAAGGTTGCCGGAACCGGCACCAAAGTTAGGATCGATGGTTCGGTCGAGCGTGTCGAGTGCCATGATGTTGTTGATCGTCGTCATGTCAGAAATGGCGGCGAACACGGTGAAGTCGGCGTCAAGAAACGTGTTGCTCGTGAGGTTCACGAAGAAGCTGCTTGTACCGCCGTTTTGGTTGGTGCCGCCGGTTGGTAAACCAGGCAGAGCGAGCGATACGGTGCCCACGGTATTCGAGAGGCCGGTGAACGTGGCGGCGGGCTCACCTAGCACTGGAATGAAGGAATCCACCGATCTCGTGCTCTCGATGGTGGCGGGAGGACGTTTGGTGTGCGCGTGGAAGCCGCCCATTTGAAGCACGAAGCCGGTATCGGCGCGGTTGATCCAACTCGTGTTGTAGCTGTTGTTATTGACGTATTGCAGGAAGTTATCGACATGCCCTTGGAGGCGCGCATTGCCAGTTGGATTCAGCACCATATCGAAATTGCCCATGGTCGTTTCAAAACGAACGACCTGGGCCGAAACGGATGCAACAGAGCAGAAAACGACTAGCGTGGCCAAAAGAACGCGTACGAACATCATTCACCCACAGGATGTAAACTCTTAAGAGGGAAGGCCCGAAATTTCAGCTTAGTTAGCGACCGAAAAACGGTCAAAGAAATGAGCTGGCTTTTCAGGAGGACGAAAGTAGCAGACACACTTCCTATGCCGTAAACAGCGATAAACCCCGTAAACCGGCACAGGCGGACGGCATACGGGGGTGCCTGCTACTCTTGAGGTTCCGAATTATTCGGTTGTGCGGGTTGCGCGGCCAGGGGGTGGGCGAGAAGTTCCAGCCGAATTCAATTCTGAATGCGAGTTGGAAGAATTTCCGCTCTGGCGGGGCCGAGGACGGCCCGGCTTGCTGGGAAGCGAACAAAACGTCGGTTTGTCATTATAGACGCTACTTTAACTGCCCAAGAGGTCCAAAAAAGCGCGCATCCAGGCAGGGTGAGCTGGCCACGCGGCGGCGGTGACCAAATTGCCGTGGACGCACGCATTGTTAAGGCCCTCGGCCGGCTCGTCCCATTCTGCGCCGGCGTGCAGAAGCTCCGGCCTGACCGCCGGATAAGCCTGGCAGCGCCGCCCACCAACGACACCCGCGGCAGTAAGAATCTGCAATCCGTGACAAATCGCCGCGATTGGTTTGTTGGCTTGGGCGAAGTGGCGAACCAAATCGAGCACTCGCTCGTCGAGACGCAGATATTCGGGAGCCCGGCCGCCGGGGACTACCAAGGCATCGTAGTCGGCAGGATCGACATCGGCGAAACTATGGTTCAAGCGAAAGAGATGGCCCGGCTTTTCGGTATAAGTTTGATGTCCTTCGAAGTCGTGAATTGCCGTGGCAACAACGTCGCCAGCTTGTTTATCGGGGCACACCGCATGCACCGTGTGGCCGAGCGTAAGAAGTATCTGAAACGGCACCATGATTTCGTAGTCTTCAACGAAATCGCCGGCCAGAAGTAGAACTTTGCTGGAACTCATAAACCGCTCCGTGTGGACATTTCCAAAAGACGAGATCAGAATACACGCGATCGTGAGGCAGGCCAAGAATGCGCAACGCGAATAGGAATTATGAAATGTGGCGAACGCTGTTTAAGACGGCTTGGATTAGAGTTCCGCTTGTTGTCGCGGCAGCGATGGCTTCTTACGGTTTCGAGATCGGGTTGCCAGCACGAGCAGCGGAACCAGACATCGTGCGAGTCGCGATTTTATCAGGCGAGGGGGTGTCGGCAGGCGCACCGCAGAAAGTGGCAAAGTGCTTCGATGAGGAAAAAAGCTTTGCGATCGATGAGATCTCCGGGAAAGACATTCAAGCTGGTGCGCTGGAAAGGTACGACGTTTTGATTTGCCCCGGCGGCAGCGGGTCGGGGCAAGCAAAAGCTCTGGGGAAAGAAGGTAGAGACCGGGTACACCAGTTCGTGAAAGATGGCGGGGGCTTCGTGGGCATTTGCGCCGGTGCTTATTTGGCCTCCGCGGAGTACCCTTGGGCATTGAAACTGTTAGACGCGAAAGTCGTAGACGACGAACACTGGGCACGCGGCACGGGAGAAGTCATTCTCGAATTGCCGAAATCCGGCCAAGTGGCCCTCCATACAGATCGTACCCAAGTGCCAATCGCGTACGAGAACGGCCCCTTGCTGGCTCCGGCGAAAAATAGCCAGATCCCTGATTTTGAGAGCCTGGCGACGTTCGCCTCGGAGATTCGCGAAAACGACGCGCCCGTGGGAATCATGAAAGGCACGACGGCGATTGCCCGCGGCAAACTCGGCCAAGGGCGAGTCGTTTGCTTCAGCCCTCATCCAGAACGATCAAAAGAGTGCCAACGGTTCGTCGTTGCCATGGTACGCTGGGCCGGCGAAAACTAACCGCGAAACGTCAACCTATCTGTGCGGCTTCGAGCAAGTAATCGGGAAGCCGCTGGACATGGCCGTTGCGATCGATGCAAGCCAGGGTGCTTTCGGCCTCGGCCAGTAGTTCATTGCCTCGTAATAAACGGTATTCGTGATCGATGCGGGCCGCGCGGGCGCGTACGGTACGGATCTGAAGGCGTAGCGTATCGCCAAAACGGCACGGGCGGTGGTATTTGCAAGCGATCTTATTGACCACCAGGATGATTCCCTCGCGTTCGAGCTGTGCGTAATCGTAGCCGAGCGCCAACAACTGCTCGACGCGGGCCAACTCGAAGTACTGAAAATAGTTGGCATGGTGGACGTAGCCCTGAGCATCGGTTTCGTAGTAGCGGACGCGAATGTCGATTTCGTGATCGGGAAGCATGGCGGCTCAGGTTCGGATTTTTTTGTAAACCACGGAGACACAGAGGACACGGAGGATAGCTACGGAAGTTTTTTCTCTGAACACTAATTCACACTAATTCACACTAATTCACACTAATTCACACTAATTCACACTAATTCACACT
>CAZTWS010000057.1:26624-30065 GCA_964618225.1 uncultured Planctomycetaceae bacterium
AATTATCACTAATGTCAATCGAACTTCAGAGGTTTATATAGGGACCCTTGCCGTACTCAATTAGCGATTATTAGCGTAGATTAGTGTTCTAAAATTCCTCCCTCATCTTCTCCGTGTCCTCCGTGTCTCCGTGGTTAACAAAAGCTAAGTTTAGGACCATCAAGGCACGAAGGCGTAAAGAACCACGGCCGAGAAGCCGGCCTGCTAAAGGCCAGCTCCAGCGGTTTTCAAGCTGGTTTCAGGGCGTTGCAGCGATACATCCTAATGCCAATGCCGCGAAGGTCCAATGTCGGTCTGTACATTGCAAAATCGCCCTAAATGCTTATATTTACGAGATTGCCGCGGGCGCGACAGCATGCCTCGTCCTCCCGGCGTATCAGCACGATTTAACGAGAAGGTTACTCGATGAGCACGGGTGAAGGAGTCGGCCAAGGTGCGGGAACGGACTTTGCGACCATGCGCGGTCGCGACTATCCATCGATCCGCCAGTTTACGGTTTTTCTAGAGAACCGCGTCGGCCAATTGATGGATGTGGTCCGCCGGTTCGAAGGCAGTAATGTACGGATCGTGGCACTCACGATTTCCGATTCCACCGAGTGTGCCTTGGTGCGGTTCCTGTTAAGCGATCCCGAAGCAGGCCGCGAGATTTTGGAGCGTGCCGGGCTCGCGCTGGTAGAATCGGATTTGATCGGCGTCGAGTTGCCCGACTCGCAGCAGCCCATGCTGCAAATTTGCACCGCCCTGCTCGCGGCCGAGGTGAACATTACGCAAATCTATCCGCTGCTGATTCGACCCAACGGCCGACCGGCGGTTGCACTGATGGTGGATAACATTGAAATCGCCATCGACACTTTACGAACCAAGGGCTTTCACGCCATCAACGAAGACGAACTCAAAGACTTCTAGCGGTTCGGCCTGTGAGTGAATTTGCTCTACGAGTTGAGACACCCAAACCGTCTCCCCCTGCCCTGCACCGCTGGCCTTTCGATCTAAGAATCCATGCCGATTAATGTTACATGCCCTGGCTGCTTGAAACGGTTTAGTGTTGCCGACAAATTTTCCGGCCAAAAGGGGCCGTGTCCGCAGTGCAAAACGATCATCACGATTCCCAAGAAGGAAGACGAGGTGGTAATCCACGCGCCAGACCACTCCGAGGCTGGTGCGGTCGGAGCGGGCGGACGGCACGCCCTGAAAACCTACAAACGCACCGATACCAAATTTCAGCCGTTGGTGTTCACCGCGGTCATTGGTGCGGTGCTCGTCGTGTTGTTGATCGCACTCGTATTGCGAAGCACAGGCAATATCAGCACGGAGATCCTGGCCGCCGGAACAATCGTGCTGGGGCCGCCACTGGCATGGGCCGGTTACACGTTCCTGCGCGACGCCGAACTCGAGGCATACCACGGAATGCCGCTGATCCTCCGCTCGTTGGCTTGCGGACTGGTGTATGCCCTGTTGTGGGGAGTTTATATGTTTTTGGTCTACCGGTTCTTTGGCAACGACTTTGCCAACGGGCTGCAGATATTCCAGATAGTCGTTCTGCTGGTCCCGATCTTCGCGGGCGGCACCCTGGCGGCCTACGCATCGTTTGATTTGGACCCGGGCAGTGCGTTCTTTCATTTCGCTTTGTATTTTGCCACGACCGTAGTGCTGCGACTTGTTATCGGGCTTTCGGCCATCCCGGGGCTCGGCAGCTTTTCATAGCAACGGTTTTGCTTTATTGGAAACATGCCGTAGGAGACGTCTCCAACGCCGATAGCGCTTTCAAGCGGTACACATAATCGGTGTCGGAGACGCCTCCTGCAACTGTCGATTGGACAACGCGCGTGAGTTCGATTCACGATATTCCCGAGGTCGGACGATGGCGCGGATCGAGCGGCTTGCTACGTATTCCGCCAGGGGTGGATGTGCCGCTGACGAACCGCGTGCGGCAGCTCATCGATACGGCCGCTTTTCGTCGGCTTGCGCATATTAGCCAGTTAGGGCTCGTGAGCCTGGTTTATCCGGCGGCAAATCATACGCGTTACGAGCATTCGCTGGGCGTGTTTCTGGCCGCGATCGAATACCTCGACCGGCTTGGCAGCGACGAGCGGTTTACCTCGCTCGTTTCTTCCAACGACGCCGAAACCTTTTTAGCGGCTGCGCTACTGCACGACATTGGCCATTGGCCTTTCGGTCATCCGATCGAAGACATGCAGTTGCCACGGATCGTGGGGCACGAAAAACAAGGACGGCGTTCGATTGCTTTGGGCGAAGTGGCCGCAGTGCTACGGAGTGAATGGAAGGTCGATCCGAATGCGGTGGCAAACTTGGTGGCTGGCGATGTGACGACGCCGGCTCATCGTATTTTGCGGAGCATGCTTTCCGGGCCAATCGACGTGGACAAGATCGACTACCTCGAACGCGACAGCCTGCACGCCGGCGTGCCGTATGGGCAACATTTCGATCGCCGCCGGTTGGTAGGCAGCTTATGCCTGAACGAACCGGGCGACGCGCTGGCAATCAGCGACAAAGGAAAAACGGCGGCCGAGATGATGGTATTTGCCCGCTACGTGATGTTCAGCGAAGTGTATTGGCATCACGCGGTGCGAGCGGCGACGGCCATGTTCCAGCGTGGCTTTTTTCTAGTACACGAATCACTGGATATTGCCGAGTTGTTCAAGCTCACCGAAAAGCCAATGATCGAGCAATTGCTGGCCGCCTCGCAAGGAACACCGGCCAATGACCTGATGGACGGCCTGTTTGGCGAACGGCGCAAGTTGTACAAACGGTTAGCGCAATACAGCTACTTCGAAGAACCTGAAATTTATGGCCACATGGCACGCCGCCCTTTTCCCAATTTATGCAATGTGGCGAACGACATCGCGGGAAGTCTCTCCACAGCGCTTGGCGAACAAGTTCAGTCGCACGAGGTTCTTGTCGATGCTCCGCCGGCGGAACTCGAGGTCGACTTCAAAATTGACGTGCATTTTACCAAGCAGAACTGCTATCGAAAGCTTGGCGACATTTCACCGGTGGTACGCACACTGGCGCGCGAGCAGTTCGACAACTACGTAAAACGCGTGCGAATTTTCGTGCATCCGCGAATTGCCGAGAAGGCCCGCAGCCTTCCGAAGCTTCCAGAGTTGCTTCGCGCCGCCGTGCTCTAGGATGCCAACGCCGTTAACCCTTTTCAAAAAGGCACCTTAGCGGCGGCGGCCACGCCGTCCTACCATCTAACGGCATAACAGCACGTAGCGTAGGTGCTTCCGCACCCACGTATGCGGCCCCCCCATTTAGCCGCCGGTCAATGACCGGCGGAGAGCACCGTTCTACCCACCAAAAACACATCGCCGGGTGTTATTGAAGACTGCACAGCGATTGGTCCTATGCTCCTTCTGGCCAATAGCTGATAGCCGACAGCTTACATCGAGTTCAATAACCGCGCAGTTCTCAATAAAG
>CAZTWS010000058.1:0-29987 GCA_964618225.1 uncultured Planctomycetaceae bacterium
CCGGAGAAAACGACGCCATCGCCTGGGGCAATTGGTCGCCGGGCCGCCACGATCACCCGTTGACCACGAACGGCCTTTACTTCGCCGACCAAGACTCCGCGTTTGGCGGAGCTAAGGCCCGGCACGAGCATTTTGTGGTCGCACCCGCCGAGCCAGCCGGGTGAAAAGCCACGCGAGAACGAAAGTTCCATTTCGGTTACCTCGTCGTCGGTGTAGCGAGCTCGCTCGCCGGCCATGTAGGCATCGATTGCACGGCGATACTGGCGGGTGATATTCGCCACGTACTCGGGGGTCTTGAGTCGGCCTTCGATTTTGAAACTACAGACACCGGCCGCGGCGAGTTCGGGCACTAACTCGAAGGCGGCAAGGTCTTGCGGACTGAGCAGGTATTTGACATCGCCGAGATCGATATCCTCTCCGTCGCAAATTAGGTCGTAAGGTAATCGACAGGCCTGGGCGCATTGGCCTCGATTGGCGCTGCGACCTCCGAGTGATTCGCTCGTCAAACATTGGCCCGAGTAAGCGACGCAGAGGGCCCCGTGGACGAAGGCCTCGAGTTCGACCGTGGTTTGAGAGCGAATTGCGCGGATTTCGTCGATCGACAGTTCCCGGGCAAGAACCACGCGCTCGATTCCAAGTTCCCGCACCACGTTGATGCACTCGGCACTGGTAAGCGTCATTTGCGTGGACGCATGGACGGCCAGATCGGGGCTGATGACTCGCAGCATGCGCGCGAGGCCCAGATCCTGCACCAGCACCGCGTCGACGCCGGCTTCGGTGAGCGCGACGACGTGCCGCTCGACGGTACGCAGTTCGGCGGGAAAAACGAGCGTGTTCAGAGTGACATAGCCACGCACGCCGCGCTCGTGCAAGTAGGCCATGATCTCGGGAAGCGAGTCGAGATGCAAATTTGTCGCACGGGCACGGGCGTTGAAGCCGGATTCGAGGCCGAAGTAGACCGCGCTCGCACCGTTTTCCACGGCTGCCGTGATGCAAGTTCGATCGCCGGCGGGGGCAAGCAACTCGAGCGTACCGGGCCGGAAAGGCGCAGCGGCTGCAGAGTTGGTCTGGGGCGATTCCGTGGTTATCGACATGGTTTGAGTTAAGCGGCTGTGACTTTTTTATGGAAGTAATGTCATTTTAGCGAGCAGGCGATTGGCGGAAAAATAAACGTATGGTGGGGTATAAATGCCTTGGCTAGTGCGTTTTTTAGGTTTACCGTTCTGTGATGCCGTTCGCTGGTTGGACGGCGTTGCCGCCGCCGCTAAAGATTTTGTTTTGGCATCGAGCGTCCTCGGAGCGTGTTTTTATCATTGGGCTGAGGGCGGAGAGTTGAGGGCCGGAATTATGTGGGAACATGTGGCGAGTGGTGGTGAGTTGCGGAGTGGGCGCTAAGCCGCAAGCGGGGTGTGGGGGGACGGATGTTCATGAGTTGTTTGAGCGTAACATAGTGGGTGGCCGTTTTCTACAAACTTGTTGCGAGGTTTTGGGTGGCCGGAAATTGGTGGTTGACAGGGGCGGAAGCGGCTGGGGAGTGTGCGCGGGGGAGACTGGTCGCTGAAGCGAACCAGTCCGTCGTTGTGTGGGGGGAGCGAGAAGCGGGGGCGTAGGGTGCGCTGTGGGGACTTGGTTAATTCACAACGTTTCGAGGGTGGCCTGTTAGGAAGGCGGCGATGTTTTGGGCTGTTGTTTGCATGAGGCGGCGTCGGGCTTCGAGACTGCACCAAGCCATGTGGGGTGTGATGAGGCAGTTCGGGGCGGATAGTAACGGGTTGTCGGGGTGGATCGGTTCTTGGGATACGACATCGACCGCTGCACCGGCGATGGTGTTGCCGCGGAGCGCCTCGGCGAGATCGTGCTCGTTGACGAGGCCGCCGCGAGACGTGTTGATTAGCAAGGCGTTGTGCTTCATGCGTGCGAGCAAATTGCGATTCACGAGCTTTTCGGTTTGCGGTGTGAGGGGGCAATGCAGGCTGACAACGTCGGCTTCGGCAAAAAGTTGTTCGGTGGCGCGCCACTCGGCGCGAGCATCAGCAGGGGGCGAACTGCCGGGGCGACCGCTGGCGAGGATTGTCATTCCGAAGGCTTCGCCGATTCGGCCGACCTGTTGGGCAATGCGTCCGTATCCGACGAGGCCCAACTTTTTGCCGGCGAGCTCGATTTGCGGGGTAAGCCAATAGCAGAAGTCGGGGCAGCGGGCCCACTGGCCGTCCGCAACGCTTTGTGCGTGGCGGCCGACGTGGTGGCACAGTTCAAGAAGCAACGCCCAGGCGAATTGGGCCACGGTACACGTGCCATACTCGGGCACATTGACGACGGAGATGTTTTGCTTGTGGGCGGCGGCCACGTCGACGATGTTGTAACCGGTGGCCGTGACGGCGATGAGTTTCAGATTCGGAAGCTGCTTAAGCTGTTCGGCAGTAATGGGGCACTTGTTGGTGACGATCACATCGGCATCGGCGACAAGCGGAACGAGGTCGTGCGGTGCAGTGCGATCGACGACGACAAGTTCGCCCAGCTCGGCGATGGGATCCCATGAGTTGTCGCCCGGGTTGAGCGTGTAGCCGTCTACGACGACGATCTTGGTCATGGCGGTGCATTCCGTTATTGAAATCTGGCAGGGGACAGGAAGTCGATTGGTTGAGTCGTCGTGCCGTTCAGCGCGAGATCGGCCAGTACTTCGCCGAGCACGGAGGTGAATTTGAAGCCGTGGCCCGAGAGGCCTGCGGTAAAGCAGACACGTGGTTCAGCCGGATGTTGGCCGACGATAAAGTGGCCGTCTGGCGACATTGTGTACAGACACACGCTGTGACGCGTGCAATCGCGGGTTAGTTGGGGAAGATAAGCGGCGATGTAGCGCTCGATACGTTCGCGATCGGTATCGTGAAGCGTGCGATCAACTTGGAGCGGGTCGGCTACAGGTTGCCCGCCGGAGTGTTCGGCGAGTTTTACGCCGGCATCCTCGAGTTGCGGGAAGCCGTAGTAAATGCCGTCGGCCGCTTCAAACAGGAAGCAAGGCGCGTTGTTCCGGAGACGATAAGCATCGCCTTTGGTGCGATACCAGAACACGGGTTTGCGAAGTACTTGCAGGGAAAGTTGCGGCAGCTTGAGCAAGTCGGTAGCCCAGGCACCGGCGGCGATGACCAGGCGATCGGCCGTAAAATTGCCTTCGCTGGTAGTAACCGTGACTAAGCTTCCGACGGTTTTCCAATCGTGGATGGTGACGTTTGTGCGTAGTTCGGCACCGGCCTGAACTGAGAGGTTGGCGTGCGCTTCGACACACGGCTCGACGCGGAGAAAGCCGGCGCGGGGCTCGAAGACGGCGGCTTGGCCCTCGGGCACGAGATGAGCGGGAAAGCGGCGACGTGATTCGGTGGCCGAAAGCTTTTCGATGGGAATCGAATGTTCGCTGGCGGAGCGCAGCACGCCGGGGATGACTTCGCCGTGTTCGAATCCGGCCATGAGCAGGCCCGTTTCGTGGTAGAGCTTTTGGCCTGAAAGGTTTTCGAGTTCGTTCCACAATTCGTAAGCGCGACGCAGTAATGGCACGTAGCTGGGGTGCTCGAAATAGGCCAGTCGGATGATGCGTGACTGGCCGTGCGAGCTGCCTCGATCGTGGCCGGGCGGGAAGCGATCGAGCCCCAGGACACGAACACCGCGGCGTGCTAGATGGAACAGAGCCGCCGCGCCGACGCCGCCGGTACCGAGCACGATGACGTCGTAGTGGGGCATGGGGGGAGGGGTGAGGAGCGAGGGATGAAGGGATAGTTTGCTTGTGATTATTTACGATAGGGCAATGGCTTGCCAGCGGGACAGGCGGGGCGGGCAGAAGGGGTGTTTGGGTGGAAAGAACTGGGGAGTTACACCAGTTACCCAAGTTAAGATAAGTATTGGGAGACGAACTTGAAAACGTTCTGGTTTGGGCGTTGGCCCGGGCATTTTTAGGTTTATGGGCTGATAGGCCGTGCTCTGGTCGCAGCGGCGTGGCCGTCGCTAAAAGGCAAAGTCAAACGATGCACTAGTGTTCTGTCCATGGTCATTTGCTGGGTGGCATGCCTTCGCCTTCTGGGCGTAGGCATGCTTACCCGCTACCGCGTGAAAGCATGCCACCCATCAATTCAAGACTGACTGAACACTAGTTGGCAGCGCGAAGAGCGCGGCCGCGTTTGCCGCCTTTGCCGGAGGCCACGAATTTTGCACCGGAATCTGCCGGTAGCGACTCATGCCACTTCACGACTTTGTTCGTGAGCCGATTGGCCACTTTCGGATACCTCTTGCTAACATTCCTTGTTTCACCGGGATCGGTTTCGAGGTTGTAGAGTTCGGGCTTCGAGCCATCGTACTCGCAGAGAAGTTTCCATTTGCCGGAACGAATTGCCAAATCGGGAAGGTTGCCTTCGATAGCATGGCTTGGTCGATCGGGTGGGCGACGGAAAAGCAGTGGAGCGTGGCGGGACTCTGTAGAGTTTCCAAGCAGCACGTCGGCTAACTGCTCGCCATCGAACTTGATATCGCTGGGCGGAGTGGTTTTAGTAATTTCGAGTAGCGAGGGCACGAGATCGATGGCGGAAAAAACTGACTCGTTGTTGATAGTGCCGACCTTTTCTTGATTCATGAGGCCGGGTGCCCACACGACGAGCGGAGAACGGACCCCGCCTTCGTAGAGCAAGCCTTTGGTGCCTCGGAAGGGTCCGGCCGAGCCGGCCCCCTCTTCGGGCCCGTTATCGGAGCAAACGAGGATGATCGTGTTGGAGCGCAGTTTTTCGTCGTTGTAAATTCGATCGAACAAGGGAGCCAGTTGTTCGTCCATGGTTTCAAGCACGCTTAGATACAAGCCCCGCTTCGAGGTATCGTCGCGGCGATCTTTGGGCGGAAAGTAGGGGGAGTGAACGTCGTCTGGCCAAAGGTTGATGTAAAAAGGCCTGCCGTTGGTTTGGGATTTGTCGATGAACTCCACGGCTCGATTGGCAAACGATGCGGTAACTTTATCGCGACTTTCCCATTTGATGGGGCCTTGTGCTAAAGAGTCGGAACCGAGCGAATAGTGCTTGGCAGGCGTGCCATCGTAGGAATCGAGCTTGGGCAAGACGCGCGGGCCGAGGCCTTCGAAGTTGGTGAGGGATTCATCGAAGCCGTACTCGCGGATCATGGGCGCTTCGCCGACATCGCGTTGGCCGCCGAGGTGCCATTTGCCGAAATGGCCCGTGGCATAACCGGCATCGTGAAGAATGCGGGCCAGCATGGGGGCTTTTGGGTCGAGCCACTGGGCTATGCCGCGTTCTTCGTTGGACTTGCGGTTATTGAGGAACGAGGTGATTCGCCAGCGGGCCGGATATTGGCCGGTGGAGATTGCCACGCGCGAAGGCGAACAAATCGGCGCGTTGGCGTAGAACTGCTGGAAGCGAATTCCTTCAGCCGCAAGGCGATCGATATTGGGAGTTTTAGCGTCTTGGTTTCCGAAGCAGGAGAGGTCTGCCCAGCCCATGTCGTCGATGAACACGACAACCACGTTGGGACGTTGAGGTTTGGTTTCGGCCGCATGCGCCCCCGGCACCATGGCGAACGGGATCGCGGTGACTAAAGCTGCAACCAGTTGCAAGAAGCATTTCATACAATCTGCCTTACGTAACAAGATCAGCCTCGCTTCCGTCGGAAGGGAGTAGCGGCACCAAGAGTGAGTGCGAAAAGGATCATAGCAAACCCGGCAGGTTCCGGAACATTGGAGTTACTTCCGGCACCGCCGCTATCGCCCGCAGTTTTACCGAAGTTGTGGACCCAATCGAAGTATCCTTGCATGCCGTTGACGTTCGTTTTTCTCCATAGAACAAAATCGGCGGCGTCGACGATGCCATCGGTGTTATGATCGCCGGCCAGTGCGGCAGCGATGAGACTGAGCATTATATCGTTCCCCGTGCCGGCAACGTAGGAAATCGTTACGGTGCCGTTGAAGCCGGTGCCGAGGATTTGCTCGCCTTCGCCGTAAAGCTGGTTGGTGGCGGCGTTCTCGAATAGGCCGGTGACGGCATCGGCGGTTCGGTTGTCGATGAGCAACAGGCTCATGCTGGTGGTGATTGCCGAGAGGTCGAGGCCGAGGGCGATGCCGTCGCCTTGAGTATCGAAGCCGGAACCGGTGTTTGCGGCCACTTCGCTCGGATTCTGCAACTGCACGCGGTTGGACGCGAGAGGGCCATTACCGGTGATTACAAGCGGCGCGATGCCGGCGGCATCGGCTTGCCAAAAAATGGTTTCGCTAACGCCGAGCGAATTTGCCAATTGACCGATTTCGACTTGGGCCGAGCTGCCGATGATTTCCAAGATGCCGTTGCTGCTGGGGTGGGCTTCGTCGCCGATGAACATTTCAGCGCCGTGCGAAACTTGGCCGTTGCCTTCGACACGTAGTTTGCCGGTGGCTCCGCTGTGGCCGATTTGGAACGTGCCGCTGCCGTTTACCCCGGTTTGAAGCTGCCCGGCACTGATGGTGTAAACGCCGTTGCTTCCGCTGCCTGAGCCAATGCGAACGAGGTTATCGGTTTTCACGAGGCCGCCGGTTTGGACCACAATGCCGACACTGCTTTGCCCCACGAGAAATGCAGCGGGGTTTGAACTAGTGCGTAGTTCGACTCGGCCATCGGAGCGAACCTGCAAAAGCCCCATCCCGCCGGCGCGACCGACGAAGAGATCGTCGTTGGACTCGAAGGCGGCAGAGTTGGCGTCGCCAATGCCGTCGCCTACATTCAACGCTCCCATTGCACCGGCGTCTCCGACAGCCGTTTGGCGGAACTCGGTGCCCGCAAAGCCCCCGCTTGGACGAAAGAAACCGGCATTCAGGTTGTAGGTTCCCAGAGAACCAGCACCTGCGCCAATGGCGATGAATTTGAGAGCACCGGCCGTGTTACCGGCAACAACGACGCCACTATTTTGGTTGAACTCGCCGTTACCGCCTTGCCCCACGCGGAACCTGCCTTGAGCGATCAGCGTGCCCGAGCTGTTCCAATTCATGGTGCCTGTGAAACCGCCTTCGCCCACGGTTAAGTCGCCTGTGCCGGTCGTGCTGCTAACCGTTAGATTGGTGGAGCCTGAAACGGTAACCGTTCCGTTACCATTTCGTCCGGCAATGATCGCATTTGCCTGATCGCTTCCAACTTGAATCGATGCGATGGTTCGGTTTGCACTTCCGCTGACTGTGGCGTTACCGCCGTTGGCAACGATGAGTTTTTCTTTGCCACTTGCGCCCCAGGGGCTGACGCTTTCGGCACCGACGCCAAGTTGGCCATTGCCGCGAGCGAAACCTTCTGTGAAAGAGGCGGAGGCGGTATTCCAAACGAGTGGCGAGCCGACGTGCGAGAGAGTGATGTAATAATCGTGGGCACCGCCTGTTCGCTGTAGACCGAAGTGGGGTGAATAAGTGCGTACCCGTACCGTTTCGCCGTCTTCCAAAAATTCGAGAATTCGCATCCAACCGTTACCGGCGTTTGTTTCGAACTGCGAGTTGAGCAGCATTTGGTGAACCGCGTCGCCGGAGTCGCTTTGACTATTACGGTAACCGACGCCATCGCCGCCAACGTGGCCGCTGAAGGTCATTTCAAAATTGCCGGCAACCTTCACGAGCTTATTCCAGAGATCCTGGCCGTCGTTGCCGCCCTCCATGGGGTAGGCGTTGCTTCCGGCGGTCCAATACCCGTTGCCCGAATTCAAATAGGCATGGGTGAGCAAAACGGCAGTGTGATCGCTGTACTCTGCCTGCTGCGCGACACTTTTTGCCCAATTCACGACGTTGTTGCGTGCCCAAAATTCGAGGGAGAAGATGAGCATGTCGCGGCCATCGGGGGCCGTGAATTCAAAGTAGGCATTTTGCAGCTCGCCAGGAGTCATTGTGCCCTTGAGAATGCCGCCGGTGGCTGGATTGACGAGCGGATTATCGGTCGCCTTGAAGTAGGTGTTGAACTTGGTGTCGCGAGTTTGAGAGTTCGTGGTGCCATAATCGTGGTTGCCCGTGGACATGATGTAGGGCACAACGCCGTTGAGAACGGCGAACGCGTCGCGAGCGTTTTGCCATTGTTGGACGGCGGTGACACCGTTCGCTGCCGTGCCGCTGTTGCGGTTTACGATATCGCCCTCTTGAAGCACTACTTGAATGTTGAAAGCATCTTGATTGTTTTTGACCCAGTTGGTTTGACCAACGAGGCGCTGGTAATCGTTGGGGCGTGCGACGTAATTCTGGGTGTCTGGAATCACGACCATCGACCACACGGCATCGGGCGAAGGCGCGAATGGGGCTTGGGGTGTGGTTGCAACGAATCCGGGAGAGCCATGATTTTCGCTTGCGCCGCCGGCCCCGCGCCAAACCGCCCCGTACACGCCCTGAGATGCCGGACGCCAGTTGCCGCCGTTGTCGTTGCCGGAAGCGGTTAGATATTGCGGTAACACGTAAATGCTGTTGCCGTCGTTGCCATTGGTGGTAGCCCAGCCGGAACCGTCGCGATAGGTGATTTGATCTTGAATAACGCCAGCGTTATTTCGAATGGCAAGCGTGGCATGGGCAGCATTGTTGTTTGGCTCATTAGGAAGGTCGGGGAAGCCACCGACCTGTAAGCGGTTAATGCCGCTGCCCCAGTCGGAATCGAATGTGGCGGCGTGGGGCGTCAAAACCAGTGCTTGCCCGGGATTGAGGATCGTGCCGACCGGCAGCGCGGCGGCCCACTGATTGACGGCAGGCTTACCGAATTGCCAACCGCCGATATTCTCGGCAGTGGTGCCGTTGTTGAAGATTTCAACCCACTCGCGATTCGTATCGGCACCTTGCGGGTCGTACATGATCTCGCTGAGGATTACGCCGGCTTGCGTTGCGGTGCCGATCGCGCCGATGCCGAGCAGGGCAAGAGTAGCGACCCTCAGGAGGTTCAACTTGAGTTTTCCCATCATTTCACCGCCTTGAATTAATCAACGATTCGATCCGCCGAACGATGAGCGGCGTGCCGCCAGGCCAGCGACTGCCAACACGACCATGCCCCAAGCTGCTGGCTCAGGGACTTGCGTGCTGCTGCCGTTTCCGGCCGTGGTTCCGAAATTGGTTCGCCAATCGGCATAGCCTTGGGCATTGCCGCCCGTTTTTCGCCAGAGCACGTAGTCGGCAGCGTCGACGAATCCGTCCCCATTATGGTCTCCGGTGATGGACGTTGCCGCGACCAAGCTGAGCGTAACATCGTTGCCGGTGCCGCCGAGGTAAGAAATCGTCACCGTGCCATTGAAGCCGGTGCCGAGAATGGTTTCGCCTTCTTCGAAGAGGTTTCCCGTGTCGCCCAGCTCGAAGAAGCCTACGATCGATTGGGGAGTTTGATTATCGATGAGCGTTAATGTATGGTCGCCGGCGAGCGCTGAAAGATCGAGCAAGAGAGCGGTGCCGTCGCCCATCAGGTTGCCCGAGCCATTGGTGCCGGTGTTTGCAGTGACTTCATCCGGGGCTTGCAACTGCACCCGATTGGCACCAGCCGTTGCATTGATAACGAGCGGCGTAATGCCGTTGGCATCGGCCACCCAGCGGATCGTTTCCGAAGCACCGCTTGCCAAATTGTTGAGTCGGCCGATTGTGGCGCTGGCCGTGCTGCCAACGAGTTCGATGAGCCCTTCGGTGCCGGTGCCGCCATCGGCTAAAGTAAGCGTGCCAGCGTGAACGAATGAGCCGGTGCCGCTGATTCGTAGCGTGCCTTTACCGCCGTTTCGGCCAACGCGGAAAGCGCCCGCGCCATCGGCTGCCGTGCTGAGCGTGCCGCCGGAGAGTTCATAGATGCCTGTTGCGCCGTTGTTTTCGCCGATCGTGAACGTGCCATCGCTGGTGAAACTGCCGCCTTGGTGATCGACTCGACCATAACTGCCGGCGTTGAAGCCGATTGAAACTGGTCCATCATCCGTATTGATAAGCACTCGGCCGTCGTTTTTGATAGTAAGCAGGCCGTTGCCGCCATTGTAGCCGACATAGAAGTCGTCACGGGTTTCGACACTTGCGGAACTGGCAGCACCAATGCCGTCCCCCACGCTCATCGTGCCGGAGGCAGAACTAACGCCGATGCGAACCTGACGGAGTTGCGAGCCGCTGGTTCCACCACCGGGCAAGAATCGGCCGTTGTTCAAATTGTAAGTACCGTTGCTATCGGTACCATTGCCGATGGCGATGAACTTCTGAGAGCCAGCGACATCGCCGGCGGTGATGATGCCATCATCTTGGTTGAGAATGCCCGTGCCCCCTTCCCCGATGCGAAGACGCCCCTCGACTTTCAGTGTGCCCGTGCTGCCCCAATTTACGGTACCCGTGTAGCCAGCCTCGCCGATGATGAGGTCGCCCGTTTCGGCACCGCCGACGGGTGCCGATCCACTGCCAATGGTGAGGCTTTTGGAGCCTGTGGCTGTGAGCGTGCCGCTGCCTTCTGTACCTGTAACGATGAAGCCCGAGCGCGCGGTTCCTACTCGGAGTGAATTCAGGCGAGAGCCTGCCATGGTATTGGTTGCGTTTGTGAATTGGGCGAAGCCGCCATGCCCGATGAATAAATTCTGGTTGCCGCCCGCGAATGGATCGGTGTTGGAGCCCAGGGCACCGCCGTTTCCATCGCCCGCGTTGAACGCTGAATCGAAGTTGGCTGTTCCGCCAACCCAAGACAATCCTTCGACTTTGAAAAGTTGAAGGTTCGTTTCGTAGGCGAACGGCAAGTCGTAAGTATTGCTCAGGTAGCTGGCGACTAGATTGATTTGACCGACCGTGAGTTGCTCATTGAACATGAGGAACTCGGCGATTTGGCCAGTGAAGTAATCGCCTGTGGCAATCGTGCCGTTCGCATTGCGGCCAACGCCAAGGAGTAGTTGGAGGTCGTTGCCCGAGAAGTTCACACTGCCCGAAGCGTTGTTACTAGAGCCTGTGAAGGTATTCGCGGCCACGGTGCCGTCGACGTACATCGTAGCATTCGAATAGGATTCACCGGCAGCCACCTGCCACACGACGATATGGAAACCGGAGTCGCCAATCGGCGTGTCGTAGAGCGAGGCACCGTTGTTGAACCGGAAGCCAGCGCCACCGTTACTCGTGCTGGTTGGCGAACTGGATACATCGAGGCCTACAATCCGGCCGGCCAAACCGCCGTTGTGGCCGATTTGAGCAAGACGCTGGGCCGTGTCGCCGGTGCCATCGGCCGTGGTGACAGCCATGACCGTGATGCCTTGACTTGGGTTTGGCAGAGAATTCGAGAGCGACGATTGCAGATAGTCGTTGCCATCGAACTCGACGACCGCTTGGCCGTTGAGCGCGTTGGTCAATACGCGAGGGCGATTCGCGGCGGTAGACTGAGTGACGGTGCCGTTGAACGTGTCGCCTGTGGCCTGGTCAGACCAACTCGTCACGGCCGCGGCGTTGCCCAGGCTGGCAAGGCTTTCGCCAACGAGCCGCACGATCGGCGTGGAGGAATCGGGCAAAATGCGCGAGGGGGTGGAGTAACGAATGGCGAGCGCTTCGCTTGCCATCTGCTGAACAATGGCTGGCTGCTGCAGAGCAAGGTTATTTGTTTCGCCCAGGTCGGTAGCCACGTTGTAAAGCTCGGGAGCGCTGCCGGCCGCGTTCAAAAGCAGTTTCCAATTGCCGCTACGAAGGGCGACTACTTCCTGGCCGTTCGCCCCCGCGCCCGAGGCGTTCGGGTTGGCATGGTTTCCGCCCTGGCCACGGTTCATATTCCAGAACAACGACTTCGTGCGAACTTGCGACTCGTTGCCGAGCAACGCTTGGGTCATGTTTTGGCCATCGAACTCGACGCCCACCGGATTCGTTACCCCGGCGATATGAGTCAGCGTGGGGAACAGGTCGATGGTTGAGAGAACTGTCTCGGTATCGACTCGGTTCACAGCGACATTGCCAGTCCAACGGGCAATGAGCGGCTGGCGAATGCCGCCTTCGAATAAATCGCCTTTTGTTCCGCGAAACGGGCCAGTCGAGTCGATGTTATTCGCATTCACGCCGGTTGCGCCGTTGTCGGAAGTAACGAGGATGAGCGTGTTGCTGCCTAGCCCCATTTGATCGATGTAATCAACGAGCCGGCCAATTTGCGAGTCGGTATGCTCCAGCACCGCCAGATAATCGCGAGATTCTTGCGGAAGGCTCGGATAGAGCGCGTTGTATTTGGCCCGCAGTGCCGCGGGCGGATCGTGAGGCGTGTGGGTTTCGTCAAGCCATACATTCATGAAGAATGGTTGATTGGGGTTCGTGGCCGTTGATTGATCGATGAAATCGATCGCTCGATTCACCATGAAATTCACGTTGAATTCGCGCTCGAGATAAACGATTTGATCGAGCCCGCCACCGGTGCCGCGAGCGTCGCTGGCTTGGTTGAGCCCATTCATGTAGGCACTTGGCCGAGTGGTTGTGCCATTTTCATTACCGCCATAATCGACCACGTTGATGATCCGGTTGCCGAGCCCTTCCATTTGGGTCCAAACCGAGTCGTAGCCGTATTCCACGACCCGCGGGACGCCGACGGTCGTACCCGCGGTGGGATTCACCTGGTAGCCAACATCGCGACCGCCTCCCAAGTGCCACTTGCCGAAGTGGCCTGTCGTATAGCCGGCGTCGTGAAAAGTTTGCGCGATGGAAGGTGCGTCGAGGCTCAGGCTGTCGGCGACATCGCGGTTGTAATTATCAGTCGAGTTGTTGATGAACGAGTTGATGTTCGATCTGGCCGCGTACTGGCCAGTGAACAGTGCAGCTCGCGACGGAGAGCAGATGGGCGCGCCAGAATAAAATTGAGTGAACCGCGTGCCCTGGGCTGCGAGTTCATTGATATTCGGCGTTTGGGAATATTGACTGCCGTAGGCACCGAAATCGCCCCAGCCCATGTCGTCGAGATTGATGATGACGATGTTGGGTTGTTGCCCCACGATGGGCGCGCAGTTAAAAACCACGCCAAGCAGAACCATCATCGTGTGCTGTGCAAGGGATCTCGCAATCGCAGTATGGAAAATAAATCGACCGATCATTGACGCCGATTGCCCACTCTCTCTGCCCGTATTGTTCTCGTGTAGCACTCATTGCCTTGCACAAACGCCCCGGCCGTCCGGCAGCCGGGGCGTGTACTCCACGGCTTTTTTGATTGTTTATCGCCGACGAACCGCAAACAGTCCGAACATCGTGGCACAGCACAGCATCAGGCTGGTCGGTTCGGGGACCGGCGGGGACGGCACGGCGAAGGCGACGATTGCATTAAAACCAGTGGTGTTAGTCCCACCGAAGGCACCCTCAGGGCCAAGGTCAATGCGATTGATCGCTGACGCGGCATAGTCGGCTATGCTTTCAAATCCCTCTAATCGTCCCCCTCCGGATATTTGAAAATAAGTGGCATCGATGCTCTTGGACGGAAAATTTATGTTTCCGACAGTCGTGCCTGAAACCGACTCAGAGTTCCAAAACACTACGCGATTTGCACCATAGGTCGTCTCGTAGTTGAAATTGTGCGCAGCCGCTCGAAAGTTATCGAGCGTGTTGTAAAGCAGGATATCTCCGGGAGTATCTGTATTTGCCGAGGCCCCCACGGCGTAGAACCCACCCGTGGCACCGTCGTAAGACGCATCGTTCACTCGATTCATGTTGGTATTGCTGAACGGTTGCGAGCCGATAGAAACATTGGTTGAAGGGCTACCGGCAAGCCAATCCTCAATACTGTTAAATCGGAACACATTTCCGCCATTGGCAATTCGATAAATGAAGCCCGTGCTAAAGTCCATCGTAACTGCCTGATCGTTCTGATAGCCGGCAACAGTTGCAACAAGAACGCCCGTAATATTACTTGGCGTTTGTACCATCAACTCGGCCATGTTGTCATATTTATAAATCAGGCCATTTGAGCCGCTGGCGCTCACCACATAAATTGACCCGGCCGTGGCATACTGTGCCACGCCTACGGTCAGCGCAAGCGCCAATAGCGCCGGCAACCATCTACCAAACATCTTCATTAGAACTCCTCCCACAAGATGAAACGTCGAAAGAAAATTGCGAGACCAAACCTCAACCGACAACCACGCGTCGTCGGCAGCCTGCCAGAGCAACCGCTGCAAACAACACCAAGGCAGCTGCAGCCGGTTCAGGCACGGTGCCACTGCCGCCGCCAGTCATCGCCAAGCCTTCACCGAAGTGGGTTCTCCAATCGGTATAGCCTTGGGCACCGTTGATATTCGTTTTACGCCAAATTACGTAGTCGGCGGCGTTCACGATGCCGTCTTCGTTGTAGTCGCCTTGGAGCACGGGCCCGATGCCCTCTACAGCCCGCAGGATTTGGCCTAAGCCGCCAGAGACGATTTCAACGCCCCAGCCAGATGGGCCTGAGAACAAAAGGCCGCTGTCGGTGATGCTTGTGGCAGTGAGCAAGTCGTAGCTGCTGGCGGTGGGGGAAGCATTCGTGGCATCGAGGCGAACAATCGAGCCGGCACCAAGCGTTGCCGCGCCGTTCACGTTAATCTGCGACAGCAAATTGCCCGCTTCCAACTCGAACGCAAGCGTACCGGTCCCATTTTCTGTACTGCTGATGGCGAAGTCGCCAAAGACGTTGATCGAGGCATCGTCGCCCACAACGCGGAACTCACCTGTGCCATTGGGAGCAATGCTCAACGCATGCACAAAGCTTGGGAGTTGGGCCGTGACATTCAAGTCGCCAGCACTGATCTTGTACAAGCCGTTCGCCGCGGATGCGGTTGCAGTTTCGCGGTTACCCACCACCAACGGGCTGTTGAAATTCGCGGTGCCGCCAGTCTGGATGAAGCGACCGATACCCTGTCGGCCTATTACCGTACTGGTACCTTCTGTAGCGCCAGCAACATTCGTGTTGATGACGCCAGTACCGCTCAAGATATAGGTCGAGTCCATGGTATCGGAGCCTGATACGTCGGCCACGCGAATGTCCAGATTAACATTCAAAGTTCCGCCGGAGTGATTGGTCGTGATACCAGTCGCGTATTGCGTTACATCGTCGACCACCACGTTGCTAGTGCCGCCCATGAGATAGCGGTTACCTACGTTCACGGTGGCGGTACCAGAGATGTCCACGGTTGGGTTCACGGCAGCGCCGCGTCCGACGAAAAAGTTTCCGTTGTTGGTCGTGAATGTTCCCCCTGAGATATTGAAACTTGTATTGGTGCTTCTACCACTGGCAGGGCTCACTTCGATAGAATCGATCACCTGAACCGTGCCATCGGTTTGAGTAAACGTGGCGGTCGCCAAGCGCGGCGCGAGAACAATGTCTGTGCCAGCACCCAGGACATCGATGCGGGAACTGCTGTCTGAGATATTCACGATGCCTTGCAGGCCGCTGTTGTTTGCACTGGTCGCGGTTCCTAGCACGAGGTTTCCGTCTGAAACCAACAACCATCCGCCCGAGTTTACATTCAACGTTCCAGATCGATCAGCGTTATTGCCGATTCCGATCTCGACCAGACGGTTGACAGTTAAGGTAGAGCCATCGGTGATGTTCAACACGCCACTTTGGGTTTGGCCTACCTGAAGCCCCCCGTTATTAACGCCAGAAGCACCAGAAATCAATTCAAGCGATGCAAAGCCGTTAAGGGTGACGGTGCCCTGGCCGTTTAAACCTGATCCAGTCGGTGCTTGATTGTGACCGACTCGGAGTCTGCCTAAAGCAGCAAACCCTGAGAACGTCGCCGTTCCGCCATTACCAAAGTTAACAACATCACTGGATGTTGGACTAAGCCCCATGGTCGTACCATCGAAGTAGTTGGCATCGAGCAAGGTGCCTGCCCCGCCCTGCCAGGATAAGTCTGCCGCTTGAAGCTGGGGTGAAACCAACATGCTGATTGCCACGACCCAGGCCAGTCTTGTGTGTCGACTCATAGTTTTCTTTCACTCCAGTTCAAAATCTTCAATGTCGTTTACTCTCGATCGGCCGACATGCGTGTTCTATGTAGGCCAGCAATTGATCCAGGGGAGTTTCTTGTTCCAGGGGGGGCTTAAAGCTTAAAAATCACTTCCGAGAATTTCATCTCCAGCACGGCTCCCGAGAGCTCGCCAAACGGGTAGCGAGACATCATCCACCACAAACCGCACCGACGCATCGCACAAGGCCACGTTCACGCCACCGGAATGTCGACTGCGGGCCGCGAGAGTATATTGCTGGGCGTTCTGGCTGCGAGCTCCTACGTTACACGGCACGGTCGGGTCGAGTTCAAGACAAAAGCCTTGGTCTGGTCCGCAGCCCAATCTATCGTTAACGGTATTCCCGCCAGTCGAACACCTCGTGCTGTTGGGTAGGAGCAGAGTCGAGATCTGAAATGTTGCCGAGGCTGGAATCCAAAGCCGCGCACGTCGGTCGATCCCATCCACCCCCTCCGTCTGCGTTCCGGTTGGTGCCTGACGCATCTCTAGAAAACATAGAGTCTTCGACGTGCCGTCAGTAATCTGCTTAATCTTGATCCGTTTCGGAATCTCTCTCGCATTCACTCCTGAGCCGACAACATCCGGGTTCTCGAAGGGCCCTGGTAAGCCCGGCCGGTTTGATTGGGTAACAAAATCCCAAACCGGAAAACTTTGGAGGTACCGTCCGGTGCCCCAATTGATACCGTAGTTGCCCTTGTAGTCCATGGCCGTGTCGCCAGTCCCGAGACCCGTTGCCGGATTGACAGCAGACCAGCCTTGAGCAAACGTCACTTGAACTGCCTCGTCGCTCGGACATTGCATTGTGGGTTCCGGCACCGAGAAAAACTTGGCAAGCTGGTGCCGCGGCTGAATCGTAGGGTCGAAAGAGTCAGCAATTGCGGACGCCTCGATGAACGGCAGAATTTGGATGTAGAGTGATAGCCCCCAATTAGCTTCTGTTTTCGTAGGGTCCGCCGTATCAATCGCTGCCGGAAGGTGCTTTTTCGTCGACTCAAAATTCTGCACCGCAATCGCCAACTGCCGGATTTTGTTCTGGCACGAGGAGCGGCGCGATGCTTCGCGGGCGGCTTGAATGGCAGGCAGCAATAACGCGACCAGAATGCCGATGATGGCGATCACCACCAGCAGTTCTACAAGCGTAAATGCACGAGAAAACGCCGAATGCTTTTCATTGAAAGCACGCGATGCCTTGCTCGATACCGGGTAAATCGTATTTGCCTGCATCTCTGGATTGGCTCCATGCCGGTCATGCTAGGGTGTCTGCTCTACGATCTGAAGTCGCAAGACATTCCGTAGACGAAGTTTAGCGCTACGATAGGGCCGACTCGCATGACGGGGTGCGAGCTAAAAATTCTCTCTTGCAGACCGCCTGTCGGCCCGAATCAAGGTGAGTGTGTACTGAGCGGGGAATTGCCGTTCTCAGGAATACTTTTGCCCGGTTCCGCTAAAAGTTGCGCCTAAAGTTGGCTAGATTCCAATTTTTTAGATTTTCTCCGGAACCTGTGTACTTTTCCGGCAAATTAATTTTTGATTAGGAAGGGCCACCTTGGATGCCATGCAACCACTGCCCGGCTAAAGCGGGGGATTGGACACGCACTATTGAGGGATAGCTCCCCTGGCCGCTATGCTCAATTGAATGAGTATGAGTAACGCACCCACGGACCCTGATGCGCAGGCGGCGCAGGAACGCGGACAACTTGCCGCAGATTGGGAGCATGCACGCGCTGCCGTGTTTGCGCAGTTATTAGCCGGTATCGGCTCGTTCCACGACGCTGAAGATGTACTCCAGGAAGTGGCCGTGAGCGTTGCCAAAAATTACGGAACTTACGATCCGCAACGACCGTTCGTGGCTTGGGCACTGGGAATCGCCCGCAACCACATGCTGATGTACTTCCGCAAAAATCAGCGAGACAAGCTAGTTTTCAATGAGCACCTGTTGGGCATCATTGGTCGGCACCTCGAGTCGATCGTCGACGAACCGGCCGACTTGCGGCGCGAGGCGCTGCACAAGTGTTTGCACCAACTCGACCCGCCGCGGCGGCGGTTGGTGGAAATGAGATATGCGAGCGGCCTCAGCGTGATGGAAATCGCTGATTCGCTCGATAAATCGGTAGCTGCTATCAAGGGAAGCTTGCACCGAGTCCGTAAGATTTTAGAACGATGCGTAGAAATACGCACGGGCAAAGCGCTCCGATGAATTTACCGCAATCTATTTCTGATCTCCTCGAAGACCATCTCGACGGCAAGCTCGATGATGCCGGACGCGAGCAGCTATCCATTTGGGCGCTAGAGTGTGAGGAAAATCAAAAAGCCATCGCGGCTTGGCTGGTGAATGAGGTCGAGCTGCGAGAGGCCGCGCGGGTGGCTAATATGTGCGCGGTTTTCGAGGGACTGGCTTTTGATCCTCGGGAAGCTCCGCCGGAAACGACAGTTCCATCTCTCGACGAAAAACATCGAACTTCCAAACGACGAACAACCACAATTTGGTGGGCGATTGCCGCCAGCATCGCATTCGCTGTCGCAACGTATTCGGCATCGAATGTTGCAACACTCTGGGGCGATCGGGCGACGGGCCGCCAGACAACGGCACAGAACTCGACACGTCGGGCTAAGGCAGTCACCGCCCCTTCGCCTGCTATTCTTGCACGACTCGCTCAATGCGAGTGGGGCACAAGCGCCACGCATCTACGAGTTGGCCAGGATGTTGCCCCTGGTACGGTGCTGGAATTAAAGTCTGGTTTGGCCCAATTGTTTTTTGAGAACGGGGCCGAAGTGGTGCTTCGCGGCCCTTGCCGACTGCAAGTCGAAAGCTCCATGCTTTGCCGCTTGGCCTACGGCAGCGTGTCGGCAGAAGTGCCACCGCGTGCCGCGGGGTTCACCATTCGTGGCCCGTCGACCGAAGTCATCGACCTGGGAACTCGGTTTGGTTTCTCGGTCGGCGAAGCAGGAGAATCTGAAGTCCACGTTTTCCAAGGCGAAGTCATCTCGCGGCAACTTGATGAAAGCGGGAAAGTCGTTGGCGATGAAATCTTGCTTAAACAGCACCAAGCCATTCTTTACCCTGGCGAAAAACAACAGGCGCAACGCCTTGCGGCCGACGAAGCAAAGTTTGCCTTGGAAGTACGGCCACTTTGGCGGCAAGATAAAATCGAGCCTCTTGCTGTCGAGCAGCAGGTGGCTTTTTGGCTGCGAGCGGCTCATGGCGTGCAAACCGATTCCAACCAACGCGTCATCGCCTGGCAGGACCTTGCCGTGGGCGAGAACATGGTAGCCAACGATGCGTTTCAGCCAGAACCTTCGGCACGGCCGTTATTTGTGAGCTCCGGCATCAATAACCAGCCCGTGATTCGCTTTGACGGAAAGTCGTTCTTGACCACCACTCCGATGACCACGACCGACGATCAGACAATCGTCGTCGTTTTCCAACACGCTCCGCCACGGCCGAATGGCAAACGTCCGGCGGGCCAGATCATTAACTACAACGGTCCGCCTAGCCGCTACTTGCCCAACATCCATAGCCCAGGCGTGCTACAGCTCGGCGAAAAAGTGAATAGCTGGAACGGCCCGTCGGCATCAATCGCCGCCAAAGCGTTCGTGGGTCGCGACTCGGGCGGTGCCGACGTGAGTGCCGGCGTCACGGTTTCCAAGTCGCTGGGCCTCCTCAGCCCTCACGTTGCTACTTACGTGTACAACAACAGCAAAAACACGGCTCAGTTGTTCATCGATGGAATACGCGTTTCCGAGGCTTCGGCACCGACGAGTGTGGCCGTCACCTCTCGCAAAGTGATTGGCAAACACGGTATCTTCGACCAATGGTACTTCCGAGGCGACCTGGCCGAAGTCATCATCTACAACACGGCTTTAAAGCCAGCACTTGTCAAAGAGTTGAGCCAACAACTCATGAACCGCTACGGCATTGAGCAAAGCGAACAAGCTCTGTAGCGCTGGGTGGCGTACTTTTTTACTGCGCAGCCGCCGCGCTCAGCATGCCTTACGCTCATACTCACACCTCTACTGCGTCGAGAGCATGCCCCCAAGTGATACATGAACTTGAAACCTACTGCTAAATCAGCAATTGCTTGGCCTGCTTGCGAGCCGAGAGTTCGTGCTTAGACAGCGGAATGTGACCATTAAGGCCCTGAATATCGAGCCGCACGCCGGCGTGCTCGAACTCTTGCTGTAATTCGCGCAGCTTTTCCATCACGCTGTGGTCCACGAGCCGTGTGGCCGAAAGATCGAGCACCACATTGCGCCCGCCCACTAAGCCGAGCTCTACCAGTTGACGTCGAAAGAGAATCCAGTTGCTGAACACGGCCGAGTACTTGGCTTTCACCAGCACCCCATTCTCGTCTTGTAGCTCCATATCGAGATATGGCTTGAACAGCGAACGCAATGGCACGCCGTTGTAGAGGTGAATGGCGATCTTTACGCCAATGCCGATGAAAATGCCTACGAGCAAGTCTGTAGCCAAAACTCCAACGAGCGTGGCAACAAAAATCAAAAGCTGCTCCTTGCCGATGGCGTACACGTGCATGAATTCGCGAGGATGCGTGAGCCGGAAGCCCGTATAGATCAGCATGGCCGCGAGGGCTGCCAACGGAATGCGGTGAAGCACCGTGGGGATCAACGCAACGCAGGCTAGCAGAAAAATGCCATGCCACATATTGGCAAAGCGAGTTCGAGCACCGTTATCGATGTTCGCCTTGCTGCGGACGATTTCCGAAATCATCGGCAGGCCGCCCACCATGGCCGCCCCTAGATTCGCGATACCAACCGCAAGAATATCACGATTAAAATTCGTGCGGCGTTTCCAAGGATCGATAATATCGACCGCTTTGGCACTCAGAATCGACTCCAAGCTGCCAATCGCGAAGAACATAACCACCCACTTCAAAGCAGTCCAGCGGTGGTCGCTATCGAATGCTCTAAAGTCGGGCATCGTGACGAAATCGAACATGCCAAATATGCGATCAGGCATATTCACGAGAAACGACTCGCCCACTTCGTAAGTGTGTCCATGGAACGAATAGGTGTGCTTGTGGATGAGATCGAAATACATCCCCATCGGTACGGCGACGAGAATCACCACCAATGCCGCGGGAACCGCCTTGAGTTTCAATGCCTTCTGCACAAACGGCCACAGGAACATAATCGCGATACAGATACCGCCGATGAGCGCGATTTCCGGGTTCATATCTCGAACGTAATTTGGAATGTTTCGCATCATCTCTAGCGGTTCGCCACGGGCTTGCACACCAAGTGCCACCGGTATTTGCTTCACCATGATGATCACGCCGATCGCGGCCAACATTCCGTGAACCGCGGAGAGCGGAAAGAATTCGCCCAAGATGCCAGCCCGAAAAATCCCGAAAAGAATTTGTAGTACCGCAGCCGCAATGCCTACTGCCAAGGCCATGCGGTAGGCCGTCATATCCTGTTGTGAAAAACCACCCATCGCACCGTCGCCGCCAAAGCCTTCGATGCAACCGACGACGATTACGATCATCCCGGCTGCGGGGCCTTTGATCGTTAGCTCCGAATTGCTGATGAATGTGGTCACCAACGCGCCAATGATGGCGGTGAATACGCCCGCAATTGCAGGGAAACCGCTCGCCAGCGAGATACCCAGGCACAAAGGCAAAGCAATCAGGAATACCAAAAAACCCGATAGAACATCGTATCGAAAATACTTCACGAATCCGTCGGCGTTGCCTACTGGCTTTTCGCCGCCATGAATGGGCATTTTTTTCACATCTGCAGACATGATTTTTCTCGTAGGTAAATTGTGACTTATTCGTGAGTCGCTTCAGCGACCTTAATGGTCAGGTAATCCAATGAAGGCCGCCCCGATTGGGCCTGCACCTCTTGCCGTTGGCGAAAAATTTCTGCTGCCGCTCGATATCGCGAAGCAATTCCCGGTTGCGGCAACAGACCGCCTCCGAGAATTAGCACCGTCATTGCCAGAACGGCAACCTTTTCGGTCCAGCGCGCTTCGAGCGATACCGAGGTCGTGTGCCGCGTGCCCGTGAAGAGTCGGAAATAAGCACGCAAGGCTGCGATTCCGCTGATGGCCCCGGTCAACACCACAAGCATTCCCACGAGCGGCGTGTATTGAACAACGCCATCGACCAGCAGTTCAGCGCCCACAAAACCGATCGTGCCGGGAAACCCAATGCTTGCCAGCGCGGTTAGCAAAAAGAACACGGCCAACGCAGGCATGTGTTCATACAAGCCGTGGTAATCGCGCAGCGACAACCGGCCACTACGCGATTCGATGGCGCGCAACGTGAGGCCAAGACCTGCCAGCGAGATTCCCACCGACAACCACAGCGCCAGGCTGCCCGTGAGACTCGTCGGGCTGGCAACCTCGAGCCCAACCAGCACAAGCGACGCATTGCTCAAAAACACGTAACAAAAGAACCGCCGCATCTCTTGCTGCACCAAAGCCATGCAAGCGGCATAGAGTGCGGTTACGAGCGATAGGATCGCGATCGTTTGCAATACCCAGTCTGGCGAGGTGGGTAGCAACAGCCGCACCGCAACATAGGCTCCAGACATCGGCGTTACGAATAGCAGCGCCGTCCCAAGACTTGCATTCTCAAACAGATCGGTCATCCAACAATGCACAGGCACCACACCGCTACGAATGAGCACGGCCGCGGCCAGGAGCGCGGCACCAACTTGTGTGCCCGCTGGGCTGCCTTTCTGAATAAGTGCCACGCCACTGAAAATGCAAACAGCGAATACTCCCATGTGCAGGCCGAAGACTCGCGTCGACCGATGTCGCAAATGCAACTCGATAAGCCGCGGAATAACCTGCAACACGGCCAGCACGGCAATTGCCCACGGATTGACGCATGCAAGCAATGCGAGCAAAAGCGAGAGAGAAACCATGTTCCAAGCGAACGGAAACCGTTGAACCTTGGTCCGCACGGTAGCCAGCGTCACCAAGAAGTACAGCAGCGCAGCCAACGGTAAAAGCGGCGCGTTGATTTCATCCATCAAAATCGAATCGGGGCCGAGCAGGTTTTGCATCGGATCCCAGCGATCCACGGCAACCGCCGCACCAGATAACTCGTATTGCGCCCAAGCGATCATCGTAACGACCAATACAAGACCGGTCGTCACCAGCGCACGCCTCCACACGACCTCGGCATCGCTCATCCATGTCGTGGCGAGCGCGCCGACAAGCGGCAACACGATCGCGATATGAAGCCATGGTAGGTTTAATTCAAGCATAGGTTTATTCCATAAAGTGCGAGCTTAGGACAACTACAGACGCAGCTCCTCGATCGTTTCGCTGTGGAGTGGAACTGCATCCGACCTCCGCGAACTCCCGCCAGAAAGCCAATCCGTCCACCGGCGTTCCATTCCATCGCACCAGCAAAGCGTTCGCGTAAACGGGCGGACGACCCATTCATCGAGAAGCGTGTCGAGGTAGCCGCGATGCAAAGCGAAGCGATACCACCAAACTTGAACGCTGGCCGGTGCCAGCCTCTGCCAGAATCCGGGGGGCTGCGACAAGCGTCCCCCGATTGCATTTTCGAGTGCATGGTAATCGTGCAAAAGCGTCGGGGCTCGCAGTAGTTGCAACGTTCGCAAGCAAGCGTGCCCAATGATGTGAATCAAAGCGATGTAGCGAAACCCCAGGCCGATTTCGGTAACGATGATTCCGACCTGCGTGAGGGATGCAAACGCCAAAGCGCTTTTGATATCGGTTTGCACGCGTGCCGTGAGCGTCGCATAAAGGGCCGTCACCAAGCCGAGCATGGCGACAGTCGCCGAAAGAACCAGCGAGACATCTAACAACGGGCTAGTTCGCAGCAACAAGAATACGCCTAAGTGTACCGAGAGCGCGCCGTAAAAAATGGCGCTCGAAGGCGTAGGGCCTTCCATAGCTCGCGGCAACCATCCGGAAAAAGGCACCAACGCCGACTTACCGGCCGCGGCAACCAGTAGCAATAACCCAACTGGTAGTGCTTGCGTACTGGTGAGCAACGACTGGCCATTCGGCCACGATCCGGTGCCAATCAAACCGTCGAAATCGCCGGCACCGATCATGTGGTGCATTGCCACCGCAGCCATAAGAAAAGCTGCATCGGCCATGCGATACACGCTCCAGACACGCATCCCGTTTCGCACCGGAGCGCTACGTTCGTGAAAGAACGCCACGAGCAGGGCCGACGACAGTCCGACGAGTTCCCAGCCAAAAAACAACACCTCGATCGTGCAAGCAAGTGAACTCACGACCATGCCGAGCAAGAACAGCGAATAGCAGATGTGAAATCTTCCAAACCCCGGCTCGCGGTGAAGATAACGACTTGCGAACGCTCCCACCACGCCGCACAGCGCGAACGACAGAATCATGAACGGCACCGAAAGCCGATCGAATACGAACTTCAAGTGAAAATGAAAGTGCTGCTGCGGAATTACAACCCAGTTGCCGAGCTCGATCGGCACATGCCGTGTATCGACGAGCAGCATTAGCCCAAGTACAGCAACCGAGGCGGCAAAACCTGTCACCGTAGCCGCATAGGTAAACCGGTTCGTTGTGCGTTCAGTCAACGGGCGATTCAGAAGTGCCGGCAGCCCTATAGCCGCTACTAGCGCGGCAGGGCTGGCGAGTACGATAACCCCCAAGGTTAGAAAGATCGTATCAACCACGTTTTATCTCCTGCGATGCGATATCGCTGATGCTGGCGAACCCAAGGTTTGCCCGCCACCCGCGATACCAATCCACCGATTGCCTTACCTGCGGAAGTTCGTATGACTCTGGCCGATAGAGCTCGAATTGGCCGTTGTTGAATAAGTGCATTTCGAAGGTTTGCGGATCGTAAGTTGCCAATTGCACCCAGCGACCTCGCACCAATCGCGAGATCGTTTCATTACGCTCCATGATTTGTTCCATCGACGCTGGAGAAGTTTCGATGACAAACAACAAGCGTATTGGCTCGTGAATCTCGACCATCTGCCACGGCAAGCCTGGCCGTAAGTCGCTCTCGGCACCGTTCATCACTCCCAATAATGAGGTGATGTTGTGCGGCAGTTTCGACCCACAGCCGTAACCAGTCGGATCGACATACGAAAAGTAGTATTCGAGGTTGATACCAGCGCACACAGGAATAACTGCCGAAAGAATTCGCGCCAGGATCGTGCATTCCTCGTCGTCCTGCTCGGAATCGTACGATTGCAAGAACGCGCGACGATCGCAAAACAAGCCTTTCGACCAACTTCGCTTGCCGACGAAGCAAAGAGCATTCGTAGCGTGTCCACACTCGGGCCGGGCTTGCGATAAATCTTCTGAACGCCCTTCCACATGTTCGAGTGCTTCATCGAACGTGAACGCGAGGCTTGCCGTTTCGAATCGACGGCATCGTTCGTGGGCGCTACGTTTGCGTGCTTCGTTGAGCATCTCGCAAGCCGCATCGAAGTAAGCGCGGTGCCCCTTGGGCAACACGTCTAAATCATAATAGGTGAGGCTATCGTCGCACGTGTTATGGTAGGCACCGATAAAAATGGTGTCATCCGGGATAACGATTCCGCGTGCAGAGAGCAGGTTTCGGACATCGGCCCGATTGGCCATTTGTGCGAAGGCTCGTGCGTTGGGGCCGCCCCTCCCACCCGAGCATGCACCGCAATCATAAGCCGCTTCATGCGGATTGTTCAGACTCGACGATCCGTGACCAAACACGTAAACAATTCGCGAAAAGGCTGTTGTAAGCCCGATGTCACGCAATAGCCGCTCGACGATTACCGCCATTTCATCGACGCGGTAACCCACATGGCCAGCCTCAGCACTTGGCGTTTCTTCCGTCCGAACAAGTTGAAGCTTGGTAACAGTCGGCGTTTTGACGAAACCGCCCATCGTGCGTCGTAGGCGAGCAGTGGCCCGTGGGAACAAGATGCGCATCACGAGCGGAACCGAAGCCAGCGACCCGAACACACCCGCCAACCACCCGCCGGCAAAAGTGCGGCTGCCAATATGCACCTGCCGAGTGACCGTGCCGATCGCTCGCCGACGCTTGCGGCGTTTCTCGTCAGCTGTTTGCAGGTCTTCAACAACGTTCTCGACCAAATAGTGCTGCGGTTTAATGATTACCGGGCATAGAGGCGTAAAGTGGGCATCCGCCGCACCGCGGTAGTACATGGCCACCGCGAAGAAGCCTGCCGTAGAAAATGTTTCAGCCTCTGGTGCGACTTCTTCCAGGTGCCGACGAAACGATTCTTCGCGATCATCGAGACAACAAATCACCTGCATCAATGGCCGCGGTTTTTCATCACCGTTAGAACGCTTGTCACATGCTTTCGCCCGACGGTTGTGATTCAACACGGCATCGAGCGCTTGCACTCGGTAGCGTCTTTCAAAAGCAAGGTGATAAATGCGACGACGCTCGAGCCGAGAAAACGCTTCGATCTCGCTCACCAACGAGGACCATTGCGAAGGAAATAACCGATACAGCGCATCGGGTGCCCAACCTAATAGCTGTGCCAACTGAAAAACAAGAAATGTGCGTTGACTGGCGATTGGCGACCAGTTTTTCGGGTTCTGTTGAGCGATATAGCTGCGCAGCTCTCGAAGCTCTCCCGTGTAACCGAGTGCCTCGCGCGCCACGTAAGTAGCCGCCAATCGATCGAGAATCAGCCGGACAGCAACAAACTCGATGAGCGTATTTGGCGGAGCCGGATGGGCAACCCGATCGCCGCGCTGCTCTACTTGCCACAACATGCCGCCATAGCCGGAAAGACTCAAAAGTGTATCTGTCAGGTAGCTTTCAATCTGTTCCTCATCGACTCCCAAAATCTCCAGCGACTCATCGATCGATTCCAGCGAGCTCTTACCGAATTCCGCGAGGCGGTTCAACTCGTCGCTTAAACCGGCCATCCAACCGGCTCTCGCGCGGGCCTTCCCTCCATACAAACAACTGAACGACCGAAAGAACGATCCACGGTCTGGCAAAGTCCAGGAACCAAACCCTTGGTCAAGAAACGCGGCACAAAACGGGATCAGCAGTTCATGCACACGCTGATCGCAATCCTCGCCAGTTGCTTCACGAAGCCATTCGGCATGCCGAACGGGGTGCCGTTCGTCATGCTCGTGCGGTGCCGCATGATGGATACCGTCTCGACACACTAGCCAAAGCAAGTGTAAACAGAATTCTTCCCACGTTTCGTCGCCCCAGGTTTCGATATTTGGTTTGTCGAAATGGTCAAAAATTCGTTCGGTCAGTTGTTTTGCTCGCGTATTCTCGGGCGACGACACCACGCAGTTGCGTAAGTCGAGCATGACCCAACGCCGTGTGGAATCGATCATCCGACGACGAGCGGCAGATGGCACATCGCTTCGAAAACGCCGCAACACTTCGGTTTCCGCAACCACCCATTTCAATTCCGCGGTAGGCCCGGTTGGCAAGGGATGCGATAGCATGCTCATCCGCAGGTGAAAGCGCGTGCCCAACATTCCAAGCAACTCGTCGCCACGATCTCCCAAGTCGTCGATCAGCACCGCTTCCAAGTCGTCGTGCCGTATGCGTCCTTCGTTGAGCTTTTGAACGTACGATTCCTCGGTAAGAAATGGATGGCAGCCGAACGTTTTAGCGCCTGCCACAACTCCTTCCTCGAATGGCAAATGCTCAAACGCATGCAACGTATTGTGATGCACGAAGGCCGTAATCGGCCCTTGGGCTGGGAGAAAGTGAGCGGCATGATCGATCGCATGACGCAGCCGATCGAGGCGCGACGGAACTTCACGCGCGGAATTCACCGCAGCACGTGTGGGCGTAGTGAGCATGGCTACGACGAAACTCTTACCAAACGGTCGAGCAATTAGAGCTAAGCCTGAGAAACGCGCGCGACGGGTTACCAACCTGGGCCGCACGCACAATCTTCAAAACAGCGTTGCCGGAAGAAAGATGCGGCAGAAACTAGGCTCGCACTGGCGGACCACGAAGCGGGTGTACCGTGGTTACATCCGGATCATACGTGAGGAGCAAATCATCTGCAGGAACATAGCCATCAAGGGCCACCTCCGGCACTTCGCTCACGATATTTGCCAGAAACCAATCCGATTGAAGCTCTTCTTTTTCAGCTTCTTCCTGGGTTTCAGACCAGCAGTATTGCGGTCCGTCGGCAATAAGATGTGCCCGTAACTCGAACTGGTCGCCAGCCCAAGCCAGGGCGGCCACGCACAGCACGAATGATTGGACAGTCGAGCACAGCATAATGCGTTGATCATAGATAGCAGCAGGAATGAAGTCAATCGGCGACTCCCCGTGCTACCGATCGAACCTCGAACCTGCGGATTTTCAGCCGTGGCTGTAGGGACGACGCCGCACTCTCCCGGTCGCCACCCCGCCAGTAAAGATCAAGGCTAAGATCGCTGCTCCTCCTGGCTCGGGAACATGGGAGCCGTTGCCTCTGCCGCTCCCCTGCACCGAACCAAAGTTCGCACGCCAAACAAGGTAATCGCTGGCATTCATCCCGCCACTGCCAGGTTGACCGGCATGCTTCCGCCACAATACATAATCGCCTGCATCGACTGCTCCATCGGCGTTGTAATCTCCTACCATACTTGGCGTTAGTTCGCTTGCCAGGAGCTGAAGTTGGTAAAGCTGCACCGCGTTCTCGGTCCCGGAAACCCGAACGATATATTGCCCGGGGTTTAACAGTTCCAAGCCCGATAGCGATTCAACCTGACCAATCGGGGCCAAGTCGGCGTTGCCGATTAGCGTGGTACCGTCAGAGGCATAAAGTGCCAGTGCCAAATTATTTTCCGCCGTAGCATTCGTGAGGCTCTGCGTTCCGCCCTCAGCACCATGCATGAATATACCGCCCAAAGGCGTTAGCGTAGCATCCAACAGTGCTGGAGCGGAAAGAGTAAAGGAGTAGAAATCTAAATCGTTCGCATTCGCGATGCTTACGAAGTCTGTCTCAGTCGGTACAACGCCTTGCCCACCTACCGCGTGCGAACCGATTGCCAGACTGCCCCCAACGGATAACGATCCCAAATGAAACGCATTCGCCGCGACGTTATTGCCAACCCCGTTATTGGTTTTTTCGATTGGGTCGCCGTAGAAACTTTGGATGCCGCGTATATCGTCGAGTTGCGGGCCATCGAACTCCATGCTCATAATTGGCTCCATCAACAAGTCAGCGCTCGACGATTCCACATGATCGAGCCCAAGCGCATGGCCAATCTCATGCATCAGCGTGTTGCGCAGCGGCAGGTAGTTATTGGCGCTGGCCGAGTAGAAGCCGCTTTCGGTGGTATCGATTACGATATCTCCGACATCCGGGGGATAGGCGTAGGCCAGTATGTTTCCGGGGCCATCGATATTCTGTCCACCAATGCGGATATCCCCCCGGCCCCCAAGCACGCCCAATGAAAAAACAAGCGCTGCCGATCCATCATTAGGTTCGTAGGTAAACGTCAAGCCGCTCAACTGTGACCAACGATTGAATGAGCTTTCAAACAAGCTGAACCAGGGACGCGTCGTGTAGTTCGTGCCACCCGAAGTCACGTTAAAAATGCCGTCGAGGAAACTGATCAGGTTGCTGCCTCCTTCTTCCGGAATCATGGTGCCGTTCCGCGCCAGGCTCCATGTAATCGTGGCAGGATCGCCTGCAACTCCAGCCGAGCCGGAAGCCGTGGTTGTCCAGCGCTCTCCAAGCACATAGGCATGGGTAACCATCGACATGCTAAAAACAATTGCCGAGGTTGCAACGAGCATCCGAAAGCCGACGAGATGAAGTGCGTGGGCAAACATGGGGCGGAGTATGAAGCGCGAACGCACTTTCACCGAGACCAATTTTTTGATCCAGAAAAGTACGGACGGTGCCACCTCGTACAGAAGAACACGATTCGCCCACAAGTAGTAGCACTCGCGGTTGGTGGCGGTGGCATGCTCACGCTTGGGTAGCATGCTCTCGACGCGCCAGCGGCGTGAGTGCAAGACATGCTTACCCAGCCACACCGTAACAACATGCACCCAACGCTACGATTACAGGAATCGGTACTAGTGTTCAGTCAGTCTTGAATTGCTGGGTGGCATGCTTTCACGCGGTAGCGGGTAAGCATGCC
>CAZTWS010000059.1:0-29820 GCA_964618225.1 uncultured Planctomycetaceae bacterium
AAGTAAAGCCAGAACCGAAACCGAAAACTCTTTCCGAGTTGCTCAACGAACCGGCGGAGCCAACCGACAAGCAAAAGTTTTTGCTCGCGAAATATGGTCAACCGATCCCCGCGACTAAACAAGAGGCGTCTAAGCTGCTGTTGGGCATCGCCAAAAATGGCTGGAATGCCTAGATTTTTCACTTAACTTTGTCTCATCATTGGATACAATTTTACATCACAAAAAATGGCTAGTCAGACTACAAACCAACCACAGCCGCGATTGATTGATTCGCACAAAAAATGGCGACTGGACGAGGCGGTTTATGAGGCGTTAATCGCGGGCTTTTCAACGATGACGTTTGCTGAGCGCGTGACCGTAGTTCGCGAATGGAATGGTGAGGATTATCTAGGCCCTAATGCTGTCCATGTGCTTTTAGAACACGCTGGCTTTCCGACGACCTGACACAAAACTTAACGAAAGGTAATCCGATGGCATTCGTCCCTTTTCTTGCGGAACAACAACTCGACTTATCGGATGAAAGGCTTGCCGCGATAGTCGATTCCAAGATAGACGCGCTGCTTGGCGACCCCAATGCGCCGGTCGTTGACCCAACGCCGATGGTCTTGGACAACTTCGGCGAAACTTTGCTCGGTCGTCGCGCAGACGACAATTCGGATAACCAACCACAGTAACGATTAACCAACAAACCTAAAACACAATTTATGCCCCGGAGAATTCATGCCTAACGACATTTACGGTTTTGAAGATGTAAACACCAACCTAGCGAACCAGCGAGCCGGTTCCGCGATAGATACTAGCCAAGCTGATTATTTAACAAAGCTGGGCGCAGCTACTCGCGAAGTACGCGAAGACGACGCCGCGAGTAACGTATTCTCCAAGGCGGTAGAGAATTTCAAGGAAGAAGTCTCGGGCGCTGGCAATATACACGAGATAAACGCGAGCGGTGTCAAGCTAGACATCGACCGCGCGAAAGAGGAAATCGAGTCAAATCCCGATGCCGTCTCCCCTGCTACTTTTGGCCGCGCGGCTTTTGAGGCGGAATACGGCCTTAACGATGGCGCATTATCGCAGCTTGAGATTAGCAGCCACGGCGATGCCGTCGACTGCGCGCGGCGAATTGCGCGCGAAGGCGCATTGACCGTTTCCGATGCCGACCTAAATGAGTGGTTAGCCAATGTCAACGAAGACGCACCAGACTCTCTACAAGAAACACTCGTAAGGGCGGTGAAGCATATTGATACGTGGAATTCCCCTGTCTTCGGCTCGGGCAATAATCGGACGCCGGAACAAATCGCAGCCGTGAATTCCGTTACGGCTCATGCCTTGCGTAGCTCGATTGGCCTTCACGAACGGGGATTCGCGGCGTCACGCATCGAAAGTCTTTTGAACAGGTCTCGGCTAGTTATTGACCACGGCCATAGCCCCGGGCAAAAGTCTAGCGGCAATCGTTCGCAATCATTGGACGCGCGAACCGGTGAAGGCTACGGAAATATCCACGCCGCATATATGAACAATCCGTTCTGAACGCCGCTATCGCAACATGCCCGGTAAGTTTTTCGACTTTGTGAGAGCCTTTGACCATGCTTGAAGCACTAACGGCTATGAACGCCCAGAACGTCACGGCGGATGACGATGTAATTTTCAACCCACCATTGAAATTCGTCGTTGTGTTGCCCGACGCGACGGGCGGCACTGTGGAATTAGAAAACGAGAAGGGCGGGGCCGTATCGGTAGAGATTGACGCTACTCTTACGGCACCCGTTTTAATCCCTGGCCGCGTACGTCGCGTTCTCGCTTCTACCACGATGGATGCCGACTACATTCTTGGCGTTCGGTAACAACTCTTGGAGATTGAATTGAGAATCCTACTTGCTATTACGTTCGTTACGGCGTTGCTGATTGCTTCACGCGCCAATGCTTGTCCGCCTTACGGCTATTACGGATACACGCCGCCGCCTAATTATGGCTACGCGCCACCACGCGCGTATCCCTATGGCGGCTACGCACCATATCGTTACCACTACGGCCCACGCTATTCCAACCCATATCGTCACCCATCTTATAACGGGCATCCCTATGATTACAAGTTTCACAATGGCCATTACCACGGCCCAGGCATCTATGGAAGATAGCGTACCCAACCACCAGCAGCTTATCCACTTCGCTGGCTCCACGCTCAGTGAGGAACAAATACAGCACGCGCGTTTGCTATTTCGCAAGCTAAGACTGCCGAGCAATTCCCGTCTCTTGTCAGAATGGGAATTTGTATACGCCGGTGTAGTTACGGCAGCCCAGTTGGGCGCTGATTGTAAAATCCCAACGCGCAACACAGAGCATGTGAACCGCCGCGAACTTAGGCGGGTTCTGGACGCTAGTACGAAAACCGGCGTGTTGACCGAACGACCGCGTGCCGGGCGTAATGTGCGGCGCACGTTTGCAAAAGGGCCAGCGTGGCGGGAATGAACCGACCGCTACAGAACTATCCTGCTGCCATATTTAACGAAATCAGAAACAGGGGCTATCGTCGTGTTATCGTACTCTAAAGAGAAACGCGAATTGGATGCGTTGCGCGAAAGTATCTTCATCGCATTAAAGGCATCCCCCAATGGCTATACTGTGGATGAAATGGCATCGAGATACGATTTACCACGCTCCACCATTCAGCCCTTGTTTGCCGAGTTGAAACGGTCGGGACGCCTTGTAGAGAAGGGACACCGAATGAAAACGAATCATAGCCTTTCGATAGTGTATCACTCGGCTTAGGGGGATTCACCTTGTCCAACTACTCATTGCTAGCCCATGATCGAAAGAATCGCCACCAAATACGCGAGAACGTATTTGCGGCCATTCAAACATCGGCCAACGGTCTCACTGTTGACGAGCTAGCAGCGAGTTGGAACATGCAACGCCACGTACTATCGCCGCGATTCAGCGAGCTAAAAGCAAACGGACGCATAAGGGTGGCGGGTGCTAGATATACGCCTACCGGAGCATTAGCGGGCGTGCATTTTTCTGTATGAGTTAGAGGCGCCATGCGACTACACAACGATTTTCAAGAGCCGACCCGCAATCCGCTTAACATGCTAGAGCAGCGATACAACAACTGGTTGAGCAAAACAGGCGACCCGCGCGCCGCCGCTACGATGGTGCTAGCCGAAGTGCAATCGAGTGAACGCCAAACGAATGAGCGTGATACACTCAACCCGCGCGACGTAGCTAAGAAACTATCCGTATCGCCCGCAACGGTAATTGAGTGGATACGTTCCGGCCAACTAAAAGCAGCCAACATCGCTACGGGGCCGCGTCCCCGTTTCGTCATAAAGCCAGACGACTTGACGACGTTCCTAGATAATCGGCAGCCGATACCGCCTGTAGCCCGCCGCCACAGACCGCGAACGACTTCAAAGCGTTTCTAATCCGAGCATCCAATTGCGCACGAAGTCGGTGCAACGGATCAATTGCTTGTCGAAAGTCTTCTGGTTGTAAACCTCAGACATATCGGGGCGTTCGTGGCCCATGATTCTATCGATAACGGATTGATTTACGTCGGCATTCTTGGCCACGGTTTCAAACGTGCGGCGCAAACTGTACGGCGTTGTAATCCCGGCTTTGTAGATTATCTTGCCGTCCACTTCGCACGATTCACATAACGCCTTAAATTCGCGCGCGATGGTATGCCGCGTCCATACCCGGCCATTCAAAACCAACTCGTCGCTTGCGATAGCTTTGATAGCCGCTTGCGTTTCTGTCCACAACGGGCAACGTCGCGTAACGCCGGTCTTAGGTCGCCCGTAGTTGTGAAAGTCGTTCGTTATCTTATCCGTTGGCAGCTTTATGCAGTCTGTTGGACCAAACCCGCAGTTAATACCAAGGTAGATAATCGCTTTCAAATGCGGTTCTGCTTTAGCAAGCAATGCCCGTATCTCGGCAGCCGAAAACATGCGCTCGCCTGCTGCCGCCCGCCGCTCGCGTAGCAGTTTCTTTTCGGGGGGCTTCAACGCCTTGCGATACTTGACGTTGCAATCGAGAATTTCGTTAGCGAAATGAAAAACCATTCGCGCGAACGTCAACAGCCGCTTATGCGTCACGGGGGATACTGGCTTGCCACTTTTCCCCAAGCCGAGTTTGTGGCTTAGTTTTTTCAAGTCTAGCGGCGTGATACTGGCAATGGGTCGATGCTTACCTAGCGTTGCGATGACTTCACAAACGCTCATGTATTCGTTGTAGGTTCGCTCCGCAATCTTGCCCGCATCCAGTAGAGCCCTTTTATCATCGTCGAAGGCGTTGAGTACATCGGCAAGCGTGGTACAATCTGACGGCGGTTCCATTCCAGCACGCAAATACTCGTATTGTTGCCGGTAGTTTTCCAGAGCGGCCCCAGGGTCGGCCCAAACGCCAAAGTATCGCGGCTTGCCCCCGATCTTACGGCACCATTGGCCGTTCGGATGAGCCCATAGCGGAAAGTCGTTGTATGGTTTTTCGGGCTTGTTTAGTCGCATAGACAACTCTACCACTTGGTATCGGGTATCGTGCAGGTATCGTAGCGAAGATACCACCTATCATAGCAGAGCGGTAAACGGTGTTGCAAATACTGTAAAACATGGTATATTTTGAATAACGGTTGGGTGGCCGAGTGGTTTAAGGCACCGGTCTTGAAAACCGGCGTGCGGGAAACCGTACCGGGGGTTCGAATCCCTCCCCAACCGCTTTTTCTATTCATGTCAATCATGGTAGCGATTGCCAGAGAGTACCCCCTAGCGACACGCAATACTTCCCGGGTTTTGAAATTGCTCGATTGCACGGACCCTTGTTGTCACCCACTGTCTGTACCGCTTTGAAAACCCGTCTTAATAATTCGGTCAGCGGGTTTGTTCGCTGCGGTTGTATTGCAACATGTCCTTCGACTCCGCGAAGCAATCCATCGTTCGGCAAGCTCCACGTCAGAAATTCTATAAGTTCTGTAATCCGGCAGATTTTGCTGGACGATGGCAGCGAACCAGTTGGCGGCGCGGCGTGTCTGATGCTACCGCTCGACTTTTAGGAACTCGCGGAACAGCGGAATCGGTGACGGCATGACGCTGGAGAGTGCAAGTACGAATTTAGACCGCACTTGGTGGGGGCGGCCCAGTGGCGGGCGCGAGGTCTTGCGCGTTGCGGCACCGCTGGTGGTATCGAGCTTGTCATGGACGATCATGTCGTTCTTCGACAGGCTGTTTCTCTACTGGGTTTCGGGCGAGGCCATGGATGCCTCGTTTACCTCGTCCATCGCCTGGTTTGCGATGTTGGCACTGCCGCTCGGCATTTGTGCGTATGTGAATACGTTCGTCGCGCAGTACGACGGAGCCAATCAGCAAGACCGCATCGGCAGAACCATTTGGCAAGGTGTATGGATCGCTTGCGGCCTTGGCGCGTTGTCGTTGATTCTGATACCGCTGGCCCCGATCTTCTTTCGATCCGCCGGCCACTCGGCCCAACTTTCTGAATACGAAATCGAATATTTCCAGATCATCTGCCTTTGTGGGCCAGGCATGTTGATTGCCGAGGCCAGCAAGTCGTTCTACAGCGGTCGGGGGCAAACCTGGGTAGTCATGGTGGTCGATGCGCTGACCTCGCTCGTGGATTTAGCGCTCAATTACGCTTGGATCTTCGGCCATTGGGGATTTCCCGAAATGGGAATTGCCGGGGCTGCCTGGTCCACGGTGGTCGGCACTTGGTTGAAGGCGATTATCTACGTGGTCCTTCCGCTCCAGAGTCGATATCGCGAGCGGTTCAAAACGATCGAAGGTATTTGCTGGGATTGGCCGCTGATACGGCGAATCGTGTACTTCGGCTGGCCCAGCGGTTTTCAAATGCTGCTCGATGTTGCCGGTTTCACCGTATTTATTTTCATGCTCACCGATCTCGGGCCGGTGGCCAAACAGGCCACGAGTTTGGCATTCAGCATAAGCTCGCTTGCATTTATGCCGGTCTACGGGCTTCATATCGCTACAAGCATTCTCGTGGGCGAGCGCTTGGGCGAAAATCGCGACGACCTGGCGGGCCGGGCTACCTTTACAACCTTGCAGCTTGCATGGTTCTACATGGCGTTCATCTCGTTGATGTACGTTATTGTGCCCAACCTTTTCCTCAGCAGCTTCTTCCACGGGGGCGAGGCACCCACTGCCGACCAAATCGCGGTGCGCGACCTTACGGCCACGCTGCTGCTGTTCGTGGCTGCTTATAATCTGTTAGACGCCACGCAAATGGTGCTCATTGGCGCTCTCAAAGGAGCTGGCGACACCCAGTTCTTGCTCGTGGTTAGCCTGGTGCTCGCTACCTTGTTAGCAACATTCAGCTACTTGAGCGTTAAAGTCTGGCAACTCGACGTGTATGGCTGCTGGTGGCTAATCGTGTTCTGGTGCCTCATCGCGGCGGTTACCTACACCGTGCGGTATCGCCAGGGCAAATGGCGCTCGATGCGAGTCATCGAGCAGCCCGTCATCGGCGAAACCCAGCCGACGGCCCCCTAAGAAATGACTCAAAAATAACTTTGGCAGTGGGGATTCACTACAGAGGCACGGAGGATGGAGCAGGGAGCGTGGAGCAAGGAGCAGGATTTACAGGATGCGGGATAGTGGATGCAGGGGGGAGGGGTATCCTACCGGATGCCTTGGCCCTGCCCCCCGCATCCACCATCCTGAATCCTAAATCAGTAATTCTCCTTCGTGTCTTGGTGCCTTCGTGGTTCAAAAATCTTCTCTTCTCCGTGCCCTCCGTGCTTATTCTGATAAATGGGGATGTTGTTATTGAGACGCTTCAAATGAACCAAATAAAAGGGCGGCTCGACAAATCGCCGAGCCGCCCCGTGGCATGCAAGATTTTACTTGTAGCACAAAGCTTATAACGACCACCACGAGGTGCCGTCTTCAAAGGCTGCGGCCAACGCGGCTTCGCCGTAGTTGCCGTCCTCTTCGTTGAAATCGCTGTAGCTAACTTCCTCTTCGCTATCGTCTAGTTCAGCAAGTGCTTTATCGAGGAACAGGAGCATGCTGTTCTGCGAGATGCTGCTACCTGTTGCCGAGCTTAGATCAACTGCCATGCCGTTCGATCCGGCCACGGAGTGCGCGTCGTAGGCCACTGCCACGAACAGCGTTTCAGCAATCGATGCCAATGATTCAACGCTGCTTGTGGTTGTTGATGCCGCGTTGCTGCTGCCGGAACCGCCAGCGGACAGTGCGGCAGTCGGCAGTGGAGCGTAGGAACCAGCGTCGTCGGCCGCGGCCTCGCCGCCTCCGCCGCTCGCGCTTTCACCAAAGTTGCTCGTCCATAGGTCGTAGTCAGCCGATGTGACCGGACCGGAGGGGTTGGTGCTGTTTGGCAGAGAACCGCCGCTGCCCATCATTTTGCGCCACAACACGTAGTCGGCAGCACTTACGTTGCCATCATTGTTGAAGTCGCCCGGTTGAGGCGGAGGAACAACAATCGACGAAGAAGTCGGCAGGTAATAATCTTCGACTTCGCCGATGAACGATTGCGAACCCAGCGTTGCTCCCATTTCGCCCCAGCGGAAGCGAGCGGCAACCATGCCATCCACCAGCGTGGGGGCTTGGATCGTGAGCGTATGAGTGCCAGGACCAAGATCGGCATCGATACCAAGCACTTCGCCAGTAGTCGTATCGGTGAACGACAGACGCTCGTCGGCGTCGAACCGGCCGTTGTTATTCCAATCGACCCAGCCGCTGAGGAAGCCGCCCACGCCGTAGACGGTAACTTGGATTTGGTTAGCACCCGCATGGAGCATCCCATCGCCAAGAACTTGGACGCCATCGTCGGTGCTATCGTCGGAACCGACACCGCCGCTCATGACCTCACCACTAACGGTGGAACCCAAGCGGAAGTGAGGCACCACGATATGGCTCGGAATACCGTCAACATCGTAGCTGGCCGGAAGATCGCCAAAGTCTTTGTCTGCAAGATTCTTGAGACCGAACGCGACCCCCACCTTGGTTTGGCCGGCAGTTAGCGTAACGCTTTGGAAACCAGCACTTGGCGTGGTTAGTTCCGCGATCGCGGCAGGCGTGCCTTCACCGGCGATCACGACATCCACTCGGTAAGTGCCGGGTGCCACGTTGGCAAAGAAGTAGCCGCCGTTGGGCGCCGTAATCGCAGTGGTTTCACCGGCGTCGTATTCACCGTTAGAGTTGGCATCAATGAACACCTGAACGCCGCCCAGGCCGACTTCGTTCAAGTCGCGATGACCATTTGCATTGGTATCGCTAAATACGAAGCCGGTTATGCTTCCTAAACCGCTTCCGGTTGGGTCGTCCGGCGGATTCAAGAAGAAGTCTACATTGGTGAGAACATCGCCAGGATTGGTGAGGAAAGTCTTCACCGCTCCGCCAGCAAGCGACGCAACCCAACCTGGTTGCAAGTCGACACCAATCGCGATAACCGCTTGTGCCGAGCTATCGACAGTTAACAGGTAGCTTCCGTCGGCATTGGTATAGACGAATTGCTCGCCCGGATCGAACTGGCTGTTGCGGTTGGCGTCCACATAGACGCGCATGTTGCTTGCAGGAGAGTCGAAGATATCGACGGCGCCATTTTCGTTCACGTCGGCGTAAACGATGCCGGAGATGTCGACATTGTTATCTGGCGTTTCGTTCGGCTTGATCAAGAAGTTGATGTCCAGCACCGCGGCCGGAATGCGTGGTTCATTCGCGGCGAACCGGAACGCGATCGGTGCTTGGGAAACAGCATCGTAAAGAATTTCGCCTTGGGCACCTTCGGGCGTGGGGTCTTCGCGATCGGGGGCGTAGAACCAATCGGGCGTGATTCGCCACTCGTCTTTGTATTTCTGGCGATATTGCGACGGCGTATTCGGGTCGTCGATAAACGTTCCCGCATCCGCATTTCGGTCGGTGGCGCGGATAACGTAGTTGCCCGGCACCAAATCGAAGTAGTAGTTGCCGTCCGCACCAGTGAGGAACTGGGCAATGGGGACCGCCGACACGACATCGACGCCGTTGACGACTGTAAACTCGTAGGCTTCCACGAGAATATTCGCGGCGAATGGCTCTTGCAGGCGGACATCGCCCTCGTCGAACACGCCGTTATTGTTGTTGTCGATGTAATCGTCTAGCAGGCGGCGATCCAAATCGCCCACACGCGGTGCATCGGGGTCGCCAAAGAACGTTTGGATGTAGCGATTGTTCCACTCGTTGGTTTTGAGTGGGTCGATGCCGCTGAATTCATCGTCGCTATTCACGTCGATGCCGACAAAGCCTTGAATGCGCTGCGCCGTCGGAATGTTGAAGCCTTCCGCCGCCCATTCTGGGTCGAGTGTGCCACCGGAGACAGGCTTGCCGTGCCAAACGATTTCAACGGCACCCAACCCCATGTCAAAAGTGCCCCAGTTTTCAATGTGGAGCTCCCAGTCGCGAAGAATTGGCTTGTGGACAATGTCGCCCGTGTTGGGATCGAAAATACCGGGGCCGGCCTGCGGCTCTCCGGTGTACGGATTCATGATCACCGCACCGTTGGTGCTTTCCCCCCAGTTACGGTTCGTAATAAACGTCCAGGTAAACGTATCACCTTCATTAAGCGTGCTACCGAACGTCACGCCGTATCCATCAGCCGCCGGTTCAGCCTCTTCTTGTAGGCTCAGCGGCGTTCCTAGACGCGGATCAAAATAATAGTGGTTGAGTTCCGACTGCGTACCGTTTGGCGACGTCAGATTGATCTTAAGGTAGTCCAAACCTTCGGCCGGGCCGGTGATCGTAATCTTTACCTCGACCCATTCGACATTCATTTGCTGGTTCACGGGAACCGTGAAGTCGATATAGGATGCGCCACGCGTGTTATCCGGCCAAGAATCGGAATTGGCTGGGTCAAACGGGGCAGGAGGGTCGGCAAAATACTCATTCCAGTAGGCGCTGAACCCCCCGCTACCACCGATACCGCCAGGCACAATCAGCCAGCCTGCTCTTTGGTTTAGTTTTTCGGCTGCTGGCAGATTCAAACCATTCGGCGAAACGAACGTGGTAAATGTTTTCTCGGTGGCTCGTGGGATATCCTGGTTCAGGTTGTGCCAGTCCTTTGCCATCAACACAGCGAGTTCGGCATCGATCACACCGTGACCATACCCAATCAGTTCGCCGTAAGCGCCATACCCTTGCGCTACCGTATATCCTGCACCAGTGGTATACATCTGCGGCTGCAGTTCGTAATGACTGGCTTGGCGAGCAAAGTCGTTTCCACTAAACGGATTGTAAAAGAGCTCGCCGGTAAAATAAGGAGCGTCGATACGGGTGGGATCAGCCAGTGGATTCCGCTGCGCTTCAAACGAATTGACGCCCGTGTCCCACGAATCCGGATCACGAAACGGCCCCATCTGATTTGTCTGCCACGCCTGCTGCGAAACGCCGTTACCACCGCCTGTTTCGGGAAACTCGAATTGCGCATTCTGACGCGCACTGCGAACGAGAATTTCCTGCACGTCACGATACGTAAGATTGGGGTTCGCTTCGAGCATGAGGGCAATCACGCCCGATACAAGCGGAGCCGCCGCAGAGGTTCCATTGAACCGCGACGTGTAATCCGTGTCGGATAAAAAGTCTCGATCAGGATCTTCCCCCGTTATTGGGTGTGGTGCTGCGTTGTAGCCGTAATCGCCGACCAGGTCGGTCGTCCACATGCCGCTACCAATGCCGGTGTCGTTGGCAACATTATTTCCCGAGGCATTGGAACCCGTTGGCGCGGCGACCAGCACGTTAGGGCCTGCTTCGGCGTACCAGGTAATCGTGCCGTCAGCGCTGTTGTAACCGCCGTCGTGGTCCACACCGGTTACCGCAATTACGTAGCGCGAGTTGATCAGTGGATTGTAAGCCGCGCTATCCAAAGCACCGCCGAATGGGAAGCCTATGTCGCCGCCAGCACCTCCGCTGTTGCCTGTCGCGAACACATTGATCATGCCCAAGCCATCGCGCCCGAACAGCGCGGCATCGCGCAGCACCTGCAGGATGTCTGGATTGATTTGCACCGCCTGGCGATCGCCGACAAACCCCCAGCTATTGTTGGTGATATCAACGCCAACCATGAGCGCGTAGCGGAACGCATTGACGATCGGATCGGTGCCGTAAACTTGCGGATCGTTCCCAAGGATCTTTATTGGCACGAGAGTCACGCCCGGCGCGACACCGACACCGCCGTTACCGCCACCTTCCTCAAAGCTCCAAGTCGCGCCGATCAACCCGGCAACGGCCGTGCCGTGCGACGGAATTAATAAGGAAGGACTCGCGTTGTTGGTGCCGTTAAAAGCATTGAACGCATAGCTCGGGTGCATATTTCCCCAGAGATCGGGATGCAACGATTGCACGCCATCGTCTAAAACGGCAACGATGACCCCTGCACCCGTGTAGCCGAGATTCCATGCCGGAACCACGTTGATATCTTCGCCCGGTACTCCGTAGATGTTTTGATAATCCGGATTGCCGACGGGTTGCCCAATGTTCAACAGGTGCCACTGCCCCGGACTGGACGGATCGAGTGGGTTGGGGAAGTAGGGATCGCTTGGAAGAGCCAGGGCGGTTAGATTCGTGCCGCTGGCGCTTGCTGCCTGAAGCATCTGCCATTGCAATTCGCGCAGCAGAATCGCGGCCGCTCCTTCTGGCGTGTCGTTCGAGTAGCTGATGGTTTCGTATTGGAGCGGAGTCGCGGAGAAAGCGAAACGCGATTCTAATTGCTCGAAGGTGAACGATTTTCGTTTGCGAGAATCGGTCTTGGCAAACAAATTACTCAATGTCGGCCGAGACTTCCGTCCATAATGCCGCTTCGCTCGATTGCGTTTCTTCACGAAAGAATCCCCTTCTCAGAAGGCTTATAGCTGGCTCAAAAACTGGAGTGCCACGGAGGTCGGTTCCGATCAACGGCCGTGGTGAAAGTCCAGAGAAAGTTCGCAAAAATTTCCCAAGTATTGGTTTAACCGCGACGTAAAACGAAAAGATCGGTCTAAATCACAAAATCAACCTAAGTCGCCTGATCCACGGCTTTTCCCGCAACGATTTTGTCCGCCGTGGCCTTGAAACCCGCCTGTTCGGATTGGACGATGCTATCGGTGCGTTTGTTCCAACCTTCTCATCCTAGTCGCGGCCTGAAAATGGGTCAAATTCTTTGCATACGGCAATTTGCAGCCATTTCTCCTTAGCCGAAACTTCACACCTTTCCTTAAAAATTAAGAGGGGGACCCCCTGACTTGAGCGGCGAGGCCCGCCTCGCCCGTATTGGCCCCCCAGTACCCCTCTTCCCCGGCAAACATCGGGCAACCAACTGGGAGGTTTGGGGGGGATGTGCCGCTTCTAACGAAAGCTCTTCGTTTTCCGGTGGTCCGGGTCCGATAGTTTGTTCCGAGCGGAGGCGCTAGGCGTCACGCTTTACAAACTCATCTATTGATTGCGGATTCCGGCGTTGCGATCGCTGCCCCTGTGAGCGACCTCATCTACAAAATTCGCAGTCCGACGAATCTGCGGTTCGGGAGCCCCGATCGATGGCTCGCGGACCGACTTGGGGGGAAAGATCGATGTCAATTGGACCCGCTCGACGATCGCTGTCGCGGCTCATAACTTGCACCGCGGCATTCGCCGCGCTCACTGCCGTGGCTCTGGAAGTGCAAGCCCAGGCACCTCCGGGAATCTACCGCGGCATGCCACAGGGCGGTTACGGACCGGCCGGCTGTGGGCAAATGGCTGGCGATGGCGGCTATGGCTACGGTGGTGGCGGTGGTGGTTGGGCACCGACTTGTGGGCCCGGTTGCGGTTGTGGCCATGGCGGCGGGTGTGGTCCTGGCGGCTGCGATCCCTACGGCCAATACTGCGGCGCGCCCCAACCAGGCTTCACCGGCCCCATGCCCATGGGCTACGGCGGCACAAATCCGCCCATCGGTTACGACCTCATGAACGACGTCGGCATGGAAGGTTGCCAGGTCGATCAACGCGGCCCACACTATTTCGATATCCGTGCCGAAGCGGTTTATCTCACTCGCGATGAAACCTTCGGCCGGGATATTGGGATCTCGCAGGAAGGCCTCAATGGGCCCATTGTGCTCTCCACCGGCCAACTCGATTACGACTACCAGCCAGGCTTCCGGATCATCGGGCGTTACGACATCTGCCCGCTGTCGGTGGTGGAATTTGGCTACACAGGTATTTTCGACTTCGAGGATTCGGCCCGCTACGTCGATCCCAATGCACCCGACTTGTTTTCGCTCTTCTCGGATTTCGGCGTCAATCCGATCACAGTGAGTGACCCGTTTGGCCCGATGCCCGAATCGGAACGTGCCGTACAACACCGCATCTCGATCGAATCCGATTTACAAACGGCTGAAATTAGTTGGCGTCGTTACTGGCTGGGCTGGAGCCCGCGCGTTTCGGGTACCTTGTTGGCCGGTTTCCGCTATACCAAGTTGAACGAAGAGTTTCTGTTCCAGAGCTTCGGCTCAGAACCTAGCGGCCCGTCGCCAATCGATCCGAACTTCGGCTTGGCTTACGGCATCGACGCCGAGAACAATCTCTCCGGTTTCCAAACCGGTGGTGACATCTGGGTCGGCCTGACGCAAGGCTTACGCATCGGTGCCGAAGGCAAGGCCGGTATCTACGCGAACCGTTACTCGCTCACGAACCAGGTAACCACGACGCCACTCGGCACCACGCCACCGACGTTGTTCGAGCGGTACAAAGATACCCAACCGGCGTTCATTGCCGAAGCCAGTGCCGACCTCGTGGCCGACCTGTGGCCAAGCATTTCGCTTCGCGTCGGTTACGAAGTGCTGTTCATCAATTCGATCGTGCTCTCCGGCGATAACTTCAACACGGGTTCGCCGTATAACACGGGGGCTATCAGCAACGGTCTGGGGCCGCAACGTGTTCCGTTTGTCAACGACCAGAGCGATGCCCTGTACCACGGCGGTCACATTGGCCTCGAATACATATGGTAGCAATTTGCTAAATGTTAAAAGGCAAAAGAGGGCGGGGGACTGCAATCGGTCACTCGCCCTCGCTGCATTTAGAAACCAAAGCGAGCCGGGGCGTCCCCGCCCCCGTGGGCCCGGAATGCCGCTCGGCCCGCTTTAACGTAACAACCCAGGCAAGAAGCAGAATTCTTTTCCCGAACCTTCGTCCTGCCAGCAACGTCCTAATACATGCCCCTTGACAAAGAGATATAATAAGAAGGGGTAGGAATTAATCTTTTCTCACACCAAGGACACGGGCTGGAGCCCGATATTTCTAGTGAAGGAAATCGATCGTAAGCAAAGCGTTCAAAGCGAGTCGGCCGTCCTGGTCGGCGTGGAGCTTCCCGATAGCAAAACTGGCCACGACAACTTGGACGAGTTGGCGGGCCTCGTGGAAACCGCGGGCGCTCAGGTCGTTGGCCGCCTCACTCAAAAGCGGGTTACCCCCGATCAAACCACTTATCTCGGCAAGGGCAAGGTAGAGCAGCTCGAGCTCATGGTTCGAGCCACCGATGCCGACGTGGTCATTTTCGATAACAATCTTTCCCCCGCCCAAACGCGCAACTTGGAACGCGAGTTGGGCGTGAAAGTTCTCGATCGCACCGAGGTGATTCTTGACATCTTCTCCACGCGGGCGCGAACCTACGAAGCTCGCCTTGCGGTGGAGCTTGCGCAGTTGCAGTACTCGTTGCCGCGGCTCAAGCGCATGTGGACCCACTTGTCGCGCATCAAAGCGGGCGTGGGCATGCGTGGCCCTGGTGAAAAGCAACTCGAAACCGACCGTCGGCTTGTCGAACGGCGCATCGTCGAGCTGCGCAACGAACTCGATCGTGTGCTCAAGCGCAAAGAACGCGAAGTGGCCGCCCGTAGCGACCGCATGACGGTTTCACTCGTGGGCTACACGAACGCCGGCAAAAGCACGCTGCTCAACAAGCTCACGGGTGCCGATGTTCTGGCTGAAGACAAGCTGTTTGCCACGCTCGACACGCGCACCCGTCGTTGGCAACTGCCCAACTGGGGGCCCGTGCTTCTTTCCGATACCGTCGGGTTCATTCGCGATTTGCCGCACAGCCTCGTGGCAAGCTTCAAAGCGACGCTCGAAGAAGCTCGCCAGGCCGACTTGCTACTCCACGTGGCCGATGCCAGCAATCCGAATGTGCTCGAGCAAATTTCCTCGGTGTACGAAGTGCTCGAAGAACTCGGCATCAACGAGAAGGATACGCTGCTCGTGCTTAACCAGATCGACGCGGTCGAGGATCCCGGCACGCTGGAAATGCTCACACAGCGTTACCCCACGGCAGTGCCGATCAGTGCTCGAACCGGGGAAGGACTGTCGCGCCTAGCGGCGGCTGTCAGCGATGCTTTGACTCATCACTTTCTGGATGTCGATATCGAGATGGATGTCTCCAATGGCCGGCTGCTCGCCTACTTGGCCAAGCACGGCGAAATTTTGAGTCGCACTTATAGCGACGACCGAGTGAGCGTGCATGCGCGCGTGCCGCGAAAATATCTGATGCCGATTCCGCCCACCGAGGCCCGCATCCGCATCCGCAGCACGGGCGAAGAACTGGATCGCGGAGAGGACGACTTCTTCAAGCCAAACGGTAACGGTCACCACCGAAACGGCAGTGCCGTAGTTCAAGGTGAAGACTCGATGAGCGACGTGGCCTAAGCGGCGCCTCAATAATAACTTTCCCATTTTCAAATTAACCACGGAGACACGGAGGGCACGGAGAATAAAGCAGGGAGCGTGGAGCAGGGAACAGGGAGAGCAGTGGCGTGGGTGCGGAAGCACCACGAATTGTGCTTGGAACACTGATCGCCACTAATCTTCGCTAATACCAATCCAGCTTAAAAATTCACCCTGAAACATTACTCCACCCAATCAGCGACGATTAGCGTCAATTAGCGTTCTAAAAAACTCTTCCGAATCTTCTCCGTGCCCTCCGAGTCTCCGTGGTTAATTCTTCCCCGTGGCACACAACTGGCCCCTGAAAGCATTTCAAAACACCTTCTTAAACAAAACCTGTCGGCTGCAAGTTTCTCTATTCGGCATCTTATCCACCAGCCGACCAACAGAGGGCGGCTATATTATCGACCATGCCGTACCGTAAACTCACTGGCCGCCGCGCACTCATTACCGGTGCATCGAGCGGCATCGGCCGCTCTTTGGCGCTAGAACTAGCTAGGCACGGTGCCGATGTCGTGCTCTTTGCCCGCCGCTACGAACGTCTCGAAGAAGTTGCAAAACAAATCGAGGCTCTTGGACGGCGTGCCATCCCTGTTGCTGGCGACGTAACCGATGCCGAAGCTCGCCGTCGCGCTTTAGACGCGGCTCGTGAGCAATTCGGCGGGTTAGACATTCTCATCAACAATGCCGGCATCGCCGCCCACGGCCGATTTGCGGACGCCAGCCCCGAGCGAATCCGACCCATCATGGAAGTCAACTACTTTGCACCGGTCGAGTTCATTCGAGAAGCCATCCCGCTGCTTCGTGACGGCGTGCAACCGCTCATTGTGAACGTAGGGTCGATCCTCGGAGAACGCGGTTCGCCGCATAAAAGCGAGTACTCGGCTAGCAAGTTTGCTCTTCATGGATTCAGCGAAGCAGTGCGACCCGAGTTGGCCAAGCTCGGCATCGAAGTGCTGGTTGTCGCTCCCGGCCCGACCGAAAGCGAACATTTCGACAAATTGATCGAAGGCAGTAAGGAGCTGCCCTGGGGCAACCCGACCCGTAAGCCGGCCGACTTGGTTGCCAAGGCGGTCGTAAAAGCCATGGAACAGGGCCGCCGCAAAGTCGTAACCGGCTTACGTGGCAAGCTTTTAGTGCTCGCCAACCGATTCTTTCCCGGCATCGTCGATCGGATGATGCAACGCTACGGTTAATGTAGCCATCTCGCTCCGCGAGATGAGAATAATCCGCTCCGCGACGGCTAAATCCCTCTCCTCAGCCAATTGCGAAGCTAGGTAAACTTCGCCTAGAATGCGGGCGCGCGGCTACCCGCCGCTCAAGCATCATTTTTGCTGGTCTAACCTCCACCTTTCTCAGGAGCCATCTCCATGAAGGCGCGCTGGATTCTCTCTGTATCGTGCGTTGCATTGCTCGCGGTTGTCGTAAACGGCCTGGTTGCCGCCGAATCGAAGGATGACAAAAAAGAATTCAAGGCAACATGTCCCGTCTCTGGTCAACCGGCTATTGAAGATAGCTCGCTCGACTTGGCCAAGCTGAAGGCTGGCGAAGGCACCGTTTACTTCTGCTGCAAGAATTGTCCCAAGGCTTTTGAAAAGGACCCGGCCAAGTTCGAACTGAAGACTCGCCGACAACTGGCCGAAACAGGCCAAATCGTGCAAGTCGCTTGCCCCGTGAGCGGTCATGACTTTGATGAAGAAGTTTCGGTCGAGTTGGGCAACACCAAGGTCGCATTCTGCTGCGAGAATTGCCTGAAGAAATACACCGACGCCGATGACGAAGGCAAACTCAAGGTCGTGTTCGCCAACCTCGACAAAGGGTTCACAAACCAGGTGAAGTGCCCCGTCAGCGGCCAGCCGATCAACCCGACCGCTTCGGTCGAGTACGAAGGCAAGAAGGTCTACTTCTGCTGCCCGAACTGCCCCGCCGCGTTCGAGAAGGATCCCAAGAAGTTCCTCGACAAACTTCCGCAGTTCGCCAAGAAAGACGACGCCGCGAAGAAGTAATCACGATTTCGCGATTGCGGGTTCCCGTTCAGTTTAGCCAGGAGACACCAAGAGCCATAAGAAGTTCTTGGTGGGCTGCGCAGAAACGTCATCGACTCATGATGATGTTCGCGCAAGCCGTTGGCGGCTTTTTCTGGTTCCCAAAAGCAAACAGAGAAGTTTCCTTGAGAGCTTGTTTGAAAAGTCGGCCGTTGTGGTGTCTCGTGGTTTCTCCCAGTGATTCGCTGGGGGTAAGGTTTGTGGTTTTGGTGACGGTCGGGATGCTGACCACCTTGGCGGGGCAGGGAATTGCTCAGGATCGCCTGACCGCCCAACAAACGGCCCGTCCCCAAGTTTCAATCGATTTTCCCGGAGGGGCCGCGGAAGTTCTTAACTTCGATCGCGAGTCGGGAGAATTGCACATTCATCCGGGGAATCGGGATGATCGGGGGTGGCCTTGTTGGTGGTACTTTCGGCTCGACGGCCTCACTCCGGGGCAAAAGCTAACGCTCAAGGTGAGCCCCCATCCACGGCCGTATCGCGGTGATACCCGGTTGTCAGGCGACTGGAGTCAGCCGAAGCGGGCGGCCCTCAGCGTCGATCGCGTCACGTGGTCTCAAACCCCTCCCTGTCGCATGCAGGACGGCGTGGCTATCTATGAATTGGAAGTCCCGGCGGAGCGGATTTGGGTGGCATGGGGCCCGCCGTTTCTTCCGGCACAGGCTGAAGATTTGTTCGAGCGGATCGTCAAGAAACTCCCCACCGCGGAACGCTTCGAGCTCGCGCGAACACGCGGCAATCAACCGGTTTCGGCAATCAGAATCGGTGCCGCCGAAGCGGAGCCGACCCGCTTCGCGGTTTGGGTGCAGGCCCGTCAGCATGCTTGGGAGGCGGGGTCCAGTTGGGTTGCTCAGGGTTTTCTGGAATGGGTTACCAGCGACGAGCCGGCGGCTGTTGAACTGCGACGTACAACAGTGGTCTACGTGGTGCCAATCATGGATGTCGACAACGTCCTTCTGGGAGCCGGTGGTAAGGATGCCGTGCCGCGGGACCACAATCGGGACTGGACGGACAAGCCAATCTATCCGGAGGTCGCCGCCGCGCAGCGCATCATTCAGGAACTGCACGATGCCGGTAAGCTGCGTCTGTATCTGGACCTGCATAATCCCGGCGCGGGAAATCGTCGTCCCTACTTCTATGCGCCGGCGCACCTCCAGCAGCTACCTTCCAAGCAGCAGGACAACTACACTCGCTGGCTGGCTACCTGCGTTGCGACGATTCGAGGCCCGTTGGCGATCGACCCGAACTACAAGTTTGCCACCTACATCCAGACGGATGAGGAACGCCGACGCATGAGCAAGGAGTGGGTGTTTGAGCACACCTCGCCGCGCGTCCTTTCGCTGACGCTGGAAACCGCATGGAACACTCCGGATAGTAACCAGGAAGGGTATCGAATCGTTGGTCGCCAGTTAGCAGAAGCCACGGCTCGGTATCTGTCGAGGTGGGCATCAGCAGAAGCAGAAGAACGCTGACGAAATGTTCCGGAATGTTCTGTGATTCCGCGGTTACGGAGCCAATGCAGGGCAAGGTTCAAGCCGCCTCAGGATGGATGATTGGCCGTTTCGTGTTCGCCGATTGAATTGATAGGTTCTTCCGGGAATTTAATGGGCGACCTTTCCATGGGAACAAGGCAAAATCAACAGGAGGAAACCGAGGAAACGGAGTCATTTTGAACCACAAAGGCACGAAGGCACAAAGGTCGATTAAAAATCTCCTGCGGCCTCATACCGCAAGCAGAAAATGCCACCTCGAAGATGTACAAGTTGCTTAAATACTTCGTGCCTTCGTGCCTTTGTGGTTCAAAAATCTGGTTCCTCCTGTTAAAAAACGATCCTTCCGGAAGTGTACTAGCCGGCTGGTTTGTGAGACTCAGTAAAATCAATTGAGTAAGAGGGGATTTGATGATTTCTAGAAGGCTGGTTTTAGTCGGCACGACGGGTTTGATGGTGGTCTTCCATCACTTCTCCGCATCTCTGGCGGCAACCGGTTCCGACAACGCTGCCGAAGCAATGCGTCGAGACCTGCAAATCAGCGGCGTCTTCCCACACCTGACAACGTATGGCAACTACAGCGAGCAGGGGAGACATTCTCAGCCGGGGCATGATGAATGCGGGATCGGCGCGATTGTCCCCTGGGCAGGCAGCCTATGGATGGTCAACTACGCGCCACATAGGCCGATGGGGAGCGAGCACAAACTATTCTCGATCGATCCTGGTCTGAATATGACCGTTCATCCCGAAAGCGTTGGAGGAACGCCGGCAGGACGTATGATCCATCGCGAGTCGAACCAGCTATTGATTGGCCATCATTTGATTGACGCGAAGGGGCGGGTGCGGACGATTGCCCCAGCCGACATGCCGATGCGTGTCACCGCCATTGCTCGGCATCTCTCGGACCCGGAAAATAGCGTCTACTACATCGACATGGAAGGGGCTATTTGGGAAGCGAATGTTCGGACCCTGGAGATCAAAGAACTGTTTCAGAAGCCTGTTCCCGGCTGGCATGGGAAGGGAGGCTATACAGGGCAGGGGCGTTTGGTGATTGCCAACAATGGAGAGTCTCCTACCGGAAAACTCCGCAACTTTCGTGACTTCCTGGCGGGGAACGTTCCACAAAACCCCGAAGATGCGGGAGTGTTGGCGGAGTGGGACGGGCAAAACTGGAGAATCATCGAGCGGCGGCAGTTTACCGACATCACCGGCCCCGACGGGATTCATGGAGGAACCGGCGGCGACGAACCGCTGTGGGCGATCGGCTGGGACCGTCGCAGCTTGCGATTCAAACTCCTCGATGATGGGAGATGGTCGACCTATCTCTTACCGAAAGCGGCGTTGTGCAACGATGCACGTCACGGCTGGTACACAGAGTGGCCCCGCATCCGCCAAATTACTGACGGCCGCTGGATGATGGACATGCACGGGATGTTCTTTGAATTCCCGAAAACATTCTCGCGGAAGAACTCCGCTGGCATCGTCCCAATCAGCAGCCATCTGCGGTACATCCCAGACTTTTGCGAATGGAACGGGAAACTCGTACTGGCAACCAACGAGACCAGCATTCAAGGGAATCCGCTAGCTGGCCAGCCACAGTCCAACCTCTGGTTCGGCTCCTTCGACGATCTAAAAGAGTGGGGGCCGGCCAGCGGCTATGGCGGTCCTTGGATTCAAGACACCGTAGCCGCAGGAGTTCCTTCCGATCCGTTTTTGGTCGCTGGGTTCGACCGACGGTTCCTGCATCTGGCCGTGGAAAAAGACGACGGTTCGCCGGTGTCGTTCACGCTCGAAGTCGATGTAAAGGGAGACGAAAACTGGACTGAACTGACACAAATCGCCGTCGCTGCTGGTGAGTCTGATTCCCGTTCGTTGCCGGAGAAGCTCGATGCCGTCTGGCTGCGGTTCACGACGAACCGCGATTGCGTCGCGACGGCATTCTTGCACCAAGCTGCTTCCCGATTCGCCGACGGCAACGCTTCCGCGAACCGGAAGTTGTTCGCAGGGCTGGCTGGCATCGAAGACGAAAACGCTCTCGGAGCACTTGTCTACGCGGCGAAGCGAAATCGGAACCTGCACGTTGTTACGCAAGACGGTCGCTTCTTCGATTTCACGAAAACAGGGTTCGAATTCGAGCCTCTCGAACCAGATCCGAAGCTGAAAAAACTGATTCAAATCGAGCCAGAAGTTTCTGTGGACGAAGCATCAGTCGTCCTCGAAGATCGCGGCGTCCGTCTGCGTCTGCCTAAGGGAGACGAGGGCTTTGATGCGCTATTGAAGTCCCAGGCCGCCCGGCAGGTTCGAGAAGTGCAATCGGAACGTCATCTGGCCAATCTGCACGGCACGTTTTACGAAGTTCCCCTCCTCACGAACGGAGCGCCACCGGCATATCGCCTGATGCGCCCAGTATCGAGTCATTCAAAGCGGATCGTCGATTTCTGCAGTTGGAACGGACTGCTCGTGTTGACCGGAGTGCGACCAACGGCAGAAAACGAGGGGCACATCTTTTCCGCACCCCAACATAAGGTCGCTCTTTGGCTCGGGGGGATCGACGACCTGTGGAAGTTAGGCAAGCCGGTTGGCAAAGGGGGGCCTTGGAAGGAAACCTTAATCAGGGCCGGCGAGCCTTCAGACCCTTATTTGATGACGGGCTACGACAAGCAGCGGCTGCAACTCATCGCGGACGCTGACACCACCATTGCCGTCGAGGTCGATTTCGACCATCAGAGCGGATGGCATAAAGTGCTTTCCTTGAATATCAAAGCCGGCGTACCTGTAGAGCATGAATTCGAGGACGCGTTTAGTGCGCATTGGATTCGCTTTACGTCGACGCAAGACTGCACGGCCACGGCCACGTTGATCTATGAGTAAGGCATTTAGTGCATTTTTAGAGTTTGCGTTCCGCTGATGCTCGCCGCCAAAACAAAATCCTTAGCGGCGGCGGCCACGCCGTCCAACCAGTGAACGGCATCACAGAACCGTAAACTAAGGAACTCTAACAAAACCGGCGGGGACTGTCCCGATTTTGCGGAGTCTTCGCAGCAAAATGGGACTGTCTCCCTCTCTCAGACGGTTTTGTTAGAGTTCCTTAAAAACGCACCCAAAGCCCCCGCGACCGAAGATGAAGCGGCCGATTCCTGCCAGTTTGGCACTCGTTTCGGGGATACGATGCCGGCTCTTGCTCTCCTGTTTTTTTGTAAGCCCTTCGTTACCAGCGATTTACGCCTCGCCCCCTATTCCTGGCACGTCTGTTGCGTAATACTGCGGAACTTCGCGGTGCGCCTGCCAATTCGGGCGAGCCGCGGCCAAAATCGCACACCGTCGCGGTGCCCAGCACTCGCGATTTCTACCAACCGAATTCTTAATTTCACAACAGTCGGAGGATTGTGGCGTGGCAGCAAAACAAATGTTATTCGATGACGATGCCCGGGCCGAGTTGGCCGCTGGCGTCGAGAAGTTGGCGCGAGCCGTCCGCAGCACGCTTGGCCCCCGCGGCCGCAACGCCGTGCTCGATAAAGGTTGGGGTTCCCCCAAGGTCACCAAGGACGGTGTCACCGTCGCTCAAGACATCGAAATCGACGACCCTTACCAAAACCTCGGCGCGCAGCTCGTGAAGGAAGCCGCCAGCAAAACGAACGACGTTGCGGGCGACGGCACTACCACCGCCACCGTGCTCGCCGAAGGCATCTTCCGCGAAGGCCTGAAAATGATCGCCGCCGGTGCCGATGCAATGGCCCTCAGCCGCGGCATCAACAAGGCCGTCGCGGCCGTTTCCGAAGCCATCGAGAAGCAAGCCGAGCCGGTCGAGGTTAAAGACAAAAAGCGCCTGCAGCAAATCGCTTCCATCGCCGGCAACAACGATCCTTCGATTGGCAACGTGCTTGCCGACGCCTTCACCAAGGTTGGCAAAGACGGCGTCATCACCGTCGAAGAAGGCCGCGGCAGCGAAACCACGGTCGAAGTGGTCGAAGGCATGCAGTTCGATCGCGGCTATCTCTCGCCGCACTTCGTCACCGACCAAGACGAACAAACGGCCGAGCTGGAAAACGCGCTCGTCCTCATCTACGAAGAAAAAATCTCCAACGCCAAGAGCCTGGTGCCGATTCTCGAAGCCATTTCCAAGGCCGGCAAGCCGCTGCTCATCATCGCTGAAGATGTCGAAGGCGAAGCGCTCGCCACGCTTGTGGTCAACAAGCTCCGCGGCATTCTCAACGTGTGTGCCGTAAAGGCCCCCGGCTACGGCGATCGTCGCAAGGCGATGCTCGGCGACCTCGCCACGCTCACTGGCGGCACCGCGATTTTCAAAGACCTGGGCATCAAGCTCGATGGCGTAAAGCTCGCCGACTTGGGCAAGGTCAAGAAAGTTACCGTTTCCAACGACAACACGATCATCGTGGGCGGTGGTGGCGAAAAGTCGGCCATTCAAGGCCGTGCTGAGCAGATCCGCAAGGAAATCGAAAACACCGATAGCGATTACGATCGCGAAAAGTTGCAAGAACGCTTGGCCAAGTTGGCCGGTGGCGTGGCCGTCATCAAAGTCGGTGCCGCGACCGAGTCGGAGCTCAAGGAACGCAAGGCCTTGTTCGATGATGCCAAGTCGGCTGTCGCCGCGGCCCTGGCCGAAGGCGTGGTTGCAGGCGGTGGCGTTTCGCTACTGCGTGCCGAGAAGGCGCTCAAGAAGCTCGAACTAACGGGCGACGAAAAACTTGGTGCCGAAATCGTTGCCAACGTGCTGCCATATCCGCTCCGCTACATCGCCGAAAACGCCGGTGTCGATGGCGAAGTGGTTGTCAACCGCGTTCGTCAAATGAAGGGTAAGAACGAAGGCTACAACGCGGACAAGGATCAATACGAAGACCTGGTTGCCGCTGGCGTGATCGATCCGGCCAAGGTCGTTCGTAGCGCTTTGCTCAACGGGGCAAGCGTGGCAGCCTTGTTGCTCACCACCGAGTCGCTCATCACTGAAATTCCGAAGGAAGCCGAAGAGCCAGCCGGTGGCCATCATCACCACGACCACGGCATGGGTGGTATGGGAGGCATGGGTGGCATGGGCATGGGGGGAATGGGCGGAATGATGTAATCAATTCGTCCGTTGTCCGTCGTCGGTCGCCCGTTGTTTCTCACGCAACGGACAACTGACCACGGACAACGGACAATCTCAACATTCCATTCACAACCAAATCAAACTCAATCAAATACATATCCAGGAGTGTTTTCAAAATGTCCAAAATCAAACTTCGTCCGCTAGATGATCGTGTCGTTGTCGAACCGCTTGCCGCTGAAGAAATGACGGCCGGCGGCATCGTCCTTCCAGATGCTGCTCAAGAAAAGCCACAACGCGGCAAGGTTGTGGCCACCGGCCCGGGCAAGCTGCTCGATTCCGGCAACCGCGGCGAGCTCTCCGTCAAAGTTGGCGATGAAGTCATCTACGGCAAGTACGGCGGCTCCGAAGTCGAAGTCAACGGCGAAGAATACAAGATCCTCCGCGAAAGCGATATTCTCGCGAAGGTCGTAAGCTAAAACTTTGGTCCGTTGTCCGTAGTCCATCGTCCGTTGTAATCGAATGCAACGGACTACTGACCACGGACAACGGACAAACCAATCACGCACAAAATTCCAATCAGGTTCAAAAATGGCAAAACAATTAATGTTCGACGACGCCGCGCGAGCCAAAATGCTGGCCGGCGTGGATAAACTCGCCGACGCCGTGGCCATCACGCTCGGCCCCCGCGGTCGCAACGTCATCATCAACAAGTCGTTCGGCGGCCCCACCGTCACCAAAGACGGTGTGACCGTCTCCAAGGAAATCGAACTCGAAGACCCGTTCGAGAACATGGGTGCTAAACTCGTTCACGAAGTGGCCGACAAGACCTCGACCCTCGCGGGCGACGGCACCACCACCGCAACCGTGCTCGCTCGCGCCATCCTTCGCGAAGGCACTCGCAACATCGTGGCTGGTAGCAACCCGATGGCCGTTCGTCGCGGCATCGAAAAGGCCGTCGATGCGGCCACCGAAAAGCTCGACAAAATTTCAAAGAAGGTTTCCAGCAAGGAAGAAATCGCCCACGTCGGTTCGATCAGCGCGAATAACGACCGCGTTATCGGCGACTTGCTGGCCGACGCCATGGAAAAGGTCGGCAAAGACGGCGTTATCACCGTCGAAGAAGGCAAGACCATGGAAACCACGCTCGAGCTGGTCGAAGGTATGCAGTTCGACAAGGGCTACTTGTCGCCCTACTTCATCAACCAGCCAGCCACCATGGAATGCACGCTGGACGATGCTTACCTGCTCATCCACGAGAAGAAGATCAGCAACCTTCGCGAACTGCTCCCGATTCTCGAGCAAGCCAGCCAAAAGGCCAAGCCGCTGTTGATCATTGCCGAAGATGTTGAAGGCGAAGCGCTTGCCGCGCTCGTCGTCAACAAGCTCCGCGGCATTCTCAACGTGTGTGCCGTCAAGGCCCCTGGTTTCGGCGATCGCCGCAAGGCCATGCTGGCCGACATTGCCACCCTTACCGGCGGCACGGTCATCAGCGAAGACCTCGGCAAGAAGCTCGAAAGCGTCACTCTGGCCGAGTTGGGTCGCGCCAAGAAAATCACGATCACCAAGGATAACACCACGATCGTGCAAGGTGCCGGCAAGAATGAAGAGGTCCAGAAGCGCATCGAGCAAATTCGCAAGGGCATCGAAGCCACCACGAGCGATTACGATCGCGAAAAACTCCAAGAGCGTCTCGCAAAGCTCACTGGCGGCGTGGCCATCATCTCGGTCGGCGCGAGCAGCGAAGCTGACATGAAGCAAAAGAAGGCCCGCGTTGAAGACGCACTGCACGCAACCCGCGCAGCCGTTGAGGAAGGCATCCTCCCTGGCGGCGGTGTCGCGCTGCTGCGCTGCCGCGAAGCCGTGGAAGCCGCTCGCTCGAGCGCCAAGGGCGATGAGCGTATCGGTGTCGATATCGTGCTCGGCGTGCTCGATGCCCCGATTCGTCAAATTGCCGAAAACTGCGGCCTTTCCGGCGGCGTCATCGCCGACGAAATCGCCCAAAAGCCTCAGAACACGGGCTACGACGCCAACGCTGGCGAATACGTCGATATGGTGAAGGCCGGCATTCTCGACCCCACCAAAGTCGTGAAGACGGCTCTCGCCAACGCCGCCAGCATCGCCGGACTGATGCTGACCACCGAGGCGCTAGTCACCAACTACGACTCGAAGGATGACGACAAGAAAGCCGTCGTCGGCAGCGTGCGGTAGTGTAGCCCTCACGCTCCGCGTGAGGAAAAGTCAAAAGTGAAAAGTCTTCACCACTCGTGAAGCAGCATCTCGCTCCGCGAGATGCCTACAATAAAGGTTGACAGCCGCTTGCGGGTCACTCGTCTTCGGGCAAGTGGCCCGCTTGCATAGAATGTAAAAACAAACGCATCGCAGCATCACGAATGCCGACTGCGGAAAAAGCCGATTAGTGGTTAGCTAGAGCGCGTTTCACGTAGCTGTAGCGTGTTTTTCGTCGCTTCAAACTGGAAAACACGACACGGCACACGCTACACGCCCGTGCGGCTCGCACTAACTCTCATCGTCTTCCCTTTCCCCGTTGGACATTCCCCATTCCCCGTTCCTCCCAATGTCTCAGCAACGCGACTATTACGAAGTGCTCGGCATCGAGAGAACCGCCACGAATGGCGAAATCTCGGTTGCCTACCGTAAGCTCGCGGTCAAATATCATCCGGATAAAAACCCCGGAGATACCGAAGCCATTGAACGTTTCAAAGAAGCGGCCGAAGCCTTTGAAGTGCTGAGCGATGAGAACAAGCGATCGCGCTACGATCGCTATGGTCACGCCGGACTTAATGGAGCAGGGGCCCACCATTTCACCGATGTCGAAGACATTTTCTCCGCGTTTGGCGATATTTTTGGCGACATCTTCGGCGGCCGCGGCCGCGCGCGTCAGAACAGAGGCCGCGACGTTCGTTGCGACGTAACTCTCACGCTCAAGGAAGCGGCCAACGGCGTTACCAAAAAGGTCGAGTTCCAACGCCACGAACTTTGCGAAAAGTGTGAAGGCTCGGGAGCTGCCAAGGGAAGCCGTCGCGAAGTATGTAATTACTGCCGCGGCCAAGGCCGCGTGATTCAATCGGCCGGTATCGTGCGAATCCAAACGACTTGCCCCGCTTGCCACGGTGCCGGTTCGCAAATCAAACAACCGTGTACAAGCTGCCGTGGCAGCGGCCAAACGCTTCGTAAAGTTACGACCGAAGTGCAAATTCCACCCGGTGTGGACGACGGCATGCGTGTCCGCATTGCAGGCGAAGGCGAACCCAGCCCCAATGGCGGCCCGCCGGGCGATTGCTACTGCTTCATCAGCGTGTTGCCGCATCCGCTGTTCGAACGCGACGGCCAAAACCTCGTGTGTCGCATACCGATCACCTTCGCGCAAGCCGCATTGGGCACAACGATCGAAGTGCCCACGCTCGAAGGTCGCGGCGAACTAGAAATTCCGGCCGGTACGCAGTCGGGGGCCGTCTTCAAAATGGGCGGCAAAGGCATGCCCGACCCGCGCCGCCGCGGACTGGGCGACTTGCTTGTCCAAGTCGTCATTGAAGTTCCGAGAAAACTTAGTAAAGAAGAAGAGACTTTGCTCAGGGAGTTGGCCGAGCTCGAACACAAGCACGTAGCCCCCGAACGCAAGAGCTTCTTTGCCAAGGTGAAGGAATATTTCACCGTCGATGAAGATTCAACGCAATCGTAAAGATTGATGGGAGAATTGTGATGGCTGACGAACCAAATAGCCCGGTTGATGAACCGGATACCACTGCTGCCGCCAACGATCAGGCATTCGCAGGCGATGGCGACGATCGCCTGACGGGCGAACTCGCGGCGGCCAACGATCGTGTGTTGCGTCTCCAAGCCGAGATGCAGAATTTACGCAACCGCACGTCGCGCGAAATCGCCGACGAGCGGAAGTACGCCGCGCTACCCGTCATTCGCGAATTGCTGCCGGTGCTCGATAACATCGGCCGCGCCGTAGAAGCGGCCGAAAAAGCAGGCGAGGCCGAGAACTTGCTCGCCGGATTCCGCCTCGTTCGCCAGCAAATCGAAACGGTACTCACCCGCCACGAATGCCAGCCGCTCTCACCCGTCGGCGAAGCATTCGATCCTCACTTTCATGAGGCGATCTTGCATCAGCCATCGGCAGACGTGCCGGCCGGCCATGTCGTCATGGTCACCCAAATTGGTTATAAACTCCACGACCGAGTCGTCCGCCCGGCACAAGTAATTGTCTCCAGCGGGCCACCAGCGTAAGGAATGTAAGATGGGTGATTGAAGATAGAAGATGTCAGAATTCAGGCAAGTAGTTTGTTTGTTAAAGTATTACTGATCTCTAACTTCTGACTTCTACTACTATCACACTTCAAACATTCCCCCTCCGACATCTTCTATCTTAAATCTTAGATCTTACATCTCTCCCCCCATGCCTACCTACGATTACGAATGCGACGCCTGTGGCCACACTTTCGAGCTGTTCCAGTCGATTTCGGAACCGGTGAAGAAGAAGTGTCCCGAGTGCGGCAAGTCGAAACTCCGTCGCCTGTTTGGCACTGGTGCGGCCATCGTTTTCAAAGGCTCGGGCTTCTATCAAACCGACTACCGAAGCGACTCCTACAAAAAAGCCGCGGAAAAAGATAAGCCCGGCGAGTCGAAATCCGACAAGAAATCGGAGTCGAAGAGCGAATCCACATCGGAGAGCAAATCGACCGAGTCGAAGCCCACCAAGACCGAGAAGAAAAAGTCTACGAAGTCCGATTGACCCGCGGCGCGAATTTCGCCATGCCGATCGACTCTAAATTCCTACGAGGCTTCTACGAATACCGACCATCGGCAGTCGCGCTGGTGTTGGCCAACCTCATCCCGCTGTTCGGCGTTCTATTTTTGGGCTGGGACGCTTTCGCGATCGTCGTCCTCTATTGGGTCGAGAATCTTATTATCGGCGCTGTCAATGTGCTCAAGATGCTTACATGCTCTCCAGACGAGCGCGCGATCGACTGGTCCAAGTTTGGCAAATCTAGCGAGATCGACAAGTTAAAACAGTCTTTCGGCGTGAATGCCGAGACCGTCGATAATGCCAAATTGGTGCATCACGGTTCAAAACTGTTTTTCATTCCATTCTTCATCTTTCACTATGGCATGTTCTGCCTCGTGCATGGTGTGTTCGTGTTCTCGATCTTTGGTCACGACGAGTTCGGCCCAAATTTTGGCCCGTTTGGCCCGTTGGGAAATCTATTTGGCGTTTTCAGTGAGCAACATTTATGGTGGGGGGTAATCGCACTCGCGGCCAGTCATGTGTATTCCTTCTTCGTGAACTATTTATGGGGCGGCGAGTACAAACGCACGTTCATCATGCTGTTAATGGTGCAACCCTACGCGCGTGTAGTCGTTTTGCACGTCGCCATTCTACTGGGCGGGTTTGTAGCCATGGCATTGGGAAGCAGCGTCGCGGTTCTCGCGATTCTCGTGATTGGCAAAACGCTGCTCGACCTCCACTTTCACTTGCTCGAGCGAGTGCGCGATGCCGGTCTCAGCGGTCAAAAAGCAAAGTCAGGCAGCGTGCTCGA
>CAZTWS010000060.1:0-29435 GCA_964618225.1 uncultured Planctomycetaceae bacterium
CGCTACCGCGTGAAAGCATGCCACCCATCAATTCAAGACTGACAGAACACTAGGTGCAGGCCGTAGCCGCTTGGCGGCAGGAATGAAAAGACCAAAGTTGAAAGAGGGTATATTGCAGTGTCCTGGCTTTAATAAACGTCTTTATCGAGAGTCGAGCAATTCGTATCCTAGTGCTGAATTTCTAGTGCATAGCACTGCAATGCTACGACTTGAAAACGCCCTAGGCCAAGTAAGTAGAGACTCCTGCCCTTGACCGCAACACAAGAACTGTTAATCTTAGAGATTGTAAAACCTTAGGTGCGAGACCCCGCCTCTTACTGGGCGTGAGGTTCATTCGAATTCGACTGCAGCGGCCGTCGGGGCACTTGCCCTGATTTCTTTTGCTTACCGACCGCGACTGATTTCTTGCTCCTTAAGGCTCCTGCCAATGTTTGGCGGTCGAGCCTTACCGAATTTCGCAGTAGCACCAGCTTCTTTGCTTCGGCGCACGTTTGTGCCTGGGCTTGCTTCGTGCCGCTCGAATAGCAATCTGTATTCAGAAAGAAGATTTATTGTGACGACCTTCGACAGCCTAGCGCTTTCCGATTCGATCCTCCGCGCCATTCGCGATAAAGGCTACGAAACGGCAACGCCGATTCAACAACAAGCCATTCCGCCTATTCTCGATGGGCACGACCTGATGGGCTGCGCACAAACAGGCACGGGCAAGACGGCCGCTTTTGCCCTACCCGCACTGCATCGTTTGTTCACGACCAAGGCGAACGGCCCAGGCAACGCTGCACAGACCAATACCTCGTCGGATGACGCGCCGCAGCATGAAAATGCTCGTGAAAAGTCCTTCGACCGTCCGGCACGCGGCAAGTTAACGCGCGGAAAGAAAGGGCCGCACCGCGAGAACCGAGGCCAACGCTACGCATGGCGACCAATTCGTGCGCTAGTGCTCGCTCCTACGCGAGAACTGGCTGCTCAAATCGGTGCGAGTTTCAGCAAGTACGGCCGATTCACGGGCCTACGTAACACGGTCGTTTACGGCGGCGTGGGACAAGGCTCGCAGGTTCGCGCGCTCGAGCAGGGGGTTGATATCCTCGTTGCTACCCCCGGCCGATTGATCGACCTCATGGAGCAAGGTTACATCGATCTACGCCAAGTCGAAATTTTAATTCTCGACGAAGCCGACCAAATGCTCGACATGGGGTTCATCATCCCGCTACGACGCATCGTGCGATCTGTACCTCGCGAGCGACAAACGCTCATGTTCTCGGCCACGATGCCGCCCGAAATTCGCAAACTGGCCGACGAATGGTTAAAGGATCCCGTGCAAGTTCAGGTGTGCCCGGTTGCCGCGCCGATCGAATTGGTCGAGCAATCGGTATACTTCGTGGAAGCTCGGCATAAACCGCACCTTTTGCGGCACTTTTTACAGAACACCGATTGCACGCGCACGATCGTGTTTGCACGCACCAAGCATGGTGCCGACAAGATCGTGAAGCACCTCGTAAGCGATGGCATTCGAGCCGCCGCGATCCACGGCAACAAGAGCCAGAACGCGCGACAACGAACGCTTGAAGCGTTCAAATCGAATCGCATGCCGGTTCTCGTGGCGACCGACATCGCGGCGCGTGGCCTCGACGTAAGCGGCGTATCGCACGTGATCAATTACGAACTTCCAGAGGTGCCCGAGATTTACGTACATCGCATCGGCCGCACGGGCAGGGCTGGAGCCACTGGTGTAGCAACGTCGTTTTGCGCTCGCGATGAACGCGGCCAACTGCGGCAGATCGAGCGGCTTACCCGGCGCACAATCCCCGTGGATAACAACCATCCCGAGTATCCGGGCGGGTCCGGCAATACTTCTCCGGCAGAGCAGTCTGGCGATTTACGCCCGATGCCACGGCCGAAGCAACCGCGGCCACGCCGACCTTTCGGGACAGGTCGCCCGGCGAACGGTTCCACCGAGGTCGCTAAGACGCAAGGCAGGAAAGAGCAGGGCAGGGCAGCAGTCGGCGATTCATCGGCCGGCCAACCGAGCAAGCATCGTCGCCGCCGTCGTTTTAGCCACGCTAAACGGCGAGCCCAATGATCGTATCGCACGGGCTAATAGCTCGCTAGAATAGCGTCGTTATGGCAAGCGACACTCGCGACTTGAACCAAACGATTTTGCGCGACCACCTTGCGTTGGAACGCACACGATTAGCCAATGAGCGAACATTGCTCGCGTATGTGCGAACGTCGTTTATGATGGTCGTGGCCGGTGCGACGGCATTGAAGTTGTTTGTTGATACGCTCACGGTGGTGGTGACCGCCTGGGCGTTCATCGCGATCGGTATCGCCGTAGGCCTGTTGGGCGCGTGGCGGTTTTTGACCGTTAGAAAAGAGCTTAATAAGCAATTGGGCAAGTGACGCGATTGAACGCTCGCGAAGAGCCGGCCTCTGTGAGGCCGGCTACAATGCAATTCAGCTGGCAATACAGCACCAGCCTGTTCGGTTTACTCGTCGAAGCTCAGTTGGTGGCGGCCGTTTGAAAACGTCACCTCGATCGGTTCGGAATCGACCGTGCAAATCGGATTGGCTTCGAGTTCTTCGCGTAGATTCTCGCTCGCGTAGAGGGTGCCCAGGTGGAGCGTATTGGGCACGATGATCCAGCCGTTTTCTCCGTAACGGCCGATGATCATTTTGAATAGCTCTTCGTCATCCTGGAATGTCACGGGCACTTTGGCGCGGCCCATGTGGCCGGTGGTGAAAGCGTTGAGGAATGTTTTTTGTTCGTCGATGGCATCGCGCAGGCGGCGAGTGATGAAGTCGGCCAGTCCGACGCCAATGGCGTTGCCTTTCGACGAGGGGTGCAGTTCCAACGCGGCAATGATGTGGATTTGTGGCGTGGAAAGATCTTCGCCGTCGCGAACGCCTCGGTAGCCGATGACGTTGGTATCCATGCCAGTGCCGCTGAAGGTTTTGCCCATCGAATCGACCACGAGCACGTTGATGTGATCGAGCGGCAAGCGCGGGAAGTAGTAACGGTGCCGTTCAACCAGCTCGGGTTCGCGTTGGAGAATGTCGGCAGGCCGAACCGCATGCAGTTCGGCCGTTTGGTCGAAGCCGTCTTCAAGAATTGCGAGACCTGCCAGGATTTTCCCCGAATCGAGCACGACCTGGCCCATCTCGGCCAGCATTTCTTTCATGGTCGGCGTGGGTGTCGAGTGGAAGGTTGTTGCCGAGGGGATTTTTCCCATGCCGACGACCATCATTTTCGTGAGACCACTTTGCAACGGCCCGGCGAAGCAGGTATGCAGCTTGATGCGGTTGAGCACCAGCACGCCGTCGGACTCGTACGCATTGCGATCCATCCACACGTCGCCGGTCGATACGGTGCCGAGCTTCACCACGTCCATCGACGCGCGGATCGGCATTCCCATGGCTTCTTCGGTAAGGCCGAGCGATTCGACCATCGCTCGCTGGCCTTCGGCGGTACCGCCGTTATGAGAACCCATCGCGGGAAACAGAAACGGTTTCGCGCCTTGTTCTCGCAACCAGTCGCCGACCGCGCGGGTGATTGCGGCGATGTTGGCAATGCCACGGCTGCCGGCCGTGATGCCGACCTCGCCTTGCGGCACGCGGAGCTTGAGCGAATCGAGTTGCGAAAACACGGCCGCTCGCACATCGGCGAGAGGATTCGAGATTAGTTTCTGGTGAACGCGAAGGAGTTTCATAAAACGCTGGCAGTTAGCCGATCTATCTGCGATCATCCGCATCATCTGCGGACAAAAAATGGTTAGCGGCGTTGTCTAACGGGGCGGAGGACCGCCCGGCTCGCTCGGTTTTCTGTCTACGGCCCATTGCTATATTTTACGCTATTTGAAGAGATTGATTGAGAGCGCGTTTAGCCGAGTTCGGTGTTCATCCAAGTGCGACGAGCATTGCGGGTCATGAGCGCGCCAACGGCAAGGGCGATTCCGGAGAGCAGTAAAAGAGGTGCGTCGCCCCACTCTTTACGGATTGCCCATAAACCCAATGCTGGCCCTGCCAAGGCGCAAGTCCCAATCCAGATTACGAACATGCGTTTGGCCAGCGATGGCCAGATCGAAACGCGGAGGCTGATTCCCATGGTGGCAACCATCAGCGAGGCGGATACAAGTAAGAACTTCAATGCGTCGGCTAATAATACTGGCGTTCCGGCAAGCAGCATGATAAAGCCTATTCCGACATTCATCATGAGCCAGAGCACGAGTGCGTTTCGAGCGGTTGCGGCCAGTAGGCCGTCGATCAGTTGGGATCGGGACAGCGGAAGGAGCATTTCGGTTGCCAACCGAGGGCGGCGCTGGGCAAGTAACTCACCAGCCATATTGCCGGGCATAAGGATACCGAACATGGCGAAAAACCATAGTCCCGCAAAAGCGCCGCCATTATTGGACAAGTTGAATTTCGAGAAGAAGATGCCCATTGCCAAAAACATGGCCAGCATGAATACTCCTTGCATTTCGATGGGCGTAGGCGTGTACCCATAACGTAGCAAGCGAATGAGTCGCCATTTACTGGTGCCCCAGAACCCGCCGAGCCGTGCGTGCCACCAATCGCCGATCCATTCCATGGACTTGTTGCGGCGGATTTGCGCGGCCACGACGCGGCGCTGTTCAATGGCTTCGGAACCCGTGCGACGCGCAAGCATTGCTTGGTAGACGTTCAAGTAGTCGTCCATTTCTTCGGTCAGCGTGGCGATCCGCCATACCCACAGGATGATAAGCCCCGATCCTACAACAAGAATAATTGAGTGCAGAACAGCGTTGGTGGGATCTAGCCACCATTTCGCACCGGCGGGCACGATGAGGCTGTAAAACGCTACCCAGGCGACCAGCATTGGTCCAAAACGATTCAATTGAGCCCCCCAAATCATCGGTGCGCCGATTGCAAGCATCGTGGCCACAAACCCAAGTGTGTAGCCCCTACTGAGCCAAGCTAACACTAACGGATAGAGAGCAAAGAATGTGACAAGGATAATGCTCAGCACGAGGAGGTGTGCTCGCCGAAAGTGAGGCAACATGCGCGCACGAGGGTGGCCAAGTTGCAATTTGGCTTGACCCACTAAGAAAGGAGCGGCGAGGCATGCCGGCATGCCGAATATGAACAGTGGAACCGGTCCGGCGCGAGGTGACACCATCAAAACGAGCAGATTGGGCGCGATGATCAATCCCAGCAGTGCCAAGCCGAACCACAAATAACGTTGCGTTACGTAAGTCATACCGACTTGCTTTATTTGCTCGAGCATTGCAGCGGACCTTATTACAGATGCCAATTGCGGCGTTTGTGAATAGTCAGTCGGAATTCAAGTTTTTCGCTAACGATCGCTTGCTGCACCATCGTGCATTTCGACGAAGATTTCTTCGAGGTTCAAATCGCTCACCGACACATCGGCATTCCAAGTCGTGCGCATTTCGTCGACCAGTCGTTCATCGAAGTCGGCCACGCTCACCGTGGCATAGGAACCGTCGACTTCGCAACGTAAAGCGCCACGCACCGCGAAACTTGCCGGTAGTTCGTGACGCGATGCGATTCGCAATCGTTTGACACGGTCCTTTAGTTCATCGAGCTCGCCGTGGAAACGAACCTTGCCTTCGCTCATGATCACCACGCGTTGGGCTACACGTTCGAGATCGCTCGTGATGTGCGTGCTGAACAGGATCGATTGACGCTGGTCTTCGAGGGCTTCCAAGAGGGTGCGCAGGAATTGCCTGCGCGCCGAGGGATCGAGGCTGGCCACGGGTTCGTCGAGCACCAGGAATTCGGGCCGATGGCCGAGCGCGAGCACGATGCCGACGGTTTGAAGTTGCCCTGTGGAGAGCGACCCAATCCGATCTTCGAGCGGCACATTCCAGCGACGGCATAGTTCGTCGACGAACGGTTGATCCCAATTCGAGTAGAACGCGGCCGTGTAGTTAATCACCTGGCGGACACGCATCCACGGATAGCTGGTTACTTCTTGCGGCACATAGCCGATACGCTGCTTGGCGTTGGCGGATAAGTCCCACGAGTTTTCACCAAACACGGCCGCTTCGCCCGAGGTGGGGCGGGTGAGGCCCAGGGCGCACTTGATGAGCGTGGTCTTTCCGCAGCCGTTTGCACCGAGCAAGCCAAGCACCGTGCCGGGCTCGATTGCCAAATCGATTCCGCGGAGCACTTGTTTTGCTCCAAACAGCTTGATGAGTTGTTGCAGCCGCATCACCGGTTGGTTCATGAGGATTGATCCTTGAGGAGAGAGGCGATTGTCTCGCGGATTTGGTCGTCGTTGAGCCCCAATTGCCGGGCGCGGAGCAGGGCGGGCTCGATCGATTCGCGGAATTTCAGTTTGCGATCGTCAAGCGACCCGTTGGCCGAGGGCGCGAGAACTTCCATGCCCGTCCCGCGCACGCGGCGGACGACGCCGTCGGCTTCGAGACGGGAGTAGGCTTTGCTGACCGTCATGGGGTTCACGGCCGCTTCGCGTGCCACCTGCCGCACGCTGGGCAGTAAATCGCCCTGTTTAAGCAGTCCGCCGACCACCATCACCGCGACCTGATCGACGATCTGGCGGTAGATGGGCACCCCGGAATTGGGATTTAGCTCGAAAATAATAGGAGGAGTCGTCATGTGTATTGGTATAGTAATACACTAGGCGAGTCTCGTCAAATGTAATTTTTGGCAGGGTGCTGGGGGGCGCGGAGGTTAGTTGCCCGTGGGCGTCAGGCTGGAAAGCCTGACCTACGGCTAAGCCGCGAGCTGGGGGCAAAGTGGATGTCAGGGGGCGCGCTGGGCGGCAAAGTTTTGCGTATCGACAGAATTGCTATGTACTGCTGCCGGGAAAAAGATTTTTGCAAACTCGTGTTTGGTGCGATTGACAGCTTTTCGCCGATGTCGGTATCATTCTTAGTTCCCCGCGAATTTGTAGTTGGTGGGTAAGCCATTACAAAAAGTGGCGGAAACGTTCTAGCTGTTTGATAAATCGACGTTGGCAGAGGGAAGTTCACCGTGGCAGCTTCGCAGGAAATCATTCGCATCCGAATGGAAGCGTACGATCACTCGGTTCTTGACCAAAGTGCGGCGGAAATCGTCGATACGGCCAAGCGCACCAATTCGATCGTGCATGGCCCCATTCCCCTCCCCACGCGGATCGAGCGCTACACCGTGCTCCGAAGCCCGCACGTCGATAAAAAGTCGCGACAGCAGTTCGAGATTCGCACGCACAAGCGGCTGATTGACATTGTTCAAGCAACCGCCAAAACCATCGAAGCACTCAACAAGTTGAGTCTTCCGGCCGGCGTCGATATCAAAATTAAGGCAACGACTGGTTAGTCCGTGGTCCAATGTCCTTCGTCCGTTGGCAGGTCAGCGGGCATTGGGTCACTAGCAACGGACAAAATTGAGTCATGACTGGATGACTGTCGGGTAAGCCGCGAAACATTTCGCGTGTCTCCCGTCGGGCAACACTAAAGGTTACTTCAATGGCTATCGGAATACTCGGCCGTAAGGTCGGGATGACGCAACTCTTTGATGAGTCGGGGCGGGTGGTCCCGGTGACGGTCATCCTGGCTGGCCCGTGCGACGTTTTGCAAATTCGCACGGTTGAACGAGATGGATACGAAGCAGTCCAGTTGGGCTTCGCCGATAAGCCGCGCCGCTTGGCGAGCCGAAGTGATCGTGGTCATGTTGCCAAGCTCGATAGCAAGCGCTCGAAGCGCCGCAGTGCAGCGGGTATCGAGCTTCTCTCGAAAGCTGATTGCGAGCCGAAGCGATTCATTCGCGAAATTCGTGGTGTCGCCGATGGTCTCGAGGTTGGCGCTCAGGTAAAGGTCGAGGCGCTTGCGGATGTGAAGTCGGTCGATGTGACTGCTACTTGCAAGGGCCGGGGCTTTTCGGGTGCCATCAAGCGACATAATTTCGGTGGTCAGCGCGCCACGCACGGTGTGAAAAAGTGCCATCGTGCTCTTGGTGGTACGGGTGCCAGTGCGTTCCCAAGCCGCGTGGTCAAAGGTAAGCGTATGCCCGGTCAGTACGGCAACGTGAAGACCACGGTTCGCAATCAAAAGCTCGTAAAGGTCGATGCAGAAAATAACTTGATTCTCATCCGCGGTGCCATTCCTGGTCCCAACGGCGGATTCGTGGTGATTCAAGAAACAAACAAAGTTTGAAAGCTGTTGGCCATTAGCTGTTAGCTATTAGCAAAGCAGCTTGGCTAAGAGCCAGTAGCTAAAAGCTAATAGCCTTAATAATCATGCCAAAACTCAACATCTACGATCGCAAGGGAAAGAAAGTGGGGACGTACAACGTCGAGCCCACCGATTTCGCTCCGCGCATCAACAAGCAACTGCTGCACGACGCGGTCGTGATGTACCAGGCGAATATTCGTCAGGGATCGCACCAAACCAAGTCGCGTGGCATGGTCGCCGGTTCGACCAAGAAGATGTACCGTCAAAAGGGTACTGGTAACGCGCGTGCTGGCCACAAGCGTAGCGGTATTCGCCGTGGCGGTGGTCATATCCATCGCATTCATAATCGCGATTATTCGTATCGTTTGCCTCGCAAGGCATTGCAGGCCGCCACTCGCATGGCGCTGGCCTCGAAGGTTCGCGACGAAGAGTTGATCGTGATCGATGACTTGGCTTTCACCGAACCACGCACCAAAGAGATGGCCGCCGTTTTGAAGCATCTCGATTGGAACGGCAAGACACTGCTTGTGGCCACCGAAAAGTATGACGCAAATGTTTACCGTAGTGCTCGCAATATCGCGGGTGTTTCGGTCTCGCCGGCAGGCGAGTTGAACGCTTTGAGTGTTTTGTCGTCGCGTGGCTTGCTGGTAACGAAGGCCGCGCTCGATGCGTTGGTCGCATCGGCCAAGAAGAATCACAACGCCGCGGAGGCCGCCTCTAAGGCGTAAGCAACATGCCACGTGCAGTACCACAAAAGACAACGCTGACGCTTGAGCCGCACCAAGTTATCGTGCGGCCGTTGGTTACAGAAAAGGGCATGCACCGTTCGACGCGAAACAACGCATACGCTTTTGAAGTACATCGTCTTGCCACCAAGGGTGATGTGCGCCGAGCTGTTGAAGAACTTTTCAACGTGAAGGTTGAGAAGGTTCATACGCAGAATCGCAAGGGTAAGCCACGACGCACCAAGTTCCGCACCAGCATGACGGCAGATTGGAAAAAGGCGATCGTGACTTTGGATAGCGAGCACAGAATTAACTTCTTCTAAGCGAGCGGAGAGGGAAGAGTCGAGAGTCAAGGGCCAAACCATCTGGCTTTCAACTCTTAGCTCTCGACTCTCGACTACAAACATGGGCATTCGAAAATACAAACCGACTACTCCAGGCCGCCGTGGTGCGACTGTGAGCGATTTTGCTGAATTGACGCCGGGCGCTAAGCCCGCCAAGGCGTTGCTTCGGCCCAAGAAGAAGACCGGTGGCCGCAATAACCAAGGCAAGACCACGGTCCGATTCCGTGGCGGCGGCCATAAGCAGCGTTATCGGCTGATTGATTTTCGACGGAACAAAGACGGCATTCCTGCCAAGGTCGATTCAATTCAATACGATCCGAACCGTACGGCTCGCATCGCGCTTTTGAATTACGTTGATGGCGAGAAGCGTTACATCATCGCGCCGAATGGTCTGAAGGCTGGCGATATGGTAATGAGTGGCGACGAGGCACCGCCAACGGTTGGAAACTGCTTGCCGCTTACCAAGATTCCGCTTGGCTCTGCAATCCACAACGTTGAATTGCAAGCCGGTCGTGGTGGCACCTTGTGCCGCAGTGCTGGTACGAGTGCAACACTTATGGCACGTGAAGCCGGATGGGCTCAGATTTCACTGCCAAGCGGTGAAATCCGTCGTATTCCATCGGCCTGCCGAGCCACTATCGGTTCAACCGGCAATCCGGATCGCATGGCGATCGTGTGGGGCAAGGCTGGCCGTCGTCGCTGGCTCGGTCGCAAGCCGCACGTCCGCGGTACCGCGATGAACCCGACCGACCATCCACACGGTGGTGGTGAAGGTCGTACCAAGGGTGGTCGCCATCCTGTGAGCCCAACGGGCAAGAGCGCCAAGGGCGGTATGACACGCGACCCGCGTAAGGCATCGAATAAAGCAATCATTCGCCGTCGCCGCAGTCGGCGCTATGGCGTACAGAAGTTGATTACAAAATAGGTGTAAGGCTTAAGGCTAGCAAATGGGACGTTCGCTTAAAAAAGGTCCATACGTAGACGCAAGACTGTTCTCGAAAATCGAGAAGCAGAACGAGTCGGGCACGAAGGAAGCGATCACCACGTGGGCTCGCGCCTGCACGATCATTCCGGAGTTTGTCGGTCACACGTTTATGGTCCACAACGGCAAGGTACACCTGAAGGTTTTCGTCACCGAAGACATGGTCGGTCATCGCCTCGGCGAGTTTGCACCCACGCGAAGCTTCCGCGGTCACGGTGGCAAGGCCAAGAAAGAGAAGTAATAGGAGACTGTCAGCGATTGGCCGTCCGCCATCCGTCAGAGCAATTGAGCTCCTTTGACCGACAGCCAAAAGCCAGCAGTCGAAAGCTAATACCATGGCATACACAGCAACACACAGGCACGCTCGGATCAGTGCACGCAAAGTGCGGCCGCTCGCCGATTTGATTCGCGGCAAGGCCGTCGACGACGCATTGGCCATCTTACGCTACCAACCTCAGCGTGGGGCGCGCATGCTCGAGAAGCTCATTCAAAGTGCATTGGGCAATGCGGAAGATCAGCGGGCTCCGAATGTCGGCGGTTTGCGTGTGACGGACGCACGAGTCGACGGCGGCCCGATGTTCAAGCGTATGCGGCCACGTGCTCGCGGCATGGCACATGTCGTGGCAAGGCGTAGCGCACACATTTCGGTCACGGTGGAGTAAAAAGCGGCCGTAATGAGGGCCAGCTCTAGCGAAAAGCTGAGAGCCGAAAGCGAGATAAACTATGGGTCAAAAGATCAATCCAGTCAGTTTTCGTACGGGCATCATGATCGGCTGGAAAAGCCGTTGGTATGCCTCGAAGAAAGAGTATGGCGACCTCCTGCTGGAAGATCACAAGATTCGCAAGTACGTCACGGAGAAATACAAGTTTGCCGGTATCCCCAGGGTGGAAATCGAGCGTACTCGCGATGAAGTCAAAGTTATTTTGCATGCTGCCCGACCAGGTGTGATCATCGGTCGCAAAGGACAGCAGGTCGACCAGCTGCAGGACGAATTGCAAAACCTGGTTGGTCGGCGCATTAACATCAAGATTGAAGAGATCACGCGACCAGAGCTCCAGGCTCATTTGGTCGCCGAAGAAATTGCCGAGCAGTTGGCCAAGCGTGCGAGCTTCCGCCGCACGATGAAGCGTGTGCTCGAGCAAACGATGGAAGCTGGGGCCAAGGGCATCAAGGTGCAATTGGCCGGCCGGCTCGGCGGTTCTGAAATGGCCCGTCGAGAAAAGCAGATTGCCGGATCGATTCCGCTTAGCACCTTGCGGGCGAAAATCGACTACGGTTTTGTGGAAGCCAAAACGGCCCAAGGCAATATTGGCGTCCAGGTTTGGGTTAACCAAGGCATGTACGAGGACGAAACCGATGGCGCTGATGCCCAAGAGGGTCAAGCACCGAAAAAGCCAAAGAGGACGTATAAAAGGTAACGCTACCCGCGGTAACCGAGTCGTCTTTGGTGAATACGGATTGCAAGCAGTCGAAGGTGGGTGGATAAGCGCCCAGACGATCGAAGCCGGGCGTATTGCGGCGACGCAATACATCCGTGGCGAAGGACGTCTGTACGTTCGCATCTTCCCGCATAAGTCGGTTACCTCCATCCCGCTCGAAACCCGTATGGGTAAGGGTAAGGGGGAGCCGGATTTTTGGGCGGCCACTGTGAAGCCGGGCACCGTGCTCTATGAGCTTGGTGGCGTGGCGGAAGCAGCCGCGAAGATTTGCCTCGCACGCTTGGCTCACAAAATGCCAATTCGCGTGCGAATGGTGAAGCGACAAGGTTAGCAAGAAAGGTGTAAGTCGCAAGTCGTAAGTGCGAAATCTGGGATACTTACGACTCAAACCTTACGACTTATAGGCTCGCAATGACAAAAACCGCTGAACTACGCGATATGAGCGACGAACAGCTCGGGCTTACTCTCAAGGAAGCCAGCGAGAACTTGTTCCGTCTGCGCATTCAATCGACGACCGAAAAACTCGATGCCCCGAGCGAGTTGCGACATAATCGCCGCTTGGTGGCTCGCATTAAAACGATTCAAACACAACGAGCGAAGAAAGCAGAAGCGAAGTAAAAAGCTGTCAGCTCTCGGTTGTCAGCCATCGGCCCACTGGGCATCGATGGTGCTAGCCGAAAGCCGAAAGCCGAAAGCCGAAAGCCTTTACCCATGCCTAAACGACAACTCATTGGCGTAGTCACTAGCGACAAGATGGACAAGTCGCGCCGTGTTGAAATCGAGCGCCTTGTGCAGCATCCGCAGTACGGCAAGTTCATGCGTCGCCGCACGGTATGCCATGTTCACGACGAAAACAATGAGTCGCATGAAGGCGATACGGTAGAGATCGTCGAAGCGCCGCCGCGTTCGAAAACCAAGCGTTGGGATTTGCTGCGAATTGTTGCCAAGTCGCAGCAAGTGGATATCGCCGCCATGCGTGCCGCTCGAGAAATGAAACAAACCGAGACAGGCGAGCAAGAGTAATTTTTCCTCGCATGCAGATCGCTAGTTGTTCCCCGAAATTCGACCCCTGACCCCCGGCCACTCCCATGATTCAGATGCAGTCCCGATTGAACGTCGCTGATAACACCGGCGCGAAAGAAGTGATGTGCATCAAAGTGCTAGGCGGCACGCGTCGTCGCACGGCAGGCCTGGGCGATGTGATCATTTGCAGTGTGAAGAACACGTTGCCAACCAGCGAGGTAAAGAAAAAGGCCGTCGTCAAAGCTGTGATCGTGCGGACCAAAGCACCCACACGCCGACCAGACGGCAGCTACGTGCGGTTCGATTCCAATGCCGTGGTTCTGATCGATAATGATCGCAACCCACGTGGTACCCGCATTTTCGGTGCAGTTGCCCGCGAACTGCGCGACCGCAGATTCATGAAAATTGTAAGCCTCGCAAGCGAGGTAGTCTGATATTCGTCCGTGGTCCGTGGTCCGTTGCCAGTTTGCAACGACTACTGACAACGGACTACTGACAACGGACAACGGACCAATGTTGATTCGAACTGGAGATAACGTCGAAGTGATCACCGGCAATGACCGTGGCCAAAAAAGCCGGGTTATCAAGGTCGATCGTGAGTCGGGCAAAGCGCTCGTCGAAGGCGTCAACCGCGTTAAGAAGCACATCCGCCGCAGCCAGAAGTATCCGCAAGGCGGCGTGTTGAGCAAGGAAATGCCGGTTCAGCTTTCGAACTTGAAGTACGTTTGCCAGGCATGTGGTGCTTCGACTCGCTTGGGAGCACGCTTCTTGGAAGACGGTAGCAAAGAACGTTTCTGCAAGAAGTGCAATGCCAGCGCGGGCCAAATCGCTCCGGCGAAAAAGGCTCATGCTGGTACAGCCGAATCGAAAACCGCAAAGTCAAAGAAATAACTCCACGAGCGTAACTATCGCGACTTATCGAGTCGCATACTAACCGCCAAACGCGACCGCTCGAATATCAATTACGACCATGGCCAAAAAAGCAAAAGACAAATCGGAAGAATCCGCGGACAGCATTCCGGTTCCGCGCTTGCAGAAGCTATACAAAGAAGAAGTCATCCCGCATCTTTCCAAGACGTTGGGGCACGCGAACCCTCATGCGATCCCCCGGCTAGAGAAGATTGTCGTGAGCATGGGTGTCGGTACAGCCATGACCGACAAGAAGCACATCGATGAAGCGACTTCCGCATTGGCCGAGATCACGGGCCAAAAGGCAGTGCGTTGCAAGGCACGTAAAAGCATTGCGGCGTTCCGTCTGCGTGAAGGCGTCGATGTGGGTGCGAAGGTCACTCTTCGCCGAGCTCGTATGTACGAATTTTTAGATCGCTTGATTTCGCTGGCGCTTCCTCGCGTACGCGACTTCCGCGGTTTGAATCCAAATGCGTTCGATGGCAAAGGCAACTACAGCCTGGGCCTGAACGAGCAGCTCGTGTTTCCCGAGCTCAATCCGGATAAATACCTGCGTCCGCAGGGTATGAATATCACAATTTGTTCTTCGACTGATTCGAACGACGAGTGCCGTGAGCTTCTCAGGAGCTTCGGCCTGCCGTTCCAGCGCGAAGGTACACTAGCCTAACACACTTGCTTAATGCAGAAGCCCTCACGCTCCGGCATTAAGCAGCGACAACGATCCAGCTAACGACTTCCGAGTAAGAAGTTGAAAGCCTCCAACAAGGATACCGACTGCGGTGGCAAGTAAATCTAAAATCGCAAAAGCCAAAAGCGTGCCTAAGTTCAGCTCTCGGCGCGAGAACCGATGCAAATTGTGCGGGCGGCCACGAGCCGTGTATCGCAAGTTCGGCATCTGCCGCATTTGCTTCCGCAAGCTGGCCGACCAGGGTTTGATCCCTGGAGTTAGAAACGCAAGTTGGTAGTGAATAGTCCGTAGTTCGTGGTCCGTTGTTAGTCGCAGTGGACCCGGCAACAACGGACGACGAACAACGGACAACGGACAACCACTAATATGATGACCGACCCGATCGCCGATATGCTTACCTGCATTCGCAATGCAGTGCGAATTGAGCGCCCACATGTCGAGATGCCGCTTTCCAAAGTGAAGTGCGGTCTCGCTGAGGTGCTCAAGCGCGAAGGCTACATCTGGGATTGGCGCGAAGAACAAGAAGATGGCGCGCCGAGCAAGCAACTCATGATTCAGCTTAAGTATGGTCCGAATGGTGAGCGGGTGATTCGCAATATCCGTCGTATCAGCAAGCCGGGCCGTCGTGTGTACAGCCAGGCTGGCCGTTTGCGCCCGGTCCTAAACGGCTTGGGAATTTCAATCATCAGCACCAGTCGCGGCGTTATCAGCGATCGCGAAGCCCGCCAGCGGAATCTTGGCGGCGAAGTGCTGTGCGAAGTGTGGTAGAGAAGCAGTTAGCTTTTAGCTGTTAGCTATCAGCCAATGTCGGCTGATGGGTTTGGCTAAAAGCGAATAGCTAACAGCTAAGAGCTAAAAAGATGTCTCGAATCGGCAAAAAACCTGTAGCGATACCCTCCGGCGTTAAAGTGAACGTCGCTGGCCGCGCGATTACGGTGGAAGGCAAGCTCGGAAAACTCGAGTACCTGCACCGCCCGGAAATCACCATTGCTGTCGAGGACGATGGTAAAAGCGTCGTCTGCTCTCGCGCGAGTGACGATCGCGAGATCCGTGCCTATCACGGTCTCACCCGGGCGCTGCTTAACAACATGATGCTTGGTGTCACCGAGGGCTACGAAAAGAAGCTTGAAATCCAGGGCGTTGGTTACTTGGCGGCCATCGCTGGCGATACGCTACAGCTTCGTGTTGGTTTTGCCAACGAAGTACATAAGAAGATTCCTAAGGGCCTTACGGTCACGTGCCCCGACCAAACCCACATCGTGATCAAAGGTACCGACAAACAACAAGTTGGCCAATTCGCCGCGGAAGTACGTGCCGTCCGTAAACCAGAGCCTTACAAAGGCAAAGGTATTCGGTATGAAGGCGAGCAAGTGCGTCGCAAGGCCGGCAAAACAGCAACCTAGTAAAAACAAGGGTCGAGAGTCGAGGGTCAAGAGCCTGCAAACAAGGGTATCCTTGCTTCCCAGTTCGAAGGCTCCTTACTTCGAAAGACCACAACCATGGATCATTCAAAGCACCTACGGCAACAACGCAAGCGTCGTTCGTTTCGCGTTCGCAAACGAACTCGCGGTACCCAAGAGCGTCCGCGCCTCAGCGTAATGCGCAGCCACAAGCATATTTCGGCTCAAGTCATCGACGACGAAGAGGGCAAGACCATCGCCTCGGCTTCCACGCTCGACAAAAGCTTTTCCGGAAAGCTGAAGTCGGGCGGCAATGCCGATGCGGCTCAAGCTATCGGCAAAGCCATTGCCGAGCGCGCGATTGCAGCCGGTATTAAAGAAGTTTGTTTCGATCGTGGCCCGTATCGATACCATGGTCGCGTGGCCGCACTGGCCGATGCCGCCCGCGAGGGTGGCCTGAGCTTCTAAGCAATCCATGAAACTGTCGGCACAGCACGACAAACCAAACATCGAATACTTAACTACAGAAAGTTCAAGGACATAATCGTGGCAGCCCCAGCTAACGAACGTATCGAAGGCGAACTCGCCGAAAATATCGTCAAGATCAAACGCTGCGCTGCGGTGGTGAAGGGCGGTCGTCGCTTCAGCTTTGCCGCCATGGTCGTCGTCGGCGACGGAAAAGGCAAAGTCGGTTGGGGATACGGCAAGGCCAACGAAGTGCCGCCCAGCGTCGAGAAAGCGCGCAAAGAAGCCATGCGCAGCATGGTGTCGGTGTCGCTTGATGGCTCCAGCATCGCCCACATGGTTGAAGGTCGTTACGGTGCCGCCCATGTGATCTTGCTGCCAGCCGCTCCAGGTGCTGGTGTTATCGCCGGTTCCGCGGTTCGCGCTGTTTGCGAAGCGGCTGGTGTTCACGACATCCTCACCAAGAGCTTCGGATCGAACAACCCTGTGTCGCTTGTCAAGGCAACCTTTGCCGCGCTCAAGCAACTCCGTCCCAAGGCCGACGTCGAACGTCTCCGCCAGGTTCAACTTTCGTAAAGGAAGATGTCAGGTGTCGGGTATCGGGTGTCAGATTTAAACTCCACTGACACCCGATACCTGACACCTGACACCTAACAATTCCCATGAATCTCAGCGACATTAATCGCGGCATCCAAAAGCACAAGGCACGAAAACGCCTCGGTCGCGGCATTGGCTCGGGCCAGGGCAAAACGGCTGGCCGTGGTCACAAGGGCCAATGGTCGCATAACGGCGTGTCGTTTCTTTCAATTTTCCAAGGCGGTACCATGCCGCTCGTTCGCCGCATTCCCAAGCGCGGTTTTAATAACCGTTGGGCCAAAAGTGTGCTTGTCGTCAATGTGGGCGATCTGAACAGCGCTTTTGAAGCGGGCGAAGAAGTTACCCCCGAAACGCTTGCCTCGAAAACGAACCTTGCGAAGGCTCGTTACGACGAGCTCAAAGTGCTCGGCGATGGCGAGCTAACCAAAAAGCTTAAAATTTCGGCCCACCGCTTCAGCGAGTCGGCCAAAGAGAAGATCGAAAAGGCCGGCGGCCAGGCAGTTGTGCTGCCAGGTAAGGCTCCGGTAGTAAAGAATCAAAAGAAGACGAGCAAAAAGTAAGGCTCGGCAAAAAAAGGGGAGGCCGTCGTTCCGAAAACGGCATAGAGTTTCCCGGCCACTAAGATTACAAAGGAACGCCGAGAGTCATTGATCGACTGCCCACAATGCAATAGGGCAAGAGCATCTATTGCAGGGGCTGGTGTTTTAGTGGCCGACCTTTTCCGCCGTTGGCATCCTGCTCAGCAATTCACGGACGGGCCCGATCATGCTGGAAAAAATTCGCGTCATCTTTCAGATTCCTGAACTGCGTACCAAGATCCTCCTGACCTTGGTGATGCTGGCCATTTATCGAGTCGGCTTTCAGATTCAACTGCCGATCATCGACCGCGCGGCCGTCGAGCGAGCTCAGAGCCAGGAGGGTGGAATTGCGAACATGATGCAGCAGGTGGCCATGCTGAGCGCCAGCCAGTTGCAAGATGTCACCATCTTCGGCCTGGGCATTATGCCCTACATTTCCGCGTCGATTATCTTTCAGCTTCTCGGCAGTGTGTATCCACCACTCGAGCAGTTGCAGAAGGAGGGTGAAAGCGGGCGAAAGAAAATCAACGAATACACGCGCTACGCAACATTCGTTCTTTGTGTTTTCCAAAGCTGGTTCTATATCGAATCGTACGTCGAAACGCACAATCTCGTGGCCGCATCGTTTCAGAATTCCTCGGGATCTCTGATCTGGTACTGGAAGATCGCCGCCATTATGACGATGACCGCCGGCACGATGTTCCTGATGTGGCTCGGCGAGCAGATCGACGAGTTCGGCATCGGCAACGGTATCAGTCTTTTGATTATGGCGGGCATTTTGGCCCGTATGCCGGCCGCTGGTATCGAATTGCTCCAAAAGACGACGTTGGAACTCAGCGGCGGCGGTTCTGACTTCGGCATCGATAAGCTCATGGTTCTTGCCGCCATGTTTGTTGCGGTGGTTACCTGTGTCGTGTTTATTACACTCGGCCAGCGACGTATCCCCATGCAAAGCGCTAAGCATGTCCGCGGTCGCCGCGTTTTCGGTGGCACACGCCAATATTTACCGCTTAAAGTGAATCAAGCCGGTGTGATGCCGATCATCTTTGCCAGCAGCCTTCTTATGTTTCCGATGCTGATCTTCGGTAACCTCAAGAATGTGGTGACTCAGGATGGCTGGGGGGGCCGCATCGTGTGGTGGTTCGACGACATCTTTGGCGGCGAGCACGGCTACATTTACAACCTTTGCTATCTGGTTCTGATCTACTTCTTTTGCTACTTCTGGACGGCGATCACCTTCAACCCGAAGGATATGGCCGACAACCTGAAGAATTTCGGTTCGTTCATTCCAGGGTATCGGCCCGGAAAGCGAACGGCCGATTACCTGGAAAAGGTTATGGTTCGTATCACTTACGTAGGTGCCGGGTTCCTGGCCCTGGTCGCGATCATTCCGACCGTGGTGTCGCAAACGCTTGGCGTAAACTATATGGTCGCCAGCTTTTATGGTGGAACGAGCTTGCTGATTGCCGTTAGCGTGGCATTTGATTTGGTGCAGAAGATCGATAGCCACTTAGTGATGCGAAACTATACCGGATTGTTGGAGAAGTAATTGTCGGAGGCCCACAGGTCAGGGAATGAGACCGCAACTAGACTAGAATGGCCGTTCGACTCAACGCCGGTTAGCCGGCACAACCACGGGCTGGCAACGCCCTTTAACCCTGACCAACTTTTTTGACCTCCAACCTCTGAACCCCGGTAGATACCCATGCGCATCGTGTTCCTTGGTCCGCCCGGCGCTGGAAAGGGGACTCAAGCCCAAAGGTTGAAAGAACATCTCGGCATCGCCCACCTTTCCACGGGCGAAATGCTTCGCGATGCCGAAGAGACGCCTCTTGGACGCAAAGCAGCACGGTACATGCTCGCCGGCCAACTCGTGCCAGATGAGGTCGTGGTCGGAATCGTGATCGAACGACTCTGCGAGAAGGACTGCGAACAGGGCTGTTTGTTCGATGGTTTCCCTCGCACCGTGCCTCAGGCCGAAGCGCTCGACCGAATGCTTGCCGAGCGAGGCATTCCGCTCGATATGGTGCTAGCACTCGACGTGCCCAAAGAACAGCTCGTTCTACGATTAGCTGCCCGGGGCCGTCCCGACGATGATCCAGATACGATTGCCGAACGTTTCCGGCAGTACAGCAGCCTCACTGAACCGCTGCTAAATTACTACGGCAGCCAAGGCATTCTCTGCCGGGTCGATGGCAGCTTGTCTCCCGACCAAGTGTTCGAGCAGATCCGTGAAGCGGTGGCCGACATCCGATCTCGGCAAAAAACCTGAGGTTCGCTTCCGCGGCGGTACCTCGGTAAAATTTGAAAATCCTTAGAGAGCGGCTTAATAGGCAGCGATCCCAAATAGCCCTGCAGACGTTTCGAGTTTCCCGTGATTCAACTCAAGTCCGACCGCGAAATCGCTCTTATGCGTCATGCCGGCATCTGTGTCTGGCAGGCGCATCAGCTCGTGCGCCAAATGGTCGCCCCCGGAGTTACTACCGCCGATATCGACGCGGTGATTACCGAGTACTTTGCTTTCTGCCAGGCAGAGCCGTTGTTCAAAGATTACCCGCACCAAAATGCGGGTCGGCCCGCGTTTCCCGCTGCCACTTGCACCAGCGTGAACGATGAGGTGGTGCATGGCATCCCCAACCATCGGCCGCTCGTCGAAGGCGATATTGTTAGCGTCGATACAGGCTGCCGCCTGAACGGTTGGTGCGGCGACTCGGCCTACACTTACAAGGCGGGCAATATCGCCCCACAAACTCAACAGTTGCTCGATGTCACGGTGGCTACGCTCGATTTAGCGTTCGAGCTCATGCACACCAAGAGCCATTGGAGCCAGGTCGCTCGCGAAATGGCCAACTTGGTTCGCGATAACGGCTTTTACACGGTCGAGTGTTTCGTCGGGCACGGAATTGGCCGCCAAATGCACGAAGAGCCCCAGGTGCCGAATTTCCTCAGCCGTGGCCTGCGAGGCAGCGGCGACTTCCGCATCGAGCCTGGGCTCGTCATCGCGGTCGAGCCGATGGTCAACGTAGGCACCAAACGCGTCAAAATGCACCGCGATTATTGGACCCAGTCCACACTAGACCGTAAACCAAGTGCTCATTTCGAGCACACGATCGCCATGACGAAATCCGGCCCGGTGTTGCTCACTGGCCCACCTACGGACGAGGAAATAGCGAACCTCCCCTGGGATTTCGCCGCGGCGGCGGCCGCCGGAAAGGCGGTTGCCTCAGAGAATTGAAATAACCTGGTCGGAACGCCTTGAAGGCTTGGCGGAGGCATTCCGACTTCGAGCCGCTGTGCCCCATTGGCATGGCGAATTAGCCTAGTTTTCCCGCCCTTTCAGAATCTATTCTGAAGAGCCCTTGAGTAGTCGGCCTAGTACCCGTATATTCAAGCGTTTCCCGCCATTTGCGGCCCCGGCACGCGCTAGTGGTGTTTTTTGCCCGCCGTGCCGCCGTTTTGTTTGCAGGCGAGATTGAGTGCAGCGATGAAAGTCAAAGCCAGCGTTAAGCGTATTTGCGATAAGTGCAAGGTAGTTCGTCGCCGCGGCGTTATTTACGTCGTGTGCAGCAACCCACGTCACAAGCAACGTCAAGGATAAAATTTAGCGTTCCGGGGAATTGGCCCCACGCTTGGAGAGATAGAACATGCCACGTTTGCAAGGCGTTGATATTCCGAACGACCGCCCCACGGTAATCTCGCTTACATACCTTTACGGTGTCGGCCCGAAGACCGCACGCGAGTTGTGCCACAAAGCCGGCATCAACCCGCAAGCTCATGCTCGTGAGCTTGGTGAAGATGAAGTCGCGCGCATTGCCGCGCTGCTCGACAAGGACTACACCGTCGAAGGCCAGTTGCGTCGTCAGACGGCTCAGAACATCTCGCGTCTTCGCGATATCGCTTGCTACCGCGGTGTTCGTCACCGTCGTGGCTTGCCGGTTCGCGGTCAACGCACCCGCACCAACGCTCGCACTCGCAAGGGACCAAAGAAAACGGTTGCCGGCAAGAAGGGCGTTAAAGACCTGCGCTAATAACCGTCAGTATTGTCAACCAAACAACAACTATCAAAAGCCGATTGCGGCTTAGCTATTACCAGTTTCAGAAATCCTCAAGAGCCTTATCCCGATTGCTGGTTCTTGATCCTCGACTCTAGACACTCGCCCCTTTATGGCCGTCGCAAAATCATCCTCTGCTGCTAAAAAGAAAACCCGCCGCAACGTGTCGGTTGGCATCGCCTACATCCAGGCAACGTTCAATAACACGACTGTTACCATTACCGACACCAAGGGTGATACCCTTTGCTGGGCGAGCGCCGGCACCAGCGGCTTCAAGGGAAGCCGCAAGAGTACACCGTTCGCCGGGCAGATGGCTGCTCAGCAAGCGGCCGATAAAGCCAAAAAGCACGGCGTCAAGGAAGTCGAAGTCAAAGTAAAAGGCCCAGGCAGTGGCCGCGAAAGTGCCATTACCGCACTCGAAGCCGCTGGCCTCAAGGTGAAGTCCATCGAAGACATCACCCCACTGCCACACAACGGCTGCCGTCCCCGCAAGAAGCGAAGAGTGTAGAAAAAAGATATTAGAAGCCAGAAATTAGAGGTCAGTTTCTGACTCTCAAGCGACTCTGGCTTCGACTCCCTGAATCCCGACCCTCGACCCCCGATCTCTGATCCATGGCACGATATACCGGACCCGTTTGTAGACTTTGCCGCCGCGACGGCCTCAAGCTGTTCCTCAAAGGAACTCGTTGCGATACGCCGAAGTGCGCCATCGAACGTCGCGACAATCCTCCTGGCCAGCAGCAAGCCCGCCGTGGCAAGCTCACCGACTACGGCCAGCACTTGCGCGAAAAGCAAAAGGTCAAGCACTATTACGGCGTGTTAGAACGCCAGTTCCGCAAGTACTTCCAGCAAGCAGTGAAGGGCAGCGGCAACACGGGCGACGCTCTCATGGTGCTCCTCGAGCGCCGTTTGGATAACGTCGTGCATCGCCTCGGTTTCGGTCAAAGCCGTGCCCAGGCCCGCCAAATCATTCGTCATGGTCATATCACGGTGAACGGCAAGCGAGTCGATATCCCCAGCTACCAGGTTCGGCCGGGCGATGTGATTCGTGCCAAGAACCGTGCCAAAAGCCTCGATTTGGTTCGCGGTGCCATGGTCGAAAGCTCGCGAGATATCCCCGATTTCCTCTCGCGTGGCGAAGCCCAAATTCCGGAAGGCATCGTCGGCCGCTTACCCGCGCACGACGACGTTTCCCTCCCAGTACAAACCCAGCTCATCGTCGAGCTTTGCTCGCGGTAACAAACCGGGTGACCTAGCCTCAAAGGGTGCGAGGTTGGTTTCACGGCCCCAGGTATCCTTGCCTCACCTGCTTACAACTTAATCTGTCCCTACGAACGGGAGACTCAATATGCATATTCGATGGCGTGGACTTGAACTTCCCAGCGCTGTAACCGTCGATGCCGATTCACTCACTTCGACCTACGGTAAATTTATTGCCGAACCGTTCGAGCGAGGCTTTGGTGCCACGATCGGAAACGGCCTGCGTCGCGTACTCCTCTCCAGCTTGGAAGGCAGCGCGGTCACCCAAATCAAAGTTCATAACGCACAGCACGAATTCACCACGATCAAGGGCGTTCTTGAGGACGTTACCGATATCGTGCTGAACGTGAAGTCGCTCGTCGTGAAGAACCACAGCGAAACCACGCGTGTGCTTCGCGTTGAAAAGAACACCCCGGGCCCGATCCTCGCTGGCGACATCGAAACCGATGAAGCCATCGAAATCCTCAACCCGAACCACGTGCTCGCTTCGCTTACCGACAACGTCCCATTCGTCATGGAAATGGTCGTTGAGAACGGCCGTGGTTACGTGCCTTCCACCGAGCACAGCCAGAACGTACAGGAAATTGGCATCATCCCCATCGATGCCGTTTACAGCCCTGTGGTTCGCGTTCGTTATATGATCGACGAAACCCGCGTTGGTCAGAAAACCAACTACGACAAACTCACGCTGGAAATTTGGACAAACGGCTCTGTGACCCCAGAAATGGCCATGGTGGAGGCCGCGAAAATTCTCCGCAAGCACCTCAACCCATTCGTTCAATACACCGAACTGGGCCCGCAAGTGCGTTCGCCAGCCCGCGAAACCACCACCACGCTCGATTCGGGCCTCGAAGCAAAGCTCTCGATGCCAATCGCAGATCTCAACCTGTCGGTCCGTGCCGGCAACTGTCTTGAGTCTGAAAACATTATGACGGTTCGCGACCTCGTGTCGCGAAGCGAAGACCAACTTCTAGAAGTCCGCAATTTCGGTGAAACTACGCTCACGGAAGTTCGCTTCAAGCTTCGCGATCTCGGCCTTCACCTCGGCATGCGAATTCCAGCCCAACCAGCCGGCGTCTAACCCCTAAAAGCCGTTCGCGGCTTAGCGAAACAACACATAGCCAAAAACAGGTAGGATAACAGCCAAAAGCTCGCTCTCGGCTACCCCTACCACCGATTCACGGTGCGATTATGCGACATCGACGTAAAGGCCGAAAATTCGGCCGCAATCCAAAACATCAACGAGCGCTTCTGCGTTTTCTGGCCACTTCGCTGTTCCTCACCGAACGTGATGCGGAATTCGACGAAAACAAGCCGAAGGTCAAGGGCCGCATCATCACCACGCTGCCCAAAGCCAAGGAAGTGCGCCCGCTCGTTGAAAAGTGCATCACGATTGCCCGCAAGGGCCTCGTGGCGGAAGAAGCCGCCGACAAATTCGCCGCCAGCGCCGAACGCGGCACCGATGCCTGGAAGTCCTGGCGTAAGAGCGATAAGTGGCGCGAATGGAATGCCGCCATTGCTCCATCCGTCGCCGCTCGTCGCCACTGTTTGCAACTCTTGGGCGACAAGCAAGCCGTGAGAATCCTCTTTGCTGAAGTCGCTCCACGATTCACCGATCGTCCGGGCGGCTACACCCGCATCCTCAAACTGGCCAAGCCCCGCCTTGGCGATGCCGGCGATCGTGCCATCCTTGAATTCGTGGGCGTTCGAGATCGTGTCGCCCAACGCAGCGTTAAGCCAACCTTTGAAGACGATGAGCCAAAGAAGGGTTCCGACAAGAAAGAGCCAGCCGGCGCGGCTTCTTAAAGCTCGCTGGCATAGTCAAAACAAGAAACGACAAAAAGCCGTGGCGTTCATTCGCCGCGGCTTTTTTCTTGCGCTACGGTTCCCTTTCATGCTAGCAATGCAGCCGATCCGCCGGTGCCTGCCAGCATTGACCCTTGCGAGCCATGCCTCTATGATCCGCAGCCTCGTCCTTAGCAGGAACGGTGGCTACTCATCTGTGCGTTCTTCCGGCGCGGTCTAGTTCCCATCCCTATGCGTACGCTTCTGCAATTCGGCGTGGTGGTCGTGCTATGCTTTAGCGCGCTGGCTGGCTGCAGTCTCATGACGGGAACCGTGGATCTTGAGAATCACGAGCTTCTAAAACCGGCCCGTTCCTCGGCAGGCAGTGTGCGCATGGAAATCCTCTGGGTGCGTGTGCCCGCGGGCGATCCCGAACTCAACGGCGCTGCATGGCGGGAAATCGATGAAACGCAACTCGATCCGTCTGTGCAAAGCGAATTGGTCAACAATGGTTTCCGTGCCGGTGTCATTAAAGGAAAGTTTCCTGAAGCAATCAGCCGAGCCCTGAACCGCAATGGCGATGCCGAACAAGCTCCTTTGAAAATCAACGGCGAAACTACGGGCCTTCTTGCAGACCCCATCGTTCGTGGACGCATCAAACAAATGCCGCGGAACAAGCGGCACGAGATCATCGCATCGGACGTTTACCCCTCGGTTCCTCTACTCACGCCGAATCAAAAAGAGCTTACCGGGCGGCCTGTTCACCAAGCGCAGGCCATCTACGCCATGCGGGTCGATCCGCAGCCAGATCACACGACGCTCGTCGAGCTGGTCCCCGAGTTGCACTACGGCAGCGCCAAACTACGCATGACCGGTGGCGACGAAGGCGTCTGGCATCAAACCATGCAACGCGACCGCGAAGTATTTGAGACGATGCGAATTAATGTCAGGTTGGCACCTGGCGATACGCTGGTCGTCATGAGTCGCCCCGATGCGGGCAGCCGACTCGGTCACTATTTCCACACAGTCCCGTCCGACGATGGCCTTCGCCAAAAGCTAGCTCTCATTCGCCTCGCCGAGGTCCCCCAAGGCAACGCCTTCGACAGCCTCGCTGAGTAGGTCAGGCTTTCCAGCCTGACGTTCTTACTCCCGACCTCCGGAAACGCCAGTCGAAGTCGCTACCCCGACGGACGAATTGGTGCCCCTCTCGCCCCGTCGCCAGTCGCTACCAAAAACGCTAGAATGTTCGGTTATCGCCCGCCCCAAGAATGAGAATATCGGTGGGCGCTTTATGTTCCGATTTCGTAGGAGTTGCTCCCATGCCTTTAGTCCCTATGCGTCTTTTGTTGGATCATGCTGCCGAGAACGATTACGGCCTGGCCGCGTTCAACGTCAACAACATGGAACAGATCCAAGCCATCATGGAGGCAGCCAAGGAAACCAATTCGCCCGTCATCGTGCAGGCCTCGCGCGGTGCTCGCTCCTACTCGCAAGATAACTACCTGCGCCACCTCATGCTGGCCGCCGCGGAACTCTACCCAGAGATTCCCATCGCCATGCACCAGGACCATGGCAACAGCCCCGCCACTTGCAAAAGCGCCATCGATAACGGCTTCACCTCAGTCATGATGGACGGCTCGCTCGAAGACGACGGCAAAACTCCGGCCGACTTCGATTACAACGTCAAAGTCACTAAAGAAGTATGCGGGCTCGCTCACGCCAAAGGCGTTTCCGTCGAAGGCGAACTCGGCTGTCTTGGCTCGCTCGAATCGGGCCACGGCGAAAAGGAAGACGGCCACGGTGCCGAAGGCATCCTCTCGCACGACCAGTTGCTCACCGATCCCGAGGAAGCCGAACGCTTCGTCGCCGAAACGGGCGTCGATGCGCTCGCCGTCGCCATCGGCACCAGCCACGGTGCTTACAAGTTCACCAAAAAGCCGACCGGCGAAGTGCTCGCGATGGATCGCATCGTCGAAATTCATCGCCGCCTGCCCAACTGCCACCTCGTGATGCACGGTTCCAGCAGCGTTCCACAAGAGCTGCAAGACATCATCAACAAGTACGGCGGTAAGCTCAAGCAAACCTGGGGCGTCCCCGTCGAAGAAATTCAACGCGGCATCAAGCACGGCGTGCGCAAAATCAATGTCGATACCGACAACCGCCTGGCAATCACCGGGGCCATTCGCAAAGTATTCGCCGAGTCGCCCGAAAAGTTCGACCCACGCGACTACCTCAAGCCGGCCCGCGAAGCCATGAAGCAGGTCTGCGTCGCCCGCATGGTGGCATTTGGCCAGGCCGGCCACGCCAGCAAAATCAAGCCGGTTTCGATCGAAGAATTCAAGAGCTACTACACCAAGGCGTAGAACCCAATAGTTTCTCTCCCTTGTAGGGAGGGGCTAGGGGAGGGTTCGAAAAAACGCGCTCTTACACCTTCGACCACACACATCACTAAATAAAACCTCAAAAGCCGGCGGATACTTTCCGCCGGCTTTCCTTTTGGCTCACCGACATCGCCGCGCCGGACTTTGCTCAGAAATTGAAATCAAGCAACTATTGATGGTTGCGTTGACAATGCGCGTGCTAGTGGGCTTTCGGCTGTCAGCCAAACCGTCTTGCCGATAGCTGAAAGCCGATAGCCGACAGCCACTGCGCCCGTTCATTCTCAAAGCAAGGCTCAATAAATCAACAACACCCACAACACATGCATCCGCAGCCGCTCGCGGCTTAGCGGATTTCAGATAAAGCCGCCACGCTGCCCGTCCCATGCTAGCGGCCACACCAAGAAATCAGGAAATCTCGGAACCTTCACGCTCGGCGTCGGTTCATAGAAGTAACAGCGATCGATGGCTCCAGGCGCCCAAGGCCATGGTCGCTGGCAAACTCGTTAAACCATTGAACCGATCAAGGTAAATCAACATGCGATACTTAACACTAGCAACCATGCTGGCACTTGGCCTGCTGGCCGTGCCCGCGTTGGCGAATCCGGCCGAGGGCGATAAAAAAGCCGACAAGCCCGATCGTCCACCAACCCGCGAGCAAGTCGTCAAAGAGTTCGATAAAGACGGCGACGGTAAACTCAACGAAAAAGAACGCGAAAAAGCTCGTGAAGCAATGCGCGAACGCTTCGGACCACGCCGTGGCGAAGATCGCGGCCCGCGTGCCGATCGCCGCGGTCCCGATGGCCCGCCCCGCGCCCGCGGCCCTGAAGGTCGTCGCGGCCCAGGCCCAGAGAGATCATCTGGTCCGCAGCACAGCCCGCCTCCGTCGCCAGAAAGACTCTTCAAAAAGTTCGATGCCGATAACAGCGGTTCTCTAAGCCGCGAAGAGTTCCTAAAGCTGACCGAGTTCGTCAAAGAGCACCACACGCCACCCGGTCCGCCGCGTGGTTCCGATTTCCGTGGTCGCGGTCCCGAAGGACGAGGTGGTCCAGAGGGACGCGGCTTCCGTGGTCCCGAGGGCCCGCCACCACGCGACGGTGAATCTCGCCGCGGCGAATGGCGACGCGATGGCGGACCCTCGTGGCGTGGCGAAGACCGCGGTGAACGTCGCGGACCACGCGACGGCGAGCGCCGCCGCCGTGGCGAAGACGCCGAAAAGAAGTCGGACGCCGCCGACGAATCGGCGTAACGAACTACCAATCTCTCGTTAGCGCCCGGCCCCGTGTGAGCCACCACCCACAAGCACGGGGCCGGGTTCCGCTTTCTACGCGGATCATCAGAACATCTCTCGATGCGCAATCAACAAACCAGCGAGCCGGGGCGTCCCCGCCCCCGAGGGAACGGAAAACAATTCGATACGCTCTCAACACCGGAACTCAACGACTGCGTCACAATCAACAAGATCGCGTCTTGGGCCCCACTTGAGACAGGATTTACAAGATGAACGGGATTTTGATGGGCGGAACTTCGATGCTAAGGCCGCTGAAAAAATCCGGTCGATCCTGTAAATCCTGTCATACAAACAGCACCTCAGCTCACCGCGCGGCGCGGGCTATACGACCGTAACGCCCACCAGCCCGCCAGCGCCATCGCAACGGTTAGCACCGCCATCATGGCCGCGACGGCTGGATAATTGTGCGATGTAAAATCGATCGACTGCGGCAGACCATCAGCTCTCCTATTCGCAAAATTTAGACCGTCATAAACCTCGATCGGATTGAATTGACGCGTGGCATTCGACCAATCGGTAACGAGCATCGTGAGCATAAAGGTACCCATAGCCAGCATCCCGCCTACAGCCGGTCGTCGTATCCAGCACGCAAATGCCACGGCAACGGCAAACATCATTGCATGGAGTGGAACCATGATCGCGATGTACGGCCAGTTCATCGCGTGATAGCCGCCCCAGTTAGGTGAATTCCAAGACACGGCAATCGTCGTTCCGTCAAGAACCAGTAGCACTACGGCCAAGCCGACAAAGAATTTCACGCTAAACAACCGCCACGTTCCCGTCGGCCACGCCCGCCAGAATTCAGCAATGCGGGAATCAAGCTCCGGTGCAAAAATACCGGCACCAACCACTACCGACCAAAGTAAACCAATGGCCCACATGCTCGAAGGCAAGCCATCAGCCATTCTCTGCGCGAGCGAAGCGTTTTGCATGGAACCGGTCATGTCCATTTGGAATGGGGTCATGAGTAGCGCGATGACCAGCCCCGGCAAACACATCGGAACACTTTGCCGAAGGGTGAGCCAAACTAGTGCAAGTCCACGCGTAGCGAGTGGCATCGTCCAACGATGCCAGACTTGAGGTGCCGATCGGCGCTGCTCGCCTGTGTCGCGACGCGAGATGCGCCGGCGGTAGCGATGAACAAAAACCGTCACTAATACGACCTGAACGATCAGGTTTACAAGAAGTTGCCCAGCAAGTTGCTTCGCGAATACGACATCGTTATAGGTACCGTGTTCCGTCCCATAGCTGTAACCAATGCTCAACGATTGCGGCAACAGCACGCCGAGCCAAGCAAAATTCGACGCCTCATTGGTAAGAGGGCCGATGCCCAGAAACCACACC
>CAZTWS010000061.1:0-29418 GCA_964618225.1 uncultured Planctomycetaceae bacterium
GGAGGAATTAACCACGGAGGCACGGAGGGCACGGAGAAGAATTCGGAAGAGGTTTGTTTGTACAACCTTCGTGTCTTGGTGGTTCAAAAAACTCTGTGCCCTCTGTGGTGGATTCCCGAGCGCAATTCGTGGGTGCTACTGGTCGCTGAAGCGGACCAGTCCGTCGGGTTGCAACCATATCGCTCTTAATTTTCATAAGGGGTTTCGGTTTTTGCATTTCCGGACACTCTCAAATAGGTATTTGGTTGCGATAGGGGATTTATCAAAAAAGCAAATTGGAAATGAGTCGATTACTGGACAAAGTCACCGCGAACAGGTAGTGTACGTGCGTATGCTAATTGTGGAGTGGCTATTCCTGGACATGAACTCTTACTTCGCCTCGGTCGAGCAGCAGGCTCAGCCGAGGTTGCGGGGGAAGCCTGTCGTTGTAGTGCCGGTGATGACCGACGGCACATGCTGCATTGCCGCCAGTTATGAAGCACGTCCGTTTGGGATTCGCACGGGCACGAATGTTGGCGAGGCGCGGCGGTTGTGTCCGCACTTACGGTTGGTGGAAGCACGACACGAGTTATATGTTCGCACTCACCAAAAGATCATCGAGGCCGTGGAGACGGTGTTGCCGGTTGAGCGGGTGTGTTCCATCGATGAAATGGTTTGTCGACTTTCGCCCCAGCATCGTTCGGTTTCGGCTGCGGTAGTCGTGGCGGCCGAGGTGAAGCGTGCGATTGCCCGGCAGGTGGGAACGCATCTTCGCTGTTCGATCGGATTGGCGACGAATCGATTTCTTGCCAAAGTGGCGAGCAACATTCAAAAGCCCGATGGATTGACCACGCTCACTTGCGAAGACCTGCCGCAAAAGCTGTACTCGTTGTCGCTTTCCGATCTACCTGGAATAGGGCGGGCCATGCTCGCGCGGTTACAACGCCGCGGCGTGTACTCGGTGCAGCAACTTTGCGCACTTTCGCGCGAGCAAATGATCGACACTTGGGAGAGTGTCGTTGGGGATCAATGGTGGCATTGGTTGCGAGGCGAAGAGGTGGCGGAAAAGCCGACGCATCGCCGTTCGGTAAGCCATTCTCATGTGTTGGGGCCTAAATTCCGCAACGATCAGGGGGCACGGAGCGTATTGGTCCGGCTTATCCACAAGGCGGCGGCGCGGTTGCGTCGGCTCGGTTATTGGGCCAAGCGAATGCAAATCGGTCTGTCGTACACTCGGGGGCAGCCATCGTGGAAGGCGGCCGCGTATCTTGGGTGGTGTCAGGATACCCAAACGATGCTCACCGCTTTTGAAGTGGCTTGGGCCAAGCGGCCAGGGAACGGCGTCCCGCTGAAAGTAAGCGTCGTGCTCTGGGATGTGGCCTCGGCTTCGAACATTCCACGGCCGTTATTTCCCGATGAGGTTCAAAACGCGCAGTTGGCTCGCGCCATGGATAAAATCAACGAGCATTTAGGGCCAAATTCGGTATATTTCGGGTCGATGCACGAGGGTCGAGGCCAAGCACCGATGCGAATCGCGTTCACCCATATTCCCGATGTTACGGCCGAGAAAGAGTCGTAGCGCGATGTATTTTGCAAGAGTCTGCCGTAGGGCGCTTTGACGTTAGATTTGTTATATTGGTCGAATGATTGAACCGCGATTGCAATTCGATGTTGTTGACGACGAGATGGCCGCGATTTTTCGCGGTATGACGGAGTCGGAACGCTTGGCGGTCGCTCACAGGATGTGGCGATCCGCGATGCATATGATTCAAAGTATGTTGCGATCCGAAAACCCCCACTGGAGCAGCGATCAGATTCAGCGCGAAACTGCGAGGAGAATGTCTCATGGAGCAGTCTGAGCTGTTGCAATTCGTCTGCACGATTTTAGAGCAGCAGGGAATTAACTACCTCGTCACAGGTTCGCAGGCAACGATCGTATTCGGTGAGCCACGGTTTACGAACGATATTGATATCCTTGTGGATCTCGACCGCGAACGGCTTGGTGCATTTCTTCAAGCGTTTTCCGCAGATGACTTCTATGTCAGCGCGACGGCTGCTCGTGAGGCAGTCACTCAACGCGGGATGTTCAATATCATTCACCCAACTAGTGGTCTGAAGCTCGACATAATTATTCCCGAGAATGAATACGAACGCAGTCGTTTCGCTCGCGGACGCCGTGTGCAAGTGTCGCCGAATTATGCAGCTGTATTTACGGCGCCTGAGGACATTATTGTAAAGAAACTACAATTCTTTCAGGCTGGCGGATCGGATCGTCACCTGCGAGACATAGCCGGTGTGCTGAAGATTAGTGGCGACAAGATTGATCGAGCGTATATTGCAGAGCTGGCGACGCAGTTTGGCGTGAGTGACATTTGGCGGCGTGTCCTAGAGGGCATCGAATAACGTTCGGCGGCTCCTGCAGTATGGATGGCTTGTCTGCTATAATTTTTAGGTCGAAGGAGGAGCTTTTCGCGAAGGCCGTTGTAGCGGCCGCTTGCGGAAAAGTCCGGCATGATACCAGCGAACCGTGTTTGAAAACATGCTCGTTATTTCGCGTGGCACCCAAGAGTCGATCGTTATTGGCAACGATATTCGTGTCAAGGTTTTGAAGGTTCGTGGCGACTCGGTGTATCTGGGAATTGAATACCCGGACGGCGCGACGGTGCTGCGAGGCGAATTCGGCTATGCAAGCGTTGCAGATGCGGGGCCGATTCCGCAAGGCTTGCCGATGCGTAGTGAACAACAAATTCGGCAACGAATTGAAGAGTTGCGGAATGAGATCGCAAGGCTCGAATCGCTTCTGGATAACTCCCAATCGGCAATACCTTAGGAACGCCTCAATAATAACTTTCCGATATTCAGAATAACCACAGAGACACGGAGAACACGGAGATTCGGAAGAGCGATTTGAACCACGAAGACACGAAGACACGAAGACACGAAGGATTTATAAGATGCGGGATAGTGGATATAGGGGGCAGGGATATCCAACTGGATGCCCTGCTTCCTGCATCCTAAATTAGTAATTTTTCTTCGTGCCTTCGTGTCTTGGTGGTTAATTAAACTCAACATCTCCATGGCCTCGGTGTCTCTGTGGCGAATCCTATCTGCCGGAGTTGTTTTTGAGTTATCCCTTAGGTCGTGAGCTTCTGAAGCATGTATCTTGGGTACAACACGAACGGTCTCGCGCATCACGATTTGGCCGGTGCCATCGAATTGCTTGCTTCGATCGGCTATCGAGGCATTGCGATCACGCTCGATCATGCGGCGTTGAACCCGTATTCTTCGGGGCTCGAGATGGGGGTGAATCGTGTTGCTAGCGCCCTTGCGAAGCATCGCTTTCGATGTGTGATTGAGACGGGGGCACGTTATCTGCTCGACCCGCGCACGAAGCATGAGCCGACGTTGATTACCGGCGATCCGGCTGGGCGGCAACGGCGTGTGGATTTTCTCTGCCGCGCGCTCGACATTGCTTCACGGCTAGGGGCTGACTGCGTGTCGCTTTGGTCGGGGATTTTGCGCGATGGGGCAGGGGATCGCGAAGTGTTCGACAGGCTCGCGGAGGGGTTGGTGCCTTTATTGAAGTTGGCTGAGGAGCGGGGCGTGCCCTTGGCCTTCGAGCCGGAGCCGGGGATGTTTATTGATACCCTGAGTCGTTTCGATGACTTGGTGGCCGAGCTTGAAGCGAGGGGAATCGACGCCACTTGGCTGGGGCTCACAATCGATATAGGCCACCTACATTGCCAGGGCGAGGTGCCTTTGGCGGCGAAAATCGAGGCTTACAGGGGCCGGCTTCTGAACGTGCATATCGAGGATATGCGGGCCGGAATCCACGAACATTTGATGTTTGGCGAGGGGGAAATTGATTTTCCGCCGGTTATCGCGGCCCTGGCCGGAATCGGGTATGCTGGGATGGTCGGCGTCGAGTTGAGCCGGCACAGTCCCGAAGGGCCCGAAGTGGCCCGTCGGTCGTACGAATTCCTCGCGCCGATTATTTCGAGCGCCATCGCTGGTCGTTAGTTGTTTGTAGTTAGTTGTTGGTGGCCGCAATGCCGAAACAACGCGCGGCCGGCGTTCCCAATTTCCAGGCGGCAACTAACTACTATCTAACAGCATGTCACGATTCGTAACCCTTCTTTCGATCCCCAATCTCCGCGCACGCGATTTGGCCTCGATGCCGAACCTTGCCCGTTTGTTCGCTGGCGGTGGCCATGCGATTCTGGTACCGAGCTTCCCCGCGGTTACCTGCACTACTCAGGCAAATATGACGACAGGCCTGCCGCCGCGGGAGCATGGGGTGGTAGCCGACGGTTTTTATTGGCGCGACCAAAAGCGTGTTGAAATGTGGACGTCGTGGAACGATTGCATTCAACGTCCACAAATATGGGACATCCTCCACGATCGTGACCGAGCCGTTACATCGGCCGCGTGGTTTCCGTTGCACAGTAAGGGTTGCGGAGCGGATATCATCTGCACTCCGGCCCCCGTTCACAATGCCGATGGCAGCGAATCGCCGTGGTGCTTTTCGCGCCCTGAGCTTTTGTACGATGAGCTTAAAGGCAAGCTAGGTGATTTCCCGCTGCACCATTTTTGGGGGCCATTGGCCGATATCAAGTCGACGGCCTGGATCGTGGACTCGGCCGTACTGGCTGCCGAGCGTTACAAGCCGAACTTCTTCTATATTTATTTGCCGCATCTCGATTACGCGGCCCAAAAGGCAGGGCCAGACAGCAAGGCCGCCAAGCAGGCGTTGGTAGAACTCGACGGCGAAATCGCCAAGCTCATTGCGGGGTTTGAAAAGGCTTACAGCGAACCGCCGCTTTGGATCGTGGCCAGCGAATACGTGATCGTGCCGGTGAATCATGTCACTTATCCGAATCGAGTGTTGCGCGAAGCCAATTTATTGAAGATCAACGAAACCGACGATGGTGAAATTCTCGACCTGGGCGGCAGCAAGGCCTGGGCGATGGTCGACCATCAGTTTTCGCACGTGTTTGTTCAAGATGGCGATCCGAAAACGATCAAACGAGTGGTTAAGCTTTTCAGCAAGTTGCCCGGTATCGACGAAGTGCTTACCGGTGAAGAATTGTCGAAGTACAAGCTCGACCACGAGCGTTCGGGCGATGTGGTGCTTATTTCGGAACCGAATAGTTGGCAGGCATATTATTGGTGGCTCGAAGATGCCAAGGCACCGAAGTTTGCCCGTACGGTGGATATTCACCGCAAGCCTGGTTACGACCCCGTGGAATTATTCCTAGACGGCCGGACGAAGAGCATTCCGCTGAATGCAAATTTGGTGCATGGCTCGCACGGTGCCCCGGCGAAGGAATCATCGCAACGTGGCGTGTTGCTGACCTCGGAGCCAGGCGTATTTTTGGGCGGCCAGCTCTACGATACCGAAGTGGCTGACATTATTTTGAAGCAGTTCGCGAACGAGTAGCCAGCGGCCTTTCTGGCCGGTGTCTTGCCGCATGCCACCCATGTTTTGACAGCAGGCACGAACCTTGCTACACAAAATTTAGGGAATTTCCTTGCTTTCCCCAACCTGGGGGCCTTAGAATCGCAGCGGTGGCTTGTGGTCGGTGGCTGGTAGGCGTTTTGCTTCCGACCTATCTTTCGCGCGCTGGGACTACGAAGCGGCTCGTCGGTTTCATTGGCTTGTTCGGGGTGCGTTATTGCTAAGGGGATTCTCATGAAGGCGATCGCCGGGCGTGTATTAATCGGGATAGGTGTCTGTTGTTTGCTCGCGAACCCAACATGGGCTTTGACACCGCGTGTCATTTCCGCGAGCTTTTTCGAGCCTATTCTGTTTCCCCAATCGGGGCCGATGCTCAACACAGCGATTGCGGGCGTGCCCAACTTTTTTCATGGAGGTCCTGCTGACGTCCGGGTGCGAGAGTGGAATCAGCTTCAGGGTGCTTCCGGTATGGAGCTTGATCTGATTGATTCCATGGGCTTTATTACCACGGTGGATGCCCGTTGGATTGCGACGGATATCAACTCGAACAATTATATAAATGAGATCATCAACGGCGATAGCATGATGATGAATGGGCACCTGTTTAGCAGCACCCTCGGGGTTATCGGTTTAGCAACCGTAACGGTGACGGACCTAGCATCGTCGATCGATATCGGTTCCGGATACGAAGTATGGGTGTATGCAGACACCGAAGGCATAGGCCAGACGCAATCGCTGTTTGTTGACGATGGTGTCCAAGTTGGAATGGCCGTTCCGATTACCGACACGGTTGCGGATGTGGATTTAGGCGGTCCCAGGCAATTCGCTTTCACCTCGGACTACGATGAAGCCACGACCGATGGATTGGGCACGTGGGTTCGCTTTACCGGTCTTACTGGTCCCTCATTTACTATTGAAGCCCGATCGATGAATGTAGGCGAATCCGCGTATATCAATGGATTTCAGATTATTGGTAATCCAATCGTTCCTGAACCGAGCACCCTGATACTGATGTTCGTATGGAGCACGATTATTGCCATTCCACGTCGCGGTAGAAGTTAATTTTGCAGTGGTTCGCGAAAGGCGAACCCCCGGCTTTGGCCGAAGAACGTGAGCGGGTTTTCGTACACCACGCGGCGGATGAGGCTTTCCGCGTGGCCGCGTTTGCGCAATTCGAGAATGAAATCGGGCACAGCGGTCGGTTTCGAGGGGCCCCAATCGCCGGCGGAGTTTACGAGCAATCGTTCGGGGCCGTAGGTTTCCACAATGTCGGCCGCCCGGGCAGGCGTGCATTTGCTCACTGGGTAGAGCGTCATGCCGGCCCAAAAGCCTTCGTCGAGAACATGCCGAACGGTGTGTTCTTCCACGTGATCGACAAGCACCCGTTCGCGGCGGATGCGGCGGTCGCCCGTGAGCATGTCGAGGATCATGCGTGTGCCCTGGTATTTATCCTCCAGGTGGGGCGTGTGGATCAGGATCTGTTCGTCGGTCTTCACCGCGAGATCGACATGTTCGAGAAAAACCGTGGCTTCGTTGCGAGTGTTTTTGTTGAGGCCGATCTCGCCAATTCCGAGCACGCCGGGGCGATCGAGGAACTCGGGAATCATCGCGATTACTTCGCGGGACAAAGACACGTTTTCGGCTTCTTTCGCATTGATGCAGAGCCACGTGTAGTGCTGGATGCCGTACCAACCGGCACGTTTCGGCTCGAAAGTGGTAAGCTGTTCGAAATAATCGCGGAAACCGGCGACGCTGCCACGGTCGTAGCCGGCCCAAAACGCGGGTTCGCTGACCGCGACGCAGCCCATTTTGGCCAACGTCTCGTAGTCGTCGGTTGTCCGCGAAACCATGTGGATGTGGGGGTCGATGTAGTACATGGTGGAGATGTTAGTAGGTGGGTAAGTGAGTAGGTTGATTAAAGAACTCTAACCAAACCGTCTGAGAGGGAGACAGTCCCATTTTGCTCCGAAGACTCCGCAAAATTGGGACAGTCCCCGCCGGTTTTGTTAGAGTTCTTAAGTTTACGGCACCTATCCACTGACTTACCCCCCCTGCTTAATTCCTAATTTTTGCCGCCAGTTTTCGTCATAGAGTCGGCTAAACACCAGTTGCAATTGTTCCGCGCGATCTTGCTCGGGGCGTAGCAGGATTTCAATTGCCGTTTGTACTTGTTTTAAGCGAGGATCGTCTGACAGCGCCCCCTCGGAGCGGTCGATGCGGTCGAGGATTGCGGCAACTTCTAGCAGCTTTGCCCGGATGAGCAAAAACTCGGCGTCGAAAACCTCGCGAGCAGTTCGTGGTGAAGGCATAAAAGTCATCGGAATTAGCAAAGATTAAGCGTTGATACTTTCAGTTTCGTCGGCATGAGCCGCATTTGCAATCCATTTTGACATAGGGCTGGGTAGCGGTGCCCCTCGGCAGTGGCAACTAGATCGATTATACGGTTGCACGCCTGTCCGAATGAGTACGATTGACCGGTTTGCCGATAGTTCAGATTACGCGAGGTTGCACGATACCAATACTTTGAAGTCAACATGTCCCAAGGCCTGCAACGCACGGAACAAGCGTTGGCGCGTGCCCGAAACAGGGCCGTGCTGCCGGTATTGGCTTTGGGGTTGGCGAGCCACTCGGCTGAAATTCGATCGTCGGCAATTCGGGCCACTTTGCGCCGTACCGATATAGAAAGCCACACACAACTCATTCGTTTGTTTCATTGTTTGACCGACGCCGATCGGCGAACGCTTTGTGAAACGCATCATTCGATGCCACACCATGCAGCCGCCGCATTGAAGTTGGCCCTTCAGGAGGGGGATGTTCTGGCGTGTCGTAATGCGTGCGATTTCATTTTGTTGTGCGACGATTACGACCTGTTCCCCACGCTGGTGCGTGTTTGCGAAAAACCTGGACACCAACACGCCGGGCGAACTGCCGCGACAATGCTTCAGATGGCGGGCGCGCTCCACGAGGCGTTGTTGATTTGGTTGCAAGGCAAGAGGACTGGTCGCGATCCTTCGTTCGCCCGGCATCAGGCGTTGATTACGCTGGAGCAATCGTTAAAGCGGCGCGTTCGTCGGCATCGGACCGAGATTATCGAAGCGTTTTTGCTGCTAGCCCCGACCGATAGTTTGGCACTGGCGAGCATGACGGGAGACACTAGCCACCCGTGCCACGATCAACTTGTTTTGTCGCTCAGCACGAATGTGTCTCGCGGCGGCATGGAGCGATTCGTGGCATTGCTTCGCGATACCGACGCACCAATGCCCGTGCTGTTGGCGATTGGTCGGCGAACCGATGCGGCGTTTATCGAGTTTTTGCTACACGCGCTCAAGCAGCCGTTGTCGCTGCGGGTACGGCGGAACATGCAGAAATTGCGATCGGTCGTGTGGCTGGAAAATCATCCGGAAAAGTTGCTTGATTTCGACGGTCGCTCGCAAGCCATGGCGGTCGAATTGTGCATGGCGAGCGGTATTGGCCGCTCGGCTCAATTTGCTCTGCTGCAAGCCATATTGCAAGGCGGGTTGCCCGAAGGGCGTCGCGCGGCTGCCCACGCGCTTTCGGCGTTCCGGACTCAAGATGCGAATGAGCTTATTTCCCACGCCGTTCGAGATACCGACTCCGGCGTGAAAGCGGCCGCCTTACGGCAGCTTCGACAAAAACGCCTTCCCGACGCGTTGCCGACGCTCGTCTCAAACCTCACGGCTGCTTCGGCTGAAGTTCGCGATGCGGCGCGGTCGTCGTTGGCCGAGTTCAACTTCGTGCGATACCGCGCGATGTTCGACATTCTCGATGAGCAAACCGTGCGAAATACCGGAGTTCTGGTGAGGCAGGTGGATCCCAAGGCCCGCGATTTATTGATGGAAGATTTGAATTCGCCGTCGGCTTCGGTTCGGATCCGAGCCATCGAAATGGCCGTGGCGATGGAAGCGATCGACGACGTCCGAGAACCATTGATTTCGCTAGTGGCCCACGAGAATGCTTCGGTTAGCATCGAGGCCATTGTAGCGCTGATCGACGCGGAGGGCGACGATGTGGTCGCGGCGTTAGAGCGGGCAAGCGCTCATTCGAATCGCAGCATTACCGAGGCAGCTCTTGCGAGCCTCTCGCAAATTCGATCACGAGCGGATGGGGCGATGTTCAGGGCAAAAGCTGGGGAAACGTCGGAGGGTGGCACATGAATTCCGCGGCTTGGCAGATACTGGCGCTTCGCGAGGATATGCACCGAGTGTGGGGGCGTTTCGACCACGGCAAGCCGGGTATTACCAGCGAGCAAATCTACGTTTTGCTGGGGTTGGTTGCCGTGTCGTTCGTTGTTGCCGTGGTATGGTTATGGCTCGCCCGGCGGGAGGCCAAGACTTTTGTTGCCAACAGCTCAGCCAAACTCTTTCGCGAGCTTTGCGCCGAACATAGGTTGGGTTTCCGAAACAGGCGGTTGATCAGGCGGCTTGCCGCGGCACGCGGGGTGACCGACACCGCCTCGATGTTTTTGGAACCGAGATACTATAGCCTGGAAGAGTTACCCGAAACGCTCCATCGCGATCGTTCAGAGATTTGTCGCCTGCGCGACAAGCTATTCGACTGATGCGAAGCTAATTTTGGACCGGTTGGGTTACGCTTCGATTTGGTGTCCTTGGACGAAATCGAGTGGGAGGGTTGCCCGTGTTGTCGTTGAGTGGACGGGGTGGGAAATCGCGAGCCGAGGCACCTTCGCCAAGATTCACCGTGCGGTCTTGAGGCTTGTAGCCCATCTGGCCCAGGAACTCGGGAAGCGTAATCGATTCAACGCCGAGCTGCGAAGCTTCTTGGCTCATCGCGTTCCAGCCGCCTTGTAATCTGGCACCGGCAGGTGTTTCCGCGTTATCGCCGAGCACGAGGTAACGGGTATTGGCCGTGAGCTGGCCTTCGACCGTTCCGTCGTCTTTGAGATAAGCATCCACGATGCCGTCGTTCATTTCGATGAGCTTACGAGCCAATTCCATGTCGCTTTTTCCGTCGCCATCGATGTCGATGAGACCTGTTAGAGCGAAGTGAAGCTGCTTGCCGCGGTGCCAAACCTGGCTGTAGATGTTGTCGCCCGTAAGAATTGGGTTCTTGGGGTCATCTGCGGTAATTTTGGCTTCGGCCATGTGGGGGCCAAGGATGCGTGTGACTTCGATGCTGCCTTTCTTTTCGGCTTTCACGGCATCGTGTTGATCGTAATCGTAAACGCTAAACGTGACCTGGCGGCGGAGCGAATCAGCCGAGCCGAGATTGATCCACACCAAACCGTCGTTTTGGTTTACCCACGAAATGCGACCGTCGGCAAATTCGAAGCTGCCGGGCTCATCCTTGCGTTGCGATTTTAGAATCTGGTTCGATTCGTCGAGCTTGGAAACGCGTGCTTCCATGTCGGCTTTTTCAGTTTGCCATTGTTTGAGCTTGGCATCGAACTGCGTTTGTTGCTCGGCGACTTTGGCGGCCAGGCCAGCCTCGTTGCGCTTCATCTTTTCGCGATCTTCGTTGAACGCGGTGCGAGCGGCGTCGAGTTCGGATTCGGCCTTTTGACGGGCCTCGTCAATCTTGGCAATTTCGGCGGCCTTCTGTGCTTCGAGAGCTTGCATTGCTCTGGTGAGTTCGGCCAAGTTGTCTTTCAGCGCGGCTTCTCGAGCGGCGGTGGCCATGGCGTCCTTATGGACGGCTTGCAACACGACGCGATAGGGCGGGATCTTTTCCTCGGCTTCCGGGGTGCTGGCCCACTGCGCAACGGCTTCTTGAGTTACGCCCGCGCTCACGTTTACGACCCGATTAGGCGACGGCTTGAGTTCGTCCTTAGCGCCTTTTTTGACGTCGGCCGTATTCGAGTTGCGGTCGAATCCGATCATTTCTCGTAGGTCTTCCAACTCGGTTTGTTGGTTGCGAACCTGTGTGTCTTTATCGCCCAACTGAGTTTGCAGACCGGTGGCGCGTTGATCGGCTTCGCTGTAGCCACTCCAACCTAAGTAAGCGACTACGGCACTTACCAGGAACAGGAAAATGAACACGATCAGGAATATCTGGAGCGTCTGGTCTTGCCGTGCCGGCATGGCTTGCCTCGCAGAGAAAAGAATCGGTGAACGTAGAGAAGAATTCTACGCTGCTCGACCATCTCGGTGGGTGCGAACGCGCTGCGGGCGCGTCACTGGATTCGTCCTAAGTCCAGCTTAATTAGGGGATTACTGCCCGTCAACGAAACGTATACGATGGTTAAAACGGTAATTCGGCACCTGATTTCGCCTATGCCACGCACATCAAAACAACGTTCTCTTCCGGGTTTGCAGGATGATGACCTGTCCATGGACAGTCCCGCCAGCGGCGGCTCTCAGGCGGTTTCGCCCCCCCCCGTGAGTTCTTCCGGAGCTACCGAGCCCTCGGCCGACAGAGCGGGCGAACCGCGCGACAATGTGCCCCAGCCCCTCAATATCCAGGGATGGGACGTGTACGTCGTAGACGCCCACTCGCTTATTTTTCAGGTGTTTCATGCCTTGCCGGAAATGAGCAGCCCCAAGGGCGAGCAGGTCGGGGCCGTGTACGGCTTCGTGCGCGACATGATGTATCTGATCGAGGACAAGAAGCCGGATGCCCTGATTTGCGCGTTCGACCTACCTGGCCCCACTTTTCGCGACACACTGTACGACCAGTACAAGGCCGACCGTTCGGAGATGCCCCAGGAGCTTTCGCCGCAAATTCCGAAAATTCAGAACGTGTTAGAAGCGATGGGCATCCCGGTGCTTACTTGCGAAGGGTTCGAGGCCGACGACGTTTTGGCCACCATTGCTCGGATTTGCGATGAGCGGGGGGCTAACTGCTTTGTGGTGACGGGCGACAAGGATTGTCGGCAGCTCATTACCGACCGCGTGGCGGTATACAACATCCGCAAGAACCAGGTCTTCGATGCGGTGGCACTGCGCGACGAGTGGGGCATCGGACCGGATCAGGTTGTGGATTTTCAAGCACTTGTTGGCGACAAGGTCGACAACGTACCGGGGGTGGCCGGAATCGGCCCAAAGACGGCCCAACAACTATTGGAAACGTACGGAACGCTCGACAATTTGTTGGAGCATGCGGCCGAAATTCCCGGTTCCAAGGGAAAGAAGCTGCAAGAATCGCGCGACGTGGCATTATTGAGCCGGCAATTAGCGCGACTCGATGCATTCGTGCCTGTCGAACCGAACTGGGACGATAGCCGTGTGGGCGGCATTAACCAACAGCGTTTAACCGAATTGTTTGCCGAGTTCGGTTTTCGGTCGTTTGCGGAGCGTGCAGCCAAGCTGGCTCCGGAAACCAAGATTCCGGTGGCTTCGATTATCGAGCAGCCAACTTACGACGGTTACCACCTCGTCGATACTCCCGAGGCACTCGATGAGCTTGTGGCCAAATTATCGCGGCAAGAGTTGGTGAGCATCGATACGGAAACAACGCACGTGTCGCCTAGGTACGCATCGATCGTGGGCTACTCCTTCGCGTTTGAGCCGGGTGAGGGCTATTACGTGCCCGTTCTTGGGCCGCCGGGTGCCGCGATGTTCGATCCAGGGGAAACACTGGCGAAGTTGCGTCCGTTTTTTGAGAACCCGGCCATTCGCAAGTTAGGGCAGAACATTAAGTACGACATGATCGTGCTACGCACTGCGGGAGTCGACCTGGCCGGCGTGGAATTCGATACCATGGTGGCGAGTTACCTGCTGGATGCAGGCGGACGCACCCACAACATGGACGATATGGCCCAGAAGTACCTCGGCCATACCACGATTAAAATCGACCAGCTTATCGGCAAGGGCAAGAACCAAAAGCGCATGGATGAAGTGCCGGTGGAGCAAGTAGCGACCTATGCCGCTGAAGACGCCGACATTCCGCTACGGATGCACCCGGTGCTCTCATCGCGGCTGGCCGAGATGCAGCTTGACGAGCTTAATGAAACGCTCGAGGTGCCACTGATAGAAGTGCTGGCCGACATGGAGTTTGCCGGGGTGCGAATCGATGCGGCACGGCTGGCGGAAATGAGCGTGCGTTACGGCGAGCGACTGCACGTGCTGGAGCAAGAAATCGAGGAGATTGCCGGTCACCCACTCAATATTGGTTCGCCCAAGCAGCTCGCGCAAGTTTTGTTCCAAGAGCTAGGTTTGCCGGTCGTGAAGCGATCCAAAACCGGGCCGAGTACCGATGCCGACGTGCTCGACGAGTTGGCGGGAATGCACGAGCTGCCGGCCAAGATCGTGGAATACCGGCAGTTCGCAAAGCTCAAAAACACGTACGTGGATGCCTTGCCGACGATGATTCACCCCGAAACGGGGCGAGTTCATTGCTCGTTCAACCAAGTGGTGGCCGCCACGGGGCGGCTCAGTTCGAGCGATCCGAATCTGCAGAATATTCCGATCCGCACCGAGGAAGGCCGCGAAATTCGCTCAGCCTTTGTACCGGGGCCGCCTGGCTGGAAGCTACTGACGGCCGATTACTCACAGATCGAACTTCGCATCCTGGCCCATTATTCGAACGACGAATCGATGTGCGCTGCGTTCGATCGGGACGAAGACATCCACACGCTCGTAGCGAGCCAAGTGTTTGGAGTGCCGTTGTCCGAGGTCACCTCATCGCAACGACGTAGTGCCAAGGCCGTGAACTTCGGCGTGATTTACGGGCAGAGCCCGTTCGGTTTGGCCAAGGGGCTTAAGATTTCGCACGACGAGGCGGCTCAATTTATCGACGGCTATTTTGCCACCTACCGTGGCGTGACGGAGTTCATGCTCGAGACGCTCGAGGAATGCCGACGTAAGGGTTATGTATCGACGTTACTTGGCAGGCGTCGTTCGATCGACGGTGTTCGATCGGCCGACAAATTGACGCTCGGCACCGACCAGCCAAGCCGTCGGCCACTGAATTTGCCGGAGCGGACGACCGTGAACAGCGTCATCCAAGGAACGGCTGCCGACATGATCAAGCTGGCAATGATCGCCATTTTCCGTCGTTTGCGCGAAGAGCGGCTCGACGCTCGCATGATTCTGCAGATTCACGACGAGTTGGTGTTTGAGGTAGCTCCGGACAGCATCGACCGACTTGCCCGACTCGTTCGTGAGGAAATGCAGTCGGTAATGCAGCTCCGAGTGCCACTGAAAGTCGATATCAAAACGGGCGACAACTGGGCAGCGTGCGAGTAGCGTGTAAACCGATTTGGAGCGCTCGTTCTTATGAAAACGATTGGTCTGGTCGGTGGCATTGCCAGCGGAAAGTCGCGTGTTGCAGAGGAGTTGGTACGGCTCGGGGCCGGCGTGCTCGATGCCGACAGGGTAGGGCACGAGGTGCTGGCGAACGACCCCGAGGTGCGCCAGGCGATTGAATCGCGGTGGGGGAAGTCGGTTTTCAGAGCCGATGGTAGCGTTGATCGCAAGGCAATCGCTGCACGAGTGTTTGGCCAAACAGCGTCAGCGATCGCCGAGCGGGAGTTTCTCGAGTCGCTGCTGCATCCGCGGATTCGGCTGCGGCTCGAAATGGAAGCCGCTAAGATGGCCGAAAGTGGTAAACCGGCCGTCGTTTTGGACGCCCCGTTATTGCTCGAGGCGGGGTGGAAACCCATGTGCGACGTGGTGCTGTTTGTGGATGCATCGCGAGCAACGCGGCTGGCACGGGCATTGGAACGCGGCTGGACCGAGGCTCAGTTCGACCAGCGGGAGGCCGCCCAATGGCCGATCGACCGCAAGCGAGCGGCAGCGGGTTATGTGATTCAAAACAACGGCACTGAAAGTGAATTGGCATGCGATGCACGCCAATTATGGCAACAATTCATTGTTTCGAGCAATTGAATTTGGAAATAGGAGGGACGGACGGCTTTGCACAAAAACCGCAAGCAAGAACTATTTAACCGCAGATGAACGCAGATCGAGCAGCCGTTTTTATCCACGTCCATTCGCGTTTCCTCTTCTTGCTCTTGTTACTTCAAAAAAGTGGATTCCTCAGCCACGAACGTGATAGCGAGTATTCGTGCAAAGCCGGGACGGACGTAAGGCGAAAATCCGCCTGGACCGCAGCCCAGGTCACCCCCGTCGCACTGAGCCTGGGCGGCCGGAGTTCCAACCGTAACGCCGGCAGCGAAGGCGGCGACCAGCATCAACGCGACGAACATTTTGCGAATCATGGCAGACTTCCTTACTTAAATGATTGGTCTTGCTTCGGCCATTCGTTTCGGCCTTCTAAACACCTATGCGGACGCCGCGGTACCGAGCGGACAGGATTTCCCAAAATATTTGCGGGTGTCCGGGAATTCAGATTATTTGGGCCGAAGTGCTGGATTCCCGCCTGCGCGAGAATGACGGTGGGGGCATTGGCCGCGCAGAGATCAAGGTAGGTCAGAAACGCCATCAAAAAACTTGCACTGCCAGCGTGAAGTTTTGATGAACTGATACGAAAGCCCCAGTTTAGACTTCCCCTTTTGTATGTTTGTATGCAATAATGGGTCCCAAGAGGCACCTCGCGGCTGGCCGTTCGTGCTGGCCTTTTTGAGCTTCCCGTCTGATATCCCCCACCCACCGGCGCTCCCATGCGCCAACGCTCTCATCTCTTCTAGGAGCGAACAATTCGATGTCTGATCAAGCAAACCGCGATACGCGGCATAATCGGCCGCGCCCCTTGCATCGTCGCAAGCCCGTTGGAGAAAACGGCGAAGTCATTATCGATCGAGAACTTTTGGCTGAGCTCGATCGCGAGGAACCGCTGTCGCTAGCCGAAGAATTGGATAAGGCCGCCGAGCGTGTGCGCCGCGTAGGCGCTGCCATCGCCAAGGACGATGCTCGCGACCGTAACATTCATATTGCCGAACTGCAGCGCATGAGCATGCCGGAGCTCATCGGCACGGCCGAGACCGAGGGCATTCCGGAAATCAGTGGCCTCAAGAAGCAAGAGCTTATCTTTCGCATTTTGAAAGAGCGCGTGAAGCTCAAGGGCCTGATGTACGGCGAGGGCACGCTGGAAATTCTGCCCGACGGGTTTGGTTTTTTGCGTAGCCCCGACTACCACTACCTTTCTTGCCCAGACGATATCTACGTATCGCCCAGCCAGATCCGCCGTTTCGGTTTGCGAAATGGCAACACGGTGGCTGGCACGATCCGTCCGCCGAAGGAAAACGAACGCTACTTTGCTCTGTTGCGAGTTGAAGCCATTAATGGCGACGACCCGAATCTGTTGTCGAAGAAGATTTTCTTCGACGACCTGCGACCCGTGCACCCGGATCGCCGCATTGTGCTAGAGACCGCGGCCGAGCAGGTCGAAACCCGCGTTGTCGACATGATGGTGCCAATTGGCTTTGGCCAACGTGGGCTTATCGTAAGTCCGCCGCGTGCGGGCAAAACGATTCTGATGCAGAAGATGGCAAAGGCCGTGTTGGCCAACTATCCGGAAGCATATGTCATTATGCTGCTCATCGACGAGCGTCCGGAAGAAGTGACCGACATGGAACAGCAGCTCAAAGGCCCGCATTGCGAGGTCATTAGCAGCACGTTCGACGAAACGAGCGCTCGCCATGTACAGGTGAGCGAAATGGTCATCGAAAAAGCCAAGCGGATGGTCGAATACGGCAAAGATGTGGTGATCTTCCTCGATTCGATCACCCGGCTTGCCCGTGCGTGGAACGCCGAATGCCCTCACTCGGGCAAAATTCTCTCGGGCGGTATCGACGCCAATGCCATGCAGCGGCCGAAGCGGTTCTTTGGCTCGGCCCGCAAGGTGGAAGACGGCGGTTCGCTCACGATTATCGCCACGGCGCTGATCGACACCGGCAGCAAGATGGACGAGGTGATCTTCGAAGAGTTCAAAGGCACCGGCAACCAGGAAATCGTGCTGGACCGCCGCCTCGTGGACCGCCGCGTATGGCCGGCCATCGACATGACCCGCAGCGGAACTCGCAAAGAAGAGAACCTGATGGACCCAGAAGAGCACCGCCGCATTTGCTTGTTACGCCGCGTGCTCAACGAAATGAACGGACCGGATGCGATGGAACTGCTGACCACTCGCCTCCGGAAAACGAAGACGAACGCCGAGTTCTTGATGAGTGTGAAGGAAACATGAAGCAGGGCCGCGATTAGTCTTACGTGATGACTCAAAAATAGCTTCGTCAGAGGGAATTCACCACAGAGGCACAGAGGACACGGAGTTTTTGTAGGATGCGGGATAGTGGATACTGGGGGCAGGGTATCTACTGAATGCCTTGGTCTTGCTCCCCGCATCCACCATCCTGAATCCTTAATCATGTCATTCTTCTCCGTGCCCTCCGTGCCTCTGTGGTTATTCTAAAAATGAGGAAGTTATTATTGAGGCATTCCTTAGTTCGACTTTTGCACTTTTTTGCTATCAATGGCAGCGAGGATTTATCACCAAATAGTGCTGGAAAACAAGTGGTTTGCGAAACATGGGCGAGTAAATACTTGCCGGGTTTTTACAACGCTGACGTTGAAGCGGGGGCTTCAAAATAACCTGTGGCTCTTGTTTTCCAGCGATTCACGCAATTTCGGCCCGCAAAAAGTGCAAAAGTCGAACTTAGTTTGATGAATTGAACCGTTTGAAACCTCCGTGCAACTATATGCCCAACATTATTCCTCTTTCGAATCTTACGGCCGACGATCGTTTTGCGATCGTGGTGGCTCGTTGGAACGAGGGAATCACCAAAAAGCTGCTCGATGGAGCCGCTGCAACATTGTTAGCTCATGGCGTTTTGGATGAATCGATCGACGTGGCGTGGGTGCCGGGCTCGTTCGAGATTCCACTCGTTGCCCAGCGAATGGCGGAATCGGGCACTTACGCGGCCGTAATTTGTTTAGGAGCCGTAATTCGAGGTGAAACAACGCACGATCAGCACATCAATCGTGCGGTAAGCCAGGCGATGACCCAGATATCGCTGGCAACGAACGTTCCGGTGTTGTTCGGCGTATTGACGTGTGAAACAATGGAGCAGGCGATCCACCGGGCCGGCGGGAATGTCGGCAATAAGGGCAGTGAATGCGCTGAAGCGGCACTGCAAATGGTGGGACTTCTAAAGAATTTACCGTGAGAGGATTTCTGGTGCCGGATGTCGGGCATTGGGTGTCGCAAAACCGACCCCCGACCCCCGACCCCCGACACCTTTCACCCCATGTCGCGTCGTAGTCGAGCTCGTGAAGTTGCCTTACAGATCCTCTTCGAGGACGATGTGAACCCGCGCGCCACGGTGGCGGATATGAAATCGTTCGTGCATGGGCGTTTGCGATCGTCGGAACTCGAAGAGTTTTGCATGTCGCTCATTTTGGGTGTGCGGCGTAATCAGGCGGAATTGGATGATCTGCTCTCCAAGACAGCCGACAATTGGAGCGTGGCACGCATGGCGGCTACCGACCGCAACGTGCTTCGACTTGGAGCATTCGAAATTCTTTATACCGATACGCCAGATCGAGCCGCAATCAACGAAGCGGTGGAGCTAGCCAAGCGCTTCGGCACGGCGCAGAGTGCCCAGTTCGTGAACGGCATTCTGGACAAATTCCTACACCGCAAAGAGAAGTAGCCGTTCATTGGAGGGGCCTACTCTCGGCGTCGCCGGCAGGAGTCGTAAGGCGTCTCCGATGCCGACTTCGCTTGCAACTGTAACCAGGTCCTATGTTGAGAGTGTGTTTGCCCAACGCTACAATTGTGCGGAAGTTGTTTCAGAGCGGGCAAGGACCATCGTGCGGCGTTCATCTTGCGAAGCGAGATGGCCACAATAAGCTTGCAAACAAGCAGGCCAACCAAACCATGCTGCTTGGTTCGGGCACGTTGGAAATGCCACTTCCTGCACCGCTGTTGCTTTGACCGAAATTGGCGCGCCACACTGTGTAATCGGCGGGGGTCACGCTGCCAGTACTGGGGTCATTCGGCAGTGTGATAGATGTTCCATTGAATTTGCGCCAGAGCACGTAATCGGCAGCGTTCACGCTGCCATCGTTGTTGTAATCGCCGTTGAGCGAGGCTTGAACAACTCCGGGCGCGAAACCAGGGCTGCCGACGTCACCTCCGGGATGGTCGACAACTTCGGCAAAAATAGGAGAAGCAACGCGACTGATCGTATCACCCGACGCGCCTGCGCGACGCCAGCTTATGCCCGCATTAACGTCGCCATCCAAATCGTGGAGGTAGATCGAGCTTTGATTATTGACCGTGGGCCAACCCTGCGCAGCGACCGTGTTGTAAGTCACCGCCGCAATGGCATTCTGATGCGTGCGATTGCTGTCGACCCCAGGTTCTGAATTGTAATCGTTGTAGCTTTCCCAAATCGCGATCGTATCTCCTCCGGTATTGTTGAGAGCGGGCCAGTTGCTTACAGGAATGTAATTGTGCTGGCTGCCCCACATGGTTTGCATTTGTTCGAGAGTAATGCGGGTGCTGTTATAGAGAATACCGATCCCCCCGGCGGCTACCGCACCGGTAACAAGATTAGCCGCGGAGATGTTGTTGCCATCATCATCGTCGAAGACGTGAGCCTGTTGACTGAAGTTGATTTCCGTTGCCGTGTTGTTGAATATCTCGACCCATTCGAAGTCGGATTCCGAATAACCCACCGTGGCAGCAGGACTTTGAGGGGCGAACATAATTTCTGTGATCAACAAACCGGTGGACGCGGGACCTGCTGGTAATACGCCCGGGTTACCACGGTCGCTGGTGCTGTTGATCGGTGCGCCGTCGATTCTTGTCTCCATGCTTGTAAAAGCATTTAGCGTTCCCGATTGACTTGCGACCCAATTGGCCCCGCTTGTTATAGGGCCGGTGCCGTTCCATGCAATCGAACGGCCTGCTGCTGCCTGGGGAAAGCCTGTGCTGTAATTAATGGCTGCGACTGCGTTCGTAAAGTTGCGTCGAGGGCTAGTTGTGGCATCCGAGATTGTGTCGTTCGAATAGTTCGTAAAGTTGGACCAAAGGCCAATTGAATCGGTCGGTGTTAGTGCAGTGAAATTATCTAAGCCTATGAAGGTGATGCCATTGCCCCAGGCGTCGGCCAAACGTTGGGGATTATAGCCAAATTGATTGCCCGGATAGAGCACGGCAACACCACCGGCCGGAACGATCGTATTTCGGGTACCACTTGCGTTTGAGATGTTTGCCACGGATAGATTCGCGTCATCGTCGTCGTCGAAAACCCATCCGTGAAGATCGACCGGTTGGCTCGATGTGTTGAGAATCTCGATCCATTCCCAGAGCGAATCGTTGCCACCCGGGCTATGCATAATTTCCGTGATGACGATTTGGGCACTGGCGTACCGTGCGGTAAGCACGAACACTAACAAAAACCCCCATCGGGTAAGCCGGCAAAGCTGAATCATGAACCTCCCCCCCTCGGTGAGCTGGCAAAAAAACGATTGGCCAGCATTATGGCGAGAGTGGGAGGCCTGAGTCAAAAACTTTTTGGCCGCAACGCCACCCCCTTAAGCGGTTTCGCAAGTATGGGGACTTTCTTAGAATGAGGGGCCCGGTTCGATTCACACAATGGCAGAGAAATATGGGCCTTTTTGACAAGCTAAAACAAGGACTCTCCAAAACCTGGAAGTCGCTCAACACAGACGTCCGCGACCTGTTCAAAACAGAGGGCCGGTTAGTCGATGATGCGTTTCTAGACGAAATGCGTGCCCTACTATTCAAGACGGATATGGGCTACGAGTCGGTCGAAGCCATTGTGAACGAGGTGGCCGTGAATTTCCGAGCTCGCGTGGTAACGCTCGAACAAGTCGTAGCCACTTGGAAGGACAAGCTACGAAAGCTCATGGCCCAAGAGGAAGCCCCGATTCGATTTGCCACGAGTGGGCCAACCGTCATCATGATCTGCGGGGTGAATGGCAGCGGCAAAACGACGACGATTGCCAAGCTCGCCCAAATGTTCAAGTCGCAAGGAAGGAAGGTCGTGCTGGGAGCTGGCGACACGTTCCGAGCGGCGGCGGTCGAGCAATTGACGATTTGGAGCCAGCGGCTAGGAGTGCAAATCGTCACCGGCCCTGCGGGCAGCCATCCGGCTAGCGTGGCTTACCGAGCGGTCGAGCAAGCGATCAAGGACGGCGTGGATATTTGCATCGTCGATACGGCCGGACGGTTGCAAACGCAAAAGAATTTGATGACGGAGTTGACCAAGATTCAGGATTCGATTCGCAAACAGCTTCCCGAGGCACCGCATGAGGTAATCCTCGTGCTCGATGCCACCACCGGGCAAAACGGCATCAGCCAGGCAATAAAGTTTACCGAGGCCGTAGATTGTACGGGTATTGTGCTCGCCAAACTTGACGGCACAGCAAAGGGCGGCGTCGTCGTGGCAATTCGGCAGCAAGTTGGCCTGCCCGTCAAATACATTGGTCTTGGTGAAAAATCCGAAGACCTCGCCGTGTTCAATCCTGAGCAGTTTGTGGATGCACTTTTCGACGAAGTGACTTCGGGGAAGGCTCCAGCTAGTTGACTATTGCTCGTTAGTCTGCTTTGGGGCGCACTTTTTTCTCAAACCGGCAAATTTTAACCTGCCATCACGATTGGTAGGGTGGCTTGTCGTTCTTCGTCTAACGCCGGCGCTTTCTCATCTCCGATAGCAAGTCGTGGCGTTGTGGTAACTCGCGGCGTCACCTGCCAGGAACCTCCCCCTAAATTTTTTCTTCCGCAAATCCGGAAGTCTTTCTCGTCGATTGGGCCACGATTGAATCGTGGCCAAGGCGCGACAATCGACGCCTCCGCACCCATAGATCCCGTAATGGAGTACCGATGAAAAAGCGTCTGTTTATTTACACAGCGCTGGCAGCATCATTGCTGACGGCCCAAAATGGAGTGGCAGCCGAGCCAAGCTACACGGCCGGCACACTCGCGGCGTATTTCGACGACGACCCGTCCGAAGAGCCGGTAGTCGATGAGGTTGAAGAAGAAGCGAAAACCAACGGCACCTGCACCGCCGAAGTAAATGGTTGTGCCACCGGCTGTGCTGAAGAAGCAAGCTGCGGATGCGAAGATGTTGGCTGCTGCACCGAGCCTAACTGTGGCTGCGGCAGCAACGGATGCGGTGGTTTCGATTGCTTCGGCAATTGCTGCCTAGGCGATCCGTGGACCCTGCAAAGCTGCATGTGCCCTTGTGAGAAGGATATTACCTACGGCGGCTGGTTTGCGTTTGGATATCACAGCCGTACGACTGGTATGTCGCAAGTCTATGGCGACGGGCTCGACTTCAACGACGTTCCACACCAACTAAACTTGCACCAGGCTTGGTTCTATGCCGAAAAGCTGGCTGAAACCGACGGTCCCTCGGCCGATTATGGTTTCCGTTTCGACATGCTCTACGGTACCGACGCCCAAAAAAGCCAGTCGTTCGGTAACTCCGGTGCTCCGGACGCACAGGGCTGGGATAACGGATGGGACAATGGCGTGTACGGTTGGGCAATTCCGCAGTTGTATGCCGAAATTGGCTACAACGATTGGTCGGTGAAGATCGGTCATTTCTTCACCGTGCTCGGCTACGAAGTGATTCCAGTAACGGGTAATTTCTTCTACAGCCATGCGTTGACAATGTTCAACAGCGAGCCGTTCCACCACACAGGTGTGTTGGGAACCTACAATGGCTATGAAGACATCACGATTTATACCGGTTGGACTCTCGGCTGGGATACCGGTTTCGACCAATATCGCGGTGGAAGCAACTTCATCGGTGGTGCCACCCTCCAGGCTAGCGACGACGTTTCGTTCACCTACATGTGTACTGTGGGTAACCTCGGTTTCCGCAGCGGCGACGAGTTCGGCTACTCGCACTCGATCGTGTCGATTGCTGACCTCAGCAGCCGCCTGAAATATGTGTTCCAATCAGATTTTGTTGATACCGAAGGTTCGTTCGGCGATCCGAATGCTCCCGGCCAAGACGTTGGCGTGAACCAATACTTGTTCTACACCCTCAACGATTGCTGGGCCCTCGGTGGTCGTGCCGAATGGTGGAAGAGCAACACGTCGTCGTACAACCCGGGCGAAAGCACATCGTACTACGAAATCACGGGTGGTATTAACTACAAGCCACACGCGAACATCATTTTCCGACCAGAAATTCGTTACGATTGGTCGCCCACCGACACCAATCCGGATTACAACCGTGCCATTTTCGGCATCGATGTGATCTGCACGTATTAAACCAAGCGTTTGGAAATTTAGCAGCAGGCGAGACTTCTAGCAGTAGCAGAAGGAGGTCCTGGCTGGTCCTGATATTCGACGCCTGGGGATTAACATTATTTTAGCCGGAGGCCGCTCTTAGAGCGGCCTCCGGTTTTTTTGTGCCTGCTAAAAATGGTTGGACTGCATCTGGGGGGAAGGCTATTTGGTTTATGCGTTCAGTAAGCGACTACGAATGCAGAATGAGGCAGCACGCTGCTAATTAATTCAGCACGATTTTGGGGATTGCTTAATTACAGGGAGCCATTTGCACATGTCTCAGGCAAGTCGGCTATCCTCAGGTGAGGGGGGAATAAGAACGAGAGAAAACTCAATACTTACATAAAGCCTTGTTTTATAGAGTCTTAAGCCAATTCATGAATTTTTTTAAGCTGTGCCAAACACTTGGCACGTTGCTTGCTTTCATTGCTTCCCCATAACGCGATGCGATAAGCAAGCTGAGAAACTGCTGTCGCCGCGAGACAAGCCAACCGAATGCCCACACAGGCTTGGGCGGGTTTTCCGCCTGGCCCACCCAAGCCTGGGCATTTCCGGTTCGACCAAACATCCAAATAAGTTAGGGAAATTGAAGCTTTGAATCTTCACGAAGCCATCAAACCAACCAAACAATTTTCCCGACAATTTGTGACCGACCAACCGAATGCCCACTACGGCTTGGGCGCTCTTTCCGCCTGGGAGCGCCCGAGCCAGGGCATTTTTTCTTTTACCACCCGAGCCCGACGGAACGTTATGCCCTGCCTCGAACGGCGCGATGCGGGGGCTTCGAAGCCAGAAGGATGCCCCAATGGCTTGGGTGGAGTTTCCGCCTAATCTGCCCAAGCCGGGGCGTCACCTTCGGCATGGCGCGGAGTGCGAGTTCAGAGATCGAGGGATTGGGGCAGAGGCACGCTTGTTTTAGAATAAAGGGCTACGCTCGCCGACGAGTGTGACCTGTTTCTTGTCGGCGTGCTCCCCTGATCTCTGAACTCGCACCCCGCCCAATTTCGCATGAAACTCATTATCGCGATCATTCAGCCCAGTAAGCTCGAAGATGTCAAGAAAGCTCTCCAAGACGTAGAAGTCGTTCGGCTGACAATCATGGACTGCCAAGGCTTTGGCCGGCAAAAAGGGCAGGCCGAGGTGCTTTACAAGCGAAACGAGTTCACGGTGAACCTGTTGCGCAAAGTGCAGCTAATGATTGCCGTGAACGACAATTTCGTGGAACCCACGATCAACGCCATCATTAAAGGGGGGCGGACGGGCTCAAGCGGCGAAATTGGCGATGGAAAAATCTTCGTCCTGCCGCTAGAGGACTGCATCCGCATCCGCACCGGCGAACGGGGTGGTGAAGCAATTTAGTGCTTGGCTGCTTACTCTCTTGCATTTGGCCGTAGGCGGGTTTTCTGCCTCTCCGCGCACTAAACTCTTCAAATCGCGGCAGAATTACCCTGTGGCGGTTGCAGGTTGTTAAACTAATAATTGGAGCGACAGTTTGCCACCTAGCAGTTTCTGCTCGTGGGCCAAGCTAATTTGTACGAAATGTTGCTAAGAAGAGGTAACGCGTTGAAAGTTCCTGCTCACAGACATAGAGGCTATTGGCGTCGCCAGATATTTGCCGTATTGGCGTGGTATTTTGTCGGTAGTGGGCTGCTAGTGTTAACGGTTAATGAATCCCTCGCGGTCGATATAACCTTCAATATTACTTTGGTCGGCGAGTCCGATCCGTTGCCGCCGCCATCCGGAACCACGTTCACTTACGCCGACGTTTGGGCCGAGAACGGTTATGCCTATGTGGGTTCCGACCGTGTGGGATACGGAATGATGGTGTTTAGCATTGCGAACTCTGGCCAGCCTACCTATCTGCCGCCATTCGGTATGCCCCCCTCTGGGCATGTAGCAACCACTTACTTCGGTACCGAAATGGAAGACGTGGAGGTACACGATGGAATTGGTTACTTCGCCAGCGATTTGAATGGCACGACAGGACGCACGGGGGTTGATATTGTCGACCTTTCGATCCCGTTCGATCCTATATTTTTGAGCCGAGTCGATACTTCCGACTGCTTGGCTGGTAACCCAAGTGTGTGCGCACACGGCAAAGTGCATACGCTTTCCATCCAGCGAATGAATCCAAACACTCCCAGCGAGCAGCGGTTCATGTATACGTCCGACAACGCGAACCCGGTGATTAAAATTACCGATGTTACGAATCCAAGCGCGCCGCAGCTAATCTCAAGCGTGACCTTGCCATTTTCGGCACCCACGAACGCGGCCAATATGGACGCCCACGAAGTGGTTGTTCGAGAGAATCGGATGTACGTGGCCAGCAAAAATCCGAACACGAGTAGCACCGACGGTTGGTTTCACATTTACGATGTAGCGAACCCCGCTAGTCCTGTTCTGCTGAAAGCCTTCCTGACCGGGGCAAGCACGCACACCGCGATGCCCACGTACGATGGTAAGACCCTGATCGTTGCCGAGGAGCGGTCGAACGGGAATGTTAAAATCTATGACATCTCCATGATCGACCAGCCGAATGATCCACAAAACCCGGTGTTGCTCGCTACGCTGAATCGCTCGAACGTTTGTTACAACGGAAACTGCCTCGATGCCTATAGCCCGCACCACGTTCATGTGCATGGCAATCTATTATTCTTACCTTGGTACGAAGCAGGGCTGCAGGTGTTTAATATTTCGAATCCGGCAAACCCCGTTCTTGTCGGCGCATTCGATACCTATCCCGGTGGTCCGTCGACCGGCGCGTCGGCCTACAGCGGCAACTGGGGCGTTGATCTCTCACTAGGCCTCAATCGCGTTCTGCTCAGCGATCGCCAGCGAGGCTTGATCGTTGTGGATGCTTCGGGCGTTGTCGCCCCCGGAGATTTTGACACGAACATGACCGTCGATGTCCACGATTACAATGCGTGGCGTGCCGCATTTGGCTCGAATCGCAGCAGCGTTCACGATGCTCCGCTCGCCGATGGAAACCGTAATGGAGTAGTAGATGCGGCCGACTATGTGATCTGGCGCAAGATGATGGGAAGTGCCGGCACTGGCAGCTCGAATGTCCCCGAGCCTTCAGCCGCATTATTAGTGGGGGTACTCAGCATCGCGATTAGTGCAAGCATTCAATCACGGCATCGCCGCAGTTAACGCTTTTCGCCATTAATCGCATTACTGCTATCGCCATAATAATAAGCATGGCGTTTTATTTGGGCGGTGTGAGCATGGGTACAAGCTTACTCGGCTGCGCCCTGAAAACATGCCACTCCTACTCTGCAATTTGCGCCTTTTCGTGCCTTCTTGTGGCCATTCTAGGCTGCAACATAGTCGCGGCCACGAATACCCAAGAATCTTCTAAAACGGGCTCTCATGGATAATCCGCTCGACGCCCGAATGCGGCTTGCCATCGCGTGTCGAAAGGGCGTTCAGAATCGAAGGATCCGCATCATCCCAAACAAACCGCACGCCACCGTCGCAGAACAAAAAGAATGCGCCGCCGGGGTGAACGCTACCGAACGACTCGGCATAAGTGTCGTCTGTGCCGTGGTCCATCTCGGTCGACGTTTCGATATTGAAACCTTTATTGAACGTGGTGCCGAGTACAAACGCCGGCCCCGCCGCGAATTTGCCGGGTTGCTGGTTATCGATCACTTTCGAGTTTGGCAGCACACCCCACATCACAGGCCGCGACCATCGGCTGGCACGTTCCCCAACAGCGAACGTCTTGCTGAGGCCATCCGTAAGTTCTTGGGGTTTAATCGCGCGATTCCGGCCGAACACGCCGTCAAACGCGTCGCGGCACAGTTTGCACGTGGGACGAATCGTACCCGAGTTGGCCACGTAGTTGGCCGCCGCCATCTTGCAGATGATGAGTGTTGACGACTTCGAGGGAATGTCGATGACTGTTTCGAAAATATCGTCAGACGGGCATGCAAATAAGGGAATCGAAGTGAGGCGAAGTTGCTCTGTATCTGCTGCCCGGAGAGATTTGGTGGTATCCACCTGATCGGCAAGGGTCGCCTCTTCGATATAGGGAAGCAGCGAAGAGCCCCATGCCCAGCCAGGTCCGCCGTCGTCATGGTCGGGCAGCACACGCGACGAGTAACCAACCGGGAACGCTTTCTTATCCAACAGATAGGTCTGCATTCCCAAGCCAATTTGCTTGAGGTTGTTCGCACATTGCGACTTACGGGCCGATTCCCGTGCTTGCTGAATCGCTGGCAGCATCAAAGCGATGAGAATGCTGATGATGGCAACAACAACCAGAATCTCCACCAGCGTAAAGGCAAAGCGGTCAGACGACTTGCGGTTCGAGGCGGTCCTCATAGCAACAAGTTCCGAAGAAAAATGCCCTGCCTGTGGATTAGGCCATCAACGCCTTACTACTAGTAGCGTAAACGTCCCGGCTATACAGGTCAATTTCAATGCTCGAAACCCAAGATATTCCGGCCTTTTTAAGGCGGATAGGCTCTAATGACCGACGGTGCGTGGCGAGCCACCAGCATGAGAAGCAACACGCAGCAATCCACGAGCTTGCTGGATTTGTCGGTCGCGAATCGCGAGTTCTTCTTCGCCGGCGGCCGGGCGGTTGAGCGCGGCCCGGAGCTGTTCATCGGCAGTGTGCTTGTTGAGTCCCGATTCAGAAACGGCCCGGTTCGTAAGCACCGAAACAATATTATCGGCAACCTGCACGAAGCCACCGTCCACGTAGTAGCGAATCGTCGTGCCGCCGGTACGAACACGAAGCTCGCCGTAGCCCAGGCGGCCGATTAGCGGCGAACGGCCGGGTAAAACGCCCACTTCGCCGTCGTAAAGTGGCAATGCCACAAAGTCGGCAGCGGTCTCTAGCTCGGTCGCCTCGGGAGTGACGACGACGCATTGCAACTTGCCGGAAGATGTTGTGGTGGTATGGGCCATGATGACTTCGATAAGGTCAGCGCTGAACGCCGAATGCCGGTCTATTCGTCATTCAGCAATTCGTCATTTACTCTACTGCTCTACTTGTTCTGCGACTTCTTCCACTGCGCTTCGGCTTGCTCGACGACACCGACGTACATAAACGCGTCTTCCGGCAAATGATCCCACTTGCCATCGCAGATTTCTTCGAAGCTGCGAATCGTTTCGGAAAGCGGCGTGATTTCGCCCGGCTTGCCGGTAAACACTTCGGCTACGAGGAACGGTTGCGACAAGAACCGTTCGATACGGCGAGCGCGAAGCACGATCATCTTGTCGTCTTCGCTCAGTTCATCGACACCGAGGATCGCGATGATGTCTTGCAGTTCGCGGTAACGCTGCAGGATCGTTTGCACGCGACGAGCACAGTTGTAGTGCCGCTCGCCCACGTACTGCGGATCGAGAATACGGCTACTGGACGCCAGCGGATCGACCGCCGGATAAATACCCTTTTCCGAAATCGAGCGTTCGAGGTAAAGGAACGCATCGAGCTGGCCGAACGCCGTAGCTGGGGCGGGGTCGGTCGGATCGTCGGCCGGAACGTACACGGCTTGGATCGATGTAATAGCACCGCTCGTGGTCGACGCGATGCGTTCTTGCAACGCGCCCATTTCCGTGGCGAGCGTTGGTTGGTAACCCACCGCGGAAGGCATACGACCGAGAAGTGCAGACACCTCGCTACCCGCTTGCGAGAAGCGGAAGATGTTATCCACGAACAGCAGCGTGTCGGCACCCGTCTTATCGCGGAAGTACTCGGCCATCGTGAGTGCCGTTAGAGCCACACGCAGACGGGCTCCAGGCGGCTCGTTCATCTGGCCGAACACCATGCAGGTTTGGTCGATAACGCTACGGCCCGTGTCGCCGATCTTGGCTTC